>JAAWNY010000027.1 GCA_022799175.1 Lachnospiraceae bacterium | reverse complement strand
TGACTTTGCAGAGATTTAGAAGTCCTTAAATCCCTGAATTTGGCGTTGAAACGAAAATATACACTGTCTGAGCGGAGCGAGTTTGTATATTTTCGTTTCAACGCCAAATTCAGGGGTTTTAGGAATTCTTAATCTCGAAAACGGAAAAAGGAGCAGACGGTTTTCCGTTGTTTCTCTCCCCTCTTCCTTGGCGTACCTTTTGCCACTGCTTATCTAAATAATATTGAAATTAGAGGCGCCCTGTTTCGCATTTGCCGGAATTTTAGATGTTTTAACATTCCGAAACCGCAAAACAGGGCGCCTCTTTATAAATATGAGAGAAATGTGAAATCCAAAAAAAATTCTGAGATACCCTTATGTAACCTGGAAATCCTGCCGATATTATAGTCAACAGGTTAAAGAATGAGAATGCGGTTTTCTTTTACAGAAGGCCGTGAGATAGAGTTGTATTGATGGAAGGTGGTTAGCGGATATGGTCATACAGAATAACATAGGAGGTTTTAACGCTTCCAGGAATAAGGGAATTACAGAGGGAAAGATGAGAAAGTCGCTGGAGAAACTTTCTTCCGGATACCGTATTAACCGGGCGGGGGATGATGCGGCAGGATTGGCGATTTCTGAGTTAATGCGGAATCAAATTACTGCTCTGGATCAGGCCATGCGGAATATCAATGATGGGATTAGCATGACGTCTACAGGAGAGGGGGCGTTATCTGAGGTGCATTCCATGCTGGGAAGATTGAAGACTTTGGCGATTCAGTCGGCGAATGGTACGTATACAACATTAGCGCGGGAGAATCTGGATGCAGAGAGAATGCAGCTTTTAGATGAGATCGATCGGATTGGACAGACGTCAGATTTTGATGAGATACCGTTGTTTGATGCAACGTCAGCGTTGCCAACCGATTATGTGCCGCCACAAAAAAGGGATGATATCACCTTGCAGATCGGCGCTTCGGGAGATGAGACTTTGGATGTGCCTCGCTATTATTTGAGCAGTGAAGCATTGCTGTTGAAGGATACTACTTTTACTACATTACCCGCTTCTAACGCAGCTGTGACTAAGATTGACGAAGCGATTGAGGCTGTGGCAGATATCCGGGCGAGCTTTGGTGCGGCACAGAACCATCTGGAACATACACATAATAACTTGAGTGTTACTTCAGAGAATATGACGGTGTCTGAGAGTCAGATTCGCGATACGAATATGGCGGAAGAGTTCACTACCTATACGAAGGATAATATTGTCTATCAGGCGTCCAGTTCGATGGTGGCGCAGGCGAACTCAGTTCCAGAATTGATTTTGCGGTTGCTACAGTAAGAGTGATTGGCGAGGGGATTTTGTTTTTCAGAGCAAAAAAGATATTTGTTTTAATAAAAAATGACAGGACCTGCGGGGAATGTCATTTTTTTATTGAGGATTTCCGAAGCGAATGCGTAACGATTTTTTTGTATATAGGGAATAAATGTACTTATTATTTTTTCAAAAGTGACGATATACAAATATGTACAGACAGAGATCCATCAAGATCATGATAGAGCTTTGTTGACTCTCCGGTGTAGGGGCCCACACAGGAGGGAAAATCTGAGGACAGGGAGGTTCTCAGGACAGTGTTCAAGGATAGGAGGAACGATTTATGATTATTCAACATAATATAGCAGCGATTAACTCTTACAGAAACTTAGGCGTAAACCAGAGCGGATTGAACAAGAACTTAGAGAAGCTGTCATCCGGTTACAAGATCAACCGTGCCGGTGATGATGCGGCAGGTCTGGCGATTTCTGAGAGCATGAGATCTCAGATCAACGGCTTGAACCAGGCGGCGAAGAACGCCCAGGATGCTATCGGCTTGATTCAGACGGCAGAAGGTGCTCTGACCGAGGTTCACTCCATGCTGCAGCGTCTTACCACTCTGGCATCTCAGTCGGCAAACGGTACTTATAATACCGTAGCAAGAGGCAACCTGCAGAGCGAGGTTTCCGAGCTGTTAAAGGAGATCGATCGTATCGCCAACAACACCGACTTCAACGGCATTAAGCCTCTGGCAAATACTGGCAGCGCTGGAAAGATGACCTTCCAGATTGGTCCGAGCGGAAAAGAGACCATCGTGGTAAATAGCCAGGCGATGACAGTGAGTGGTATTCAGGCGGCGATTTGGGATAGTATGGTTGGCTATGACAGAGACGCACAGGCGAAGACAGGTGAGGATGCCAATGTAGCTGGAAAAAAAGCAGAGTACGTATTTGATAAAGCAGTGGGCGCTACTGATGCGGCTAAGACAGTACCTGTTAATGCAGAAACAAAGGGTTATATCCTTTCAAACGGAAAAGTAAGTGATAAGTTTGCAACTATGGCAGCAGATTTTGAGGATGTGAAATTTAATGAAAGCAGCAATGCCAGACAGGTTCTGCTTGACAAGATGGATATTTCCGGAAGCAGCACAGTTGTAGCGAATGCAGCGATCGATACCATCAATGCCGCTATCAACGCTGTTTCCAGCTATCGTGCAAAACTCGGTGCTGCTCAGAACAGATTGGAGCATACGGTTAACAACTTGAAGGTTACTTCTGAGAATATCACATCTGCTGAGAGCCGTATCCGTGATACCGATATGGCAGATGAGATTACCGCATTCACGAAGAATAACATTCTTCTGCAGGCATCTCAGTCCATGCTGGCGCAGTCCAACTCGGTACCGCAGAGCATCTTGAGCCTGTTGCAGTAATTGCTGCATAGGAGCTTGATGGTAATTCAATTCAGACAGTGACTGTCTGAAAATTGTATCAGATTAAGAAAAAGCCTGGTGGGAATTTTCCCGCCGGGCTTTTTTGAGCAGTGTGAAATAGAAATTCCTTATAAAAAATCTTAATTTCCCTATTAAAAAGCCGATATATAAATAGAATATGTCTGAGAGTTGAAAGTCATTTTTCCCAGATCAGGCCGGGAGATGGCTTTTTTCTTTAAAAGCCGGTAAGGAGGAAAGGCGAGTGCGGATTTCCCAGTGTATGATTGTAAAAAATGAAGAAAAGAATATTGAACGTGCCTTGTCCTGGGGAAAGCCACTGATGTGGGAGCAGATTGTAGTGGACACCGGCTCTACCGATCGAACCGTAGAGTTGGCTCAGAAGCTGGGAGCGCAGGTATATCATTTTCCCTGGATTGACGATTTTGCAGCAGCGAAAAATTATGCGATTGAGCAGGCGCAAGGAGAGTGGATTGCCTTTTTGGATGCGGATGAATATATGATGCCAGAAGATGCCAAGAGCCTGGTAGAAATGATTCGTGGTCTTGACCCGACTCGCTTTGATGGAATCTCAACCGGTTGGCAGCAGTTGGATGGAGAGGGGAGGATTTTTGCCTCCGGAACACAGATCCGTTTTTTCCGAAACCTGCCGGACATCCGTTATCGTCGGAAAATACATGAACAACTGGAATCGATTACCGGACGGGCGCTGCGGATTGGCGATGTGGTGGCTTCTCTATCTATTTTTCACACGGGATATCAGGGAGAGGCATATGCAGAAAAGACTAGAAGTGGAAGAAACCGGCGATTGATAGAGAAAGAATTGCAGGAGCATCCCAAGGATTATGAGATGATGGGATATATGGGGGATGAGTATTTAGATGACGGAGAGCGAGTAGAAGCAGAAGCGTGGTATCGACGAGCGGTCATGCATATGCCAGATCAGTTGTCAGAGGAGGATCAACGGAGCGCTGCTACCTATACGCGATTGTTGATGATTTTGACAGAGAAAGAAGAGGCATCCTGGGAAGCTGTGGACAAGATTTATCGTCAGGCAGTGGAGAAGATGCCAAAGGAAGCAGACTTTGATTATATGGTCGGACGTTTTTTTGCTGCTTCTGAGGATGCAGGACAGGCGATACAATATCTGGAACTGGCGCTGCAGAAGCTGAATACTTTTGGCTGTTCGAACCGGGCGCTTTTGCTGGCAGGGAATCTGAAGGAAGCCTATGATCTGCTGGTACGATGTTGCTATGAGGCAGGGGAGAGCCAGAAATGTGTGACTTATGCAGTGGCATATTTGCAATCCGATCGTTATGGGATGACGGTACTTTCCCGGTTGCTTTTAACTTTGGTGTCAGGAAAAGAGGGAAAAGAACAAGAATATCCACAGATTTTACAATTTTTTTCTGGACTTTATGATTTCTCTTCTTTAAGAGATCGGCTGTTTTTATGGAAGACGGCACAGCAGGGAGGATGTGAGGACTTTGCCTCTTATATGGCGGAGAAACTTTTCACCTCGCAGGAACGGACGGCAATAGGGCTGGAGGAAGGAAAGAAGTAACTGTGATGATGCAGGAACGAATGGAAATAAGATAGCGGGAGCAAACAGAGAGGAGACAGCATTATGAAGGGTCGCAGCAGAGCGAGAATTTCCCAATGTATGATTGTGAAAAATGAAGAGAGAAATATCGAGCATGCGCTTTCTTGGGGAAAGGGGATCGTGTCAGAACAGATTGTAGTGGATACTGGTTCCACGGATCGGACTGTAGAGATTGCAGAGCAGATGGGAGCGAAGATATATCATTTTGAATGGATTGACGACTTTGCTGCGGCGAAAAATTTTGCGATCAGTAAGGCAAAATATGAATGGATTGCTTTTTTGGATGCGGATGAATACTTTTCTGAGGAGGATGCCAGAAAGGTGTTATATTATGTAAGACAATTGCAGGATAAGCGCTATGACGCGATTCTTTCTTCGTGGGTGCATCTGATGGACGATGGTACGATTTCTGCAGTAGGGACACAATCTCGGGTGTTTCGCAATTCACGGGGAGTGCGATATGTGGGGCGGATCCATGAGTATATCACATCGGTGGATGGTTCGGACTTTCGTTTCGTGGATGCAGTGAATGAGCTTTCCATCTACCATACGGGATATGGCAAAGCTTTACATGATGGCAAAGTATCCAGTGGACGAAATCTAAAGATTATTTTAAAAGAGCTGGAAGAGCATCCAGATAGCCATCGAATGCTGGGATATTTGGGAGATGAATATTATTCGGCGGAGAATTTAGAGAAGGCGGAAGAGGCATTTCGAAAGTCGATTTCTTTGATGCCGGATACGGTAGAGACGATCGATCCGATCCGGACGGCTATGACGTTTACTAAGCTGATGGAGATTCTTTATGCGAATATAGAGACCACAGAAGAGAATTTTATGGAGATTTACAATAAGGCAACTCTTCGTTTGCCGCAGGAGGGAGACTTCGATTTTTATGCTGGGAAATATTTCTCACGCCATGGGAATTATCGAAAGGCGGAGAAGCATTTGAAGCGAGCGTTAGCACAGTTGGAAAAATATGGGACAGCCTTTAAATCCATGTTTCTTTCGGGAGATATCCGACAGGCTTATGAAATGTTGGCGACTTGCTGTTTTAATAATGGGAATTTAGCAGAATGTATCAATTATTCTACCGTTTTGCTGAAAGCAGATCGTTATTTGATGAGTACTCTGTTCTTGATGTTGACAGCATTTTCTTTTGATGAACGCAGCGGACGCAAGGAAGCGGCGTCGGCTTTGGCAGTCGCAACCTTTTTGGGGCAGAATCTTTATGACTTTTCTACACTGAAAGATCGTCTGTTTGTTTTAAAAGCAGCGATGAAAGCAAATTATGGCAGTATGGTTGCTGTGTTGCGGGAAATGTTCCGTCCGGAGGAACTGGTGATTGTCGATCAGGCTTTGGCAGGAGAGCATAAGGAAAACTAAAAGAAAATTAAAAAAGATAGCCGGGATTAGCAGAAGGGAGATTCCCTTGGCAAAATTCTGGTTATCTTTTTTATAAAGATGAAAATTTACGGACCTGGCATTGAGATGGCCCACAAGGGACCACCATGATCGTAAACTTGTTTTAGCTCGTTCATTAATTGTTGTAAATCCCATTCTTTTGTGCAGTTTTCATAGTTGGCTGGATCTGCAATATAGACATTGCCATTTTCGCATAGCTGCGTAATAACGATAAAATGGCCATTCTGAGTTAGACTTCCGCGTCCCATGAGAGCTACCAGAATATGACCACTGTCCAAAAGCGCGGCAGCATTTTCTGCGGTCCGTTCGGTAACGCTGTCTACCTGGAGGCCAAAGGCAGAGAGGCTGTCTGGTATCAAATTGTGGTAGGAACCGCCATGGCGGGCATATCCACCGTTGGCGGCAGACCAATCAGCCATTTCAACAGGAGTGACGCTGGCAGAGCCAAAACTGTTGATGATCATCGCCACACAGACAGGACCGCAGCCATAACGGCTGATGGGATCAACACCGCCATAAAGATAATTTTTCCAACGAATATCCCCCTGGTTATAGTAGAGCATGGGGCCTAAGGCGGTATCCATCATAAAAGAAAAAATGGCATCTTCCTGAAGGGGAAAGACGGGCTCGCTGTTTAAACCAGAAACTTCTCCTAGATCAGAAGTGCGATCCATAAACGGTACTGCATCCCCGGTCATGGGGGAGAGAGGAGCAGAATTCTCGTCAGTAATAATAGCAGAGTTATCAACTTTGGCATCTAAGTATTTTTTCTTCCATTCTTGATAACGTGCGACCTGATGATCACGAAAATCAGAAACTTGCTGCGATACGTAGGAAGTCAGTTGATGGGTAGTGTTCCAAACATCTTCCAGAGTAAAAGGCCGGAAATATAAGAACAGGCTGGCGGCAATAGCGAGAGTGGTCACAGCAATAGCTGCTGTGACCAGATACTCGGCAAAACTTTTATGAACCCGCTTAGGCTTTTTTTGAACAGAATTTATTGTTTTTTGCATAATAAATAAAAAATAAATAAAAAGCCCGTCAAGAGGGTTTAGAAAGCCGGGCCATAACAACTTGAGGAATAGAGCTTAAGGCCGATTGGACACAAACGCCTCCAGCTCGATAAGCCTCCATAGGCATCCCATATACCACACAGGTTTCCCGATTCTGGCCGATGGTATAAGCACCAGCTTTACGCATCCGCAGCATCCCGGCAGCGCCATCCGCTCCCATACCGGTAAGAATGATGCCAATGGCACGATTTTTTACAGTGGAAGCTACCGAATCGAAAAGTACATCCACAGAGGGTTTGTGCCCACTGACTTTGGCTTCCTCGGTGCAGCTGACAGAGTAACCGGAACCCATGCGAATGACTCTCATCTGAAGGCCGCCAGGAGCAAGAAGAATCTGGCCCGGAATAACTTTGTCACCATGAGAAGCCTCTTTTACCTTGAGCTGACAGATACGGTTCAGACGTTCTGCATACATGGCGGTAAATCCGGGAGGCATGTGCTGTGTGATTACAATTCCTGGCATTTTGGCTGGGAATTGACGTACTACTTCAAGAATCGCCTCGGTTCCTCCTGTGGAGGCGCCGATAGCAATCACATCGATATTTCCAAAGTTAGCTGGCAGCCGGGTAGAGACCGGAGAGGTGGTCGTCACAGAGCTGTTTGGGGGCATCCCGGCAGAGGGAGTGGTGACTCCTTCTGTTATGTGTCTGGCAGTGGTTGGTATGGCAGAAGGCAGTCTGACTTTAGCTTCTGCCCCGGCGCAGAGTTTTGATTTCAGCGTATTGAGGAAAGCCTCCTTTCCTCCTTCCATATTCATATCTGGTTTGCGCACAAAATCAACAGCGCCTGCAGCAAGCGCATCAAATACCCGCACATTGAGGGAGGATACCAGAATAATGGGCACCGGATGGACCGGAAGAACCTCTCTCAAAAAATCAATACCAGTCATGCCAGGCATCTCGATGTCCAGCGTCATAATATCTGGTTTAATTTGTGGAAGCTTGTTCTTTGCATCTAAGGCATTCACAGCATATCCGACCACTTCAAAACGAGAATCCGCTCCCAAATTTTGAACTAACCAATTTCGGAAAAGGATGGAATCATCTACAATCATCAGACGGATCTTGTGCATTATAATCAAACCTTCTTTCTAAATCGAACTTACTTTCCTGATTTACGGTAGATAGCAGGTTGGACATATTCATAAGGACAGGTCGCCTTAGTCAGCCCTTCAGAGTGGCCGATAAAAAGATGACCACCAGGAACAGTAGCATTGTAAAAACGCCGTACCAAGGCGTCTTTGGTATCCTGGTCAAAATAGATCATGACATTACGGCAGAAAATCAAGTCGAATTTTTTCTTGAAGGTTATGGGATCCATCAAGTTGAAAGGACGAAAAATCACATTCTGCTTTAGCGCTGGGGATACGGTACAATGCCCTGGCTCGGTCTTGACAAAATATTTCTTTTTCCAGGAATCCGGGAGAGGAGCAATGCTCTCCTCATTATAGGAAGCGGCAATGGCTGTATTCAAAATCTTTTGGGAGATATCCGTAGCAAGAATACGGGTATCCCACTGGGAAGCTTGGGCGCCGAAAAATTCCTTCAGATAGATGGAAATTGTATAAGGCTCTTCGCCAGAAGAGCAGCCTGCACTCCAAATAGAAAGCACTTTATCCCGGGCATGTTTTTGGGCAAGATCTGGAAGCACAACCTCTTCAAAGTATTTAAAATGTGCTTCTTCCCGGAGAAAATAGGTATAGTTGGTGGTCAGTTTATTGAGCATGGCCGTTACCATCTCTGAATCACGTCCGGAAATAATCTCGTCTACATAAGCAGAGAAATTCTGGAAGCCTTGAGCGGACAGAGTATTGGAAAGGCGGCTGACAATAAGCTGTTTTTTCTTGCTTAAGTCAATTCCATAATTCTTCTTAATATAAGTATATAAACGATGGAAATCATTATCAGTTAGTGTCAGCATCAGATTACTCCTGTTTCATTTATATTATTCTCAGAGGAGATATAAAAATATATAGCTACTTAATCAGTCATAAGTGCTAGAAAGCGCCTGGCAATCAATGGACATAAAGACGCTTCCGTCATCCATAATTACCATGCCATCCAGCAGTTTCTGCTGCCGTTTCAGGGGAATGGGGCGCACATTTTTTAAATTGATGTCAACTACCTGACGTACGGAATCCACGAGAATTCCCAGAGAGACAGAGTTGATATCTAGTATAATAATACAGGTCTTCTCGTCGGAATTGGAACAATTTTTCCCCATACGTAATTCCAGATCGATGACCGGAAGAACCTGTCCCCGCAAGTTGATGATCCCTTTGATATAGGGTGCTACTAACGGCAGGGTGGTAATGGTATGGTTATTGATAATCTCAATCACATGTTTGGTGCTGATATATAGGATCAGGTCTCCGGATTCAAAGGTGAGGCAGCGTTCCACAGTGGAATTCTCATCGGAATCCATGGAATCAGACAGATCCAGAAGCCCCTGGTCATTGATTTGTTCAGACATGCTAAATTCCTCCCTTTTTTATATGTTCTCCAAGGTCGCTGTGTAAAGACTTGGGACATCCAGAATGATACTGATATTCCCGTCACCTAGAATGGTACAACCGCCGACGCCGAAATTCTTAAGCTCAAAGGAGTTTAGGAAGACGGGAAGGGGTTTGACTACTACCTGCTGTTCTCCAATCAGATCATCTACAAACAGGCAGAAAGAGCGATCGCTGGACTCAATCCACATGAGAATACCATCTTCCAGATTTGTAATCTCCGTTTCGATACCATAGAATTGATGAAGCCTTACAATAGGATAAAAGCTTCCCATACGTTCCACCATCTCGCTGCCGTTTTCATCGCGGATAATCTCGTCGGGCAGAATTTTGAAGGACTGGCGGATATTAGCAATAGGTATTGTGAAAATAGAGGAACCTACCGTTACTTTCATGCCATCCATAATTGCGAGAGTCAACGGAATCTTCATCAGGAAAGTCGTGCCCTTGCCCAGTTCACTAGTAAGGGAGACGACACCGCCTACCGATTCCACATTCTTTTTTACTACATCCATACCTACGCCTCTGCCAGAAAACTCAGTGACGGTCTGGTTTGTAGAAAAACCAGGCAACATTACTAATCCCAGAGCTTCCTTACGGGAATATTCGCTTTCCGGTTTGGTAAGAATGCCGCGTTCTTTGGCTTTGGCTAAAAGCTTGTCTGGATCCATGCCCTTACCATCGTCTGAGATAGTGATCATAACTTCGCCGCTGGTATGGGAAGCAGAGAGAATAATCTCGCCTTGGGAATTTTTTCCGGCTCGGATTCGATCGTTGGCATCGTCTTCGATTCCGTGATCCATGGCATTACGAACCATGTGCATGATCGGATCTTGGATGCTGTCCACGATAGTTTTATCAATCTCCGTATCCTCCCCAATGAGAGTCAAACGAACATCTTTACCCAATTTTTGTTTCATATCTCGCACAATCCGGTTCATCTTCTGGAATACGCCAGAAATGGGAACCATCCGCAGAGACATGGCAATATCCTGTAAATCATCCGTGAGCTTGCGCAGCTGACGAGCAGACTTCATAAAATTATCATAAGCATCTCGACTCAGCTGATTCAATTCAGGAGCAGATGTAACCATGGATTCCGTAATTACAATCTCGCCCACAATTGCTTGCAAATCATCCAGCTTCATCAGATTTACACTAATCAGGTTTTGCTTGACCGGAGTAGCTGGCGCCTGTTTCGCTGGCGTCTGGGGTTTCGGCGCCGCCTCGTTTTGCGTTGCCGGCGCTGGCTGTTTAGAAGTTTCAGGAGCCGGAGCCGGTTCGGGAGCAGCCGGAGCCGGCGCTGCTTCCGGAACGGCTGCCAGCTCATAAGAGCGAATATGGTTCTGGGTCCGAAGAAGATCCCCGGCTTTGGCGGCCGTTTCCTCAGAATCAAAAGCCATATAAAAGCCGTCTTCGATGATGACAGCACAAGAATCGGGATTGGACTCCATATTTTCCGGGTAGTAGCGGAAATCCAGCTCGCATTCCTTCAATGCATTTACAATCATGAAAGCACGTAAATTTTCCATGCCGATCCCCTCGTCTAGGAAAACATGGATAAAGCATACGGCGCTGGAATCTTTAGGAAGATTCCCTTCCACAACCGGTGCAGCAGAATCCGTTTTTGTTTCTGCTGGAGATTGGGTATTGACAGAAGCTTCTTCCGGTGCATTGCTGATCTTTTTAAGGAAATTGTTGATCTCGGAAGCAAAGGCATCCATGTCTGTGTCTAGAGGTTCCCCGCTCTCTACCTTTTCTACCTGCCCGCGCAGACAATCTTCCGAGCGGAACATCAGATTGAATAACTCTTTTTTGTGCTGAGCGCTGAGAGAGTCGATCCCCTTGTCGCGGATATAGAAAAATAAATCTTCTATATGATGTGCAATACTGGAGAGAGAACCGAATTCCATCATGGCGGAAGACCCCTTGATGGTGTGCATGATACGAAAAATCTCATTGACATCATCCGACGAAAAGTCTCCTAACTTTTCATCTTTCACAAGCATCTCATCCAGTTGGTCTAAAAGGGAATTCGTCTCAAAAAGATATGTATCAAGCATACTTTCCATACCGTTATCCATTCGATACACCACCTATCCTTTTTAATGTTTTGCATGAAAATAAAACAGTCCTGTACAAAAAGAAAATACCAGACCACAACATACTGAAATATAATATCGGCGAAAAAATGAAATTATTAAGGGAAAAGAGAATTTTTGAAAAAATTTTATGTTTTGTATTATATTATGGGAAAATGTGCCGAGATAATATAAAAGAGTGTGGAATGGACAGCCTTCAGAAATATTATAAGGGGCTGACCGGTAAATGAGGGCTCAACAAGGAGGAGCAACGAATGAAGAATTTAAAGGTTGGTAAAAAGTTTCTTGTGTCTTTTGGCATTATACTGACATTGTTTCTTGTGTCAGTTGTGGCTGCCGGCATAGGGATCTCTAAGTCGAAGGCAAGTTATGAGAAGTTCTATGAAGAAGATTATCATGCGATGGCGAATATCTACGAGATGCGGATCAGCCTTCAGCGGGCGCTGAAGGAGTTGATGCTGAGCGTGATAAGCACAGAACCTTCAGAGACAGAACAGCGGATTGCAGAAGTGGATCGGTATGTGAGCAATATCCAGGAGAAGCTGCAGTGGATTTATTCCAACTACACGGGCGATGTGTCCTTGCTGAAAGATTTTGAGGCAAAGATGGGAGATGCCAAAAGTCTGCGTCTTCAGATATATGAGTATGCCCGTATGAACAGCGAACAGGGCAATCGTCAGGCGCAAGAGCTGGTGATGGATCAGTATAATCCCCGGACCGAGGAGTTTGCAAACATTCTTCAGACGGCATTTAATAACATGGAGGCATCGTGTCAGAAGACTTATGAGACAGCGATGACTCTAGATAACGCTCTGTTGGCATTGGCGATTGTGATTGCTGCTGTTGCTTTTGCGATTACTTGTGTGATTGCGATAATGCTGACGAATAACATCCTGAATCCGGTGAAAGAAATTGAAGTTGCTATGAAGGAGATGGTCAAAGGTCATCTTTCTGTGGAAGTCAATTATGATTCGAGCGATGAGTTTGGCGATATGTCAAAGAATATGCATAAAGTGGCGAATGGAGTGGCGACAATCATTCGCGATATTGAGACTGTGCTGAGTGCTATGGCTATGGGAGATTTTACGGTTCACTCCACAGCGCCGGAACTTTATATTGGAGATTATCAAAAGATCTACCAGTCCATGAAAAAGATCAAAGACAGCTTCAACAATACGCTTACCACTTTGAATCGTTCCGCAGATCAGGTGTCTTCCGGTTCCGATCAGGTATCTTCCGGAGCGCAGGCATTGTCTCAGGGAGCCACGGAACAGGCATCTTCTGTGGAGGAGTTGGCGGCATCCATTAACGAGATTTCCGGCAATATTAACCGTAACGCAGAGAGCGCTCAGGATGCTGGTCAGAAAGCTGAAATGGTAGGGGAAGTAGCAGGAGAGAGCAACCGCAGAATGCAGGATATGCTGAATGCTATGTCTGATATCAACAATGCATCTGGCGAGATTGGGAAGATTATTAAGACGATTGAAGATATTGCTTTTCAGACGAACATTCTTGCCTTGAATGCAGCGGTTGAGGCGGCTCGGGCAGGTGCGGCAGGGAAGGGATTCGCTGTGGTGGCTGATGAGGTTCGCAACCTTGCCAGCAAGAGTGCAGAGGCATCCAAGAATACGGCAGTACTGATTGAGAATTCTCTTCATGCGGTTGAGAACGGAAAGCGAATTGCGGACGAGACGGCAAAATCATTAGAGCAGGTTATGACAGGCATCGCAGATGCTACCAGTATGATGGATTCGATTGCCAAGGCATCCAAGGAACAGGCGGAGGCGATCACTCAGATTACCATTGGTATTGATCAGATTTCCAGCGTGGTTCAGACCAATTCCGCTACAGCAGAAGAGAGTGCGGCAGCCAGTGAGGAGCTATCCGGACAGGCGCAGATTTTGAAGGAGTTGGTAAAGAAGTTTCGTCTGGAAGGGCAAAGCAATGTGAGTGTGATGCCGGAAGTGCCTCAGTATGAGCCTTCTCAAGAAGATGAGAATTATGTCGATTTGTCTTCCTATACTACATATGGGGGAAATGACAAGTATTAAGAACAACCAATTGGATAAGATGGCTGTATGAGTAAGAACGGCTCAGCGTTGGTATGCAGGGAAAGCGATTTTTCTGACATACCGATGCTGATTTGTCGTTACCATTTACCGACAAAGAATAGCATTTGCGTGGTTTCTGGAAAAGAAGATAACATACAGGTGAAACGCCTGAATTTAAAATATGTAAAACTTCAAAAATCAAGTAAGAGGTGGAGAAAATGAGGCATAGCATTAAACAAGATATTATGATACGCATCGCTCTTATTTTTTTGGTGGTGATTGTCAGCGGAATTGTGACGATCAGTGGTATGGGCAAAGTGAGAAAGTATAGTAAATCGACAGAAGAATGGACAGAGATTCATTCTCTGGTATTGACTGCAGAGAAAGCTCATTATGGATGGGTTGAGAATCTGTGTTCTGCAGTGGCAATGGGGACAGAATTTACGGGAAGCACAGATTATAAAGGCTGTGTTTTGGGAAAATGGTTTTATGATCCGGCAGCTTCCGAGATTCCCAATGATCAGATATTACAGCTGATTGAGCAGATGAAGCCGATCCATCAGGCGATTCATGAGTCGGCAGAAACCGTCTTGGAACTGGGGAAGACGGATCAGAAGGCAGCGAATGAAATGTATCTGACCAATACGAAAGCAAATGTACAGAGTTTGGTGGCGCTTTTGGATCAGGTGGCAGAGATTACCAATAGTCAGGTGGCAGAGAATCAGATTGGTTTAATGCGATCGGCATCTACGACGGAATGGATGTCAATTGTTACGGTTGTCGTCACTTTGGTGGTCAGCATTTGGCTGGTACTGTATGCAATGAAGCGGATTGTGAAGCCTCTGCAGACAGTTACAGAATCTAGCCGCAATCTGTCTCAGGGGAATCTGAATTTTCATATTGATATAGATAGTGAAGATGAGATTGGAACATTGGCGGACAGCTTAAATACTTCTGTACAGAATCTGAAAATGTATATCTCGGATATTACAGCAGTTTTGAATGAGATGGCAAGCGGTAATCTGGGCAGTGAGAGTAAAATCCAGTATGTTGGCGATTTTGTACAGATTCAGAAGGCGATTGGAATGATTAGCCATGAATTGAGTGAGACGATGGAGCAGATTCATTCTTCTGCCAGTCAGGTGGATGCTGGTTCCAATCAGGTGGCCGATGGTGCCCAGAATCTTGCTCAGGGAGCTACGGAACAGGCATCTGAAGTGGATAATTTGATGCACATGATTGAGCAGGTAACGGAACAGATTAATCGGAATGCTGAAAGTGCTGCGATTACCACCAAAGAAGCTGATCAGGTGGAAGAGAGCATCAATGTGTGCAATGGACAGATGCAGGAGATGGCTGAGGCTATGCGTCAAATCAGTTCTTGTTCCGGTGAGATTCAGCACATTATCAAGACGATTGAAGATATTGCCTTCCAGACCAATATTCTTGCTCTGAATGCAGCAGTAGAAGCGGCTCGGGCAGGAAGCGCTGGCAAAGGTTTTGCGGTGGTAGCGGATGAGGTGCGTAATTTGGCAGCAAAGAGTGCAGATGCTGCCAAAGATACAACGGAATTGATTGAGAAAACTCTGCAAATGGTGGATAATGGTTCCAAGCTGACCAATATGACACAGGATTCTTTACATTCTGTGGTAGATGGAGCAGTGGTGGTGACCGAGCAGATCAAGGCGATCTCTGCGGCTTCTGTAGAGCAGGAAGTGGCGATCAATCGGATCAAAGACAGTATTACTCAGATCTCCACAGTAATACAGTCCAATTCAGCAACATCAGAAGAAAGTGCGGCTGCCAGCGAGGAATTGGCGGGCCAGGCTCAGATTTTGAAACGCTTGATTAGTAAGTTTCAACTTAGAAAGAATTTTTAAAGATTAAGAGGATGTTGTAAAATAAATCCTCCGCAGTTTTTCTATCCTGTGTACAGGAACCGTCCGAACACAGGATAGAAAAACTGCGGAGGATTTACTTTTCAGCATCCTTGTTCAAATTGCAAGATATTGCAGAAGTTGAGTGATATAAAGCGGAAAGCAACGGGCATCCTGAAAGCAAACATCCGAAAGAGATGCATAGGAAAGTTTATCTCGCCGGTCTTTTTTCATAACTGGTTCCCAGATGGGACTGAGTTGAGGAATAAATACCCCTTCTTTTTTGGTATAACAGGTTTTCGCTTTGGCTTTAATTCGCGCATTCTTATCTACGTATTCTCCTATGCTTTTATGTATAGCGGTATCTTCATAGATGAGGTAATAGTAATTTTGGTAATCAGGATAAAAATGCTTTAATGTTCCCTTGTAGAGTTCGATGGAGAGTTGCAGGAGGTTTCCCTTTCCATGGCATCGAAATGGAAGTTTTTCAGCGCTAAAAGAAATCGGAATTTGGTAATCGCTTTTACAAAGTAAGTCTAGCAGATGTCTTGTTTTTCCCGTTTCCGCTGTTTCCTGACGCATAGTTTGACTAACCAGAGAAAAGGGATGTTCTAAAAAGTCAGGATAATAAAGGATCGGGAGGATGGAAGGCATACCCTTTAAATCATCTTCATTGTGCAGGAGCAGAAGATCATATAGACGGGGATTTTGAGAGCGAAGATATTCTTCATAAACAGAAATCAATTCGCCGCCCGAATACAGATCTGCGCGGGAAATACCAAGGAATTTTTCGATGGCTTTTTGTTTTAAACTATCTAATCCAATCAAGGTTTTATAGGGTTTAATCCGGCGATAAATATCGATACTTATAATATCGGAAAAATCATATGAAAGTCCCAAATGAGAACAGCGTTTGATAAGAAAAGGAATATCAAAGCGATCTCCATTAAAATGAATCAGAATTTGAAATTTTTTTATAAAGGAAAAGAAGGCATGGAGCAGCTCTTCTTCGGATTCGGCAGTTTCGGCAAACCATTGTAGTAAATGCCAGCAATCTTGGTGATAGAAGATGCAGCCGATGAGATAGAGGTGGGAATAATCGGCGGAAAAACCAGTCGTTTCAATATCAAAAAAGAGGATTTCTTCCCGTTTTCCGATTCGCTCGAAAGGATAGGTGTCAGGAAGGGACAATTGTTTTTTTATTGTAATCATAAGTAGGCTCCTTTGAATTCGTGAAAGCAGAAATATGGACTGATTTTGGAGTGAGAGAAGCATGTGTGCGATGGACTGCTTTGGGAAAAATAGTTTTCAGAATGATTATATCGGTGAAAAAACAGGAAGTCAATAGGAAACGAATCTTTGTTCGGTCTTGTACTTGCACTTGTGATTGTGATATGATATGATGTCGAAAGATAGTTTGAATGAGAGGAGCAGGACTATTGTTTTCTTATATAAAAGGGCCTTTGGTAGAAATTCTAGAGGATGGCATTGTTGTAGAGGCGGGAAATATCGGCTGGAATATTCATGTTCCCTTATCGGTTTTGGAACGACTTCCGCATACGGGAGAAGAAGTACGGATTTATACTGCTTTTCAAGTGCGAGAGGATGCCATGACTTTGTATGGATTTTTGAGTCGGAAGGATCTGCAAATGTTCCGGATGCTTTTGGGAGTGAACGGCATTGGTCCGAAAGCGGCATTGGGGATTTTGTCTGCCATGGAACCGGAAGAACTTAGAATGGCAATCATTTCTGAAGATGCCAAAAGGATTGCTCGGGCGCAAGGGATTGGACCAAAGACGGCAAAACGAGTGATTTTGGATTTGAAAGATCGCATTAAAATAGAAGACATTTTGCCAGGGGCAATGTATGAGGGTGAACAGAATAGAGAAGAAGATTCTTTATTGCCAGCACTAGCAGACGGAGTGGACAAAGAAGCGGTTGAGGCTTTGATTGCTTTGGGATATTCTTTATCAGAAGCATCGAAAGCGGTGCGACAGGTCTCAGTGGAAGAAGGAATGACGGCAGAAGCAGTACTGAAAGCTTCGCTTAAATTTTTGTTATAAGAGAAGGTTTATAAGCGGCAGGGAATAAGATGTGATGGTTGGAGTAAAGAATGGAGCGGAGAATAATAACAACAGAGATAATGGAAGAGGATCGGGCAGTTGAGCCGAATCTTCGTCCGCAGATGTTAGAGGATTATATTGGACAAGAAAAGATCAAAGCAAATCTTAAAGTCTATATGGACGCGGCTAAGGCACGAGGAGAGGCTTTGGATCATGTATTGTTTTATGGGCCTCCGGGATTGGGAAAGACAACATTGTCAGGAATTATTGCCAATGAAATGGGAGTCCACATGAAAGTGACATCGGGACCTGCTATCGAGAAACCAGGAGAGATGGCGGCGATTCTCAATAATTTACAGGAGGGCGATGTGCTATTTGTGGATGAAATTCACCGGTTAAACCGACAGGTGGAAGAGGTGCTGTATCCGGCGATGGAGGATTTTGCCATTGATATTATGTTGGGAAAAGAATCTTCGGCCAGGTCGATCCGTTTGGATCTGCCCCATTTTACTTTGGTGGGAGCAACTACCCGGGCAGGATTATTGACAGCGCCTTTACGGGATCGTTTTGGTGTGGTCCAAAAGTTAGAATTTTATACGCCAAAAGAGTTGACGGTTATTGTCCAACGTTCTGCCAAGGTGCTGGGGGTGGAGATTGAGCAGGAGGGTGCGGCAGAGATTGCCCGACGTTCCAGGGGGACGCCGCGGCTTGCGAACCGGCTTCTAAAAAGGGTAAGGGATTTTGCCCAGGTCAAGTATAATGGCGTGATCACAAAAGAGGTTTCGGATTTTGCCCTAGATATTTTGGATGTGGATAAAGTAGGGCTGGATCACAATGACCGGAGTATTTTGTTGACGATTATCGAAAAGTTTGATGGCGGTCCGGTGGGACTGGATACTTTGGCGGCGGCTTTGGGGGAAGATGCAGGCACGTTGGAAGACGTATATGAGCCGTATCTGCTGATGAATGGATTTTTGAACCGAACCCCCAGGGGAAGAGTAGCGACCAGGCATGCATATCAGCATTTGGATCTGCCATTTATCTAATGCAGTGAAGATATTGAAACTATAAGAAAAAGCCAGGAAAGATCAGAGGTTAGAGAACGTGAATCAAAAGAACCAGATGGAAGTCTTGATTGATGGAAAAATATATAAATTAAGTGGAGCGGAAGAGGAGATGTATCTGCAGAAGGTTGCCGCTTATCTGAATGGGAAAATTGGAAAACTGAGGGAGGCAGAAGGTTTTTCCCGCTTAAGTGCGGACTATCAGGCAGTGCTATTGCAACTGAACATAGCAGATGATTATTTTAAAGAAGAAGAGCGGGCAAATCGCTTGGAAAATGAAAAATCTGAGTTGGAAAAGGAAATCTACAGCTTAAAGCATGAGCTGATTACTACACAAATGAAGATGGAGAAGCTGATAAATGAGCAGGCGCCGGCATCAGAGAAGCAAGCAGAACTGCCAGAGAAGCCAAAAAGGGAGCGGGCTGCCACAGGACAGAGGAGAACGGCTTCGGAGAATAAAGCGATCCGTCTCTGATTCAGAGAAAGGGGATATGGTTTGAAACCACAGATAGAACTTTTGGCGCCGGCCGGATCCAGGGAGAGTATGATTGCCGCCATCAATGCGGGAGCAGACGCTGTATATATGGGGGGAAGTCGGTTCGGAGCCCGGGCTTATGCAGACAATTTGGAAGAGGATGGATTTCTGAAGGCGATTGATTATGCGCATCTTCATGGTTGTAGATTATATATGACGGTAAATACTTTGGTGAAGGAAGAGGAGCTAGAGGAGGTGTCAGATTTTTTGGCGCCATATTATTGGCAGGGGCTGGATGCGGCGATTGTACAAGATCTGGGGGTGTTGTCACTGATTCGGGAGAGTTTTCCGGATTTGGCGGTGCATATTAGCACACAGGCGACGGTTACTGGATATCGCTCGGCTAAACTGTTTCAGAAATTGGGCGCATCGCGGATTGTGACAGCCCGGGAATTGTCGCTAGAAGAGATTGCCAGAATTCGAGATGAGGTGGATATTGAAATTGAGAGCTTCGTCCACGGGGCTCTCTGTTATTGTTATTCGGGACAATGTTTGTTGAGTAGTTTGATCGGCGGACGCAGTGGAAATCGGGGACGCTGTGCACAGCCTTGCCGTTTACCTTATAATGTAGAAGATGGCAGGAATGGCCGATTATTTGGCGATGGTAAAAAGAAGAGTCAAATGGCCGGGGAGTATGCCATGAATCTGAAGGATCTGTGCACTCTGGATATCTTGCCAGATATTCTGGAGGCAGGAGTGGATTCTTTGAAGATTGAAGGGAGAATGAAGAGCCCGCGTTATACGGCAGGGGTGGTGAGTGTATACCGCAAATATGTGGATTATTATCTAAAAAATGGACGAGACGGTTATCAGGTGGATCCGGCGGATAAACGGATGTTGCTGGAACTATTTGATCGTGGAGGCTTTACAAAGGGGTACTACCAGCAACACAATGGCAGAGAGATGATTTCCCTGAAAGGAAAACCAAGATTTCGGGAAACCGATTCGTTGTTATTTGACAGTCTGGACCAAAAATATGTCAATCCGAAAAAGCAAGAGGCGATCGATGGGATATTGGAGATTCGGGAGGGAGAGCCGGCATCCCTGATACTGAAATTTAGCGGTGGGTGTGATCTTGGGAATGAGACAAAAGACGACAAGAAAGTCGTGATAAAAGTCAAGGGAAATCCGGTACAGACGGCCAAGAATCAACCCCTATCAAAAGAACGTTTGGGCAAGCAACTCAACAAGACGGGAGGAACCCCCTTTTATTTCCGAAACTTGGAGGTGAAGCTTACAGGAAACTGTTTTGTTTCTGTACAGGAGCTGAATGATTTGCGTCGGCGTGGTTTGGAAGAGCTGGAAAGAAGAATTTTGGAAGAATACCGACGAAAGAAATCTTCAGAAATCGGGAAGAATGAGAGGAGAACTGACAAGGCTAATATGCATGAGCCAGAGAACAGCAGATCGGCAATCTGTGAGGCCATGGCATGTGAGCATAATTCTTCGGGATTGCGTCTGCATGTGTCGCTGGAGGAACCAGAAGGACTGCAGACAGTGGCTAAGAATCCGGATGTGGATGAGATATATCTGGATGCTTGTGGTTTCCCTGCAGAGAGCTGGCAAAGGGCAGTGAATGTCTGTCATGACGTAGGAAAGCAATGTGCATTGATTTTGCCGCATATTTTTCGGGAAAGAGCCGAACAATATTTTATGACGCATATTTGGGAGTTGAAAAAGGCTGGATTTGATGAATTGATTTTACGTTCTTTAGAGGAAATGGCATTTCTTCAGGAGTATGAGGTGAGTATTCCGGTGGTTTTGGATGGAAATCTCTACGGGATGAACCGGCGAGCCTGCGAAGTGATGATGGCAACGGGAGCGGCGAGATTGACGTTACCTTTGGAGTTGAATCGACAGGAATTGGCGAAGCTGGGGTGTCGGGGAAAAGAGTTGTTGGGATATGGATATTTGCCGGCCATGGTTTCGGCACAATGTGTGCAGCGAACTTTTGGGGGATGTACCCAATCTCCAGAGACACTTTTTATAAAGGATCGGACAGGGAAACGGCTTCCGGTAAAAAATCATTGTCCGTTTTGTTATAATACGATTTATAATCCGGATCCTTTGTCTTTGCTGGGGCTGGAACAGCAGATAAGAGAGCTGGAGCCAGCGGTACTGCGTCTCTCCTTTACGATCGAAAAACCGCAACAAATACAGGAGATACTGCAGGTATTTGGGGAGCATTTTCGGAGGGGAAAAGATACTCCGGCGCCTTTTAAGGAGTTTACCCGTGGGCATTTTAAGCGCAAAGTGGAGTGAGGCATGGTTAATGTAATCATTGAGGTGTCAAAGTATCTGATGATACTGTTGATTGCTGTTTATACGTATCTGAACTTCAGCTATTTTCGATTTCATGAGGAAAGAAAACAACGACGGGTGTGTCGGAGACAGAATACAGCCATGTTTGTTTTACATTTTTTGGCTAATCTGATTTTGTATCTGAAGTCGGGGGATGAGCGGGTAGTATTGTTTTATCTGGCTCAAGTGATATTTTTGGCGGCGTATATTGGTTTATATCAGTTGTTTTACCGTAACCTAACGCGGATTTTAGTCAACAATATGTGTATGCTTCTGTGTGTGAGCTGGATTATTTTGACAAGGCTTTCTTTTGATAAGGCAGTCAGACAGTTTATCATTGTGGCAATAGCAGCTCTGGTGACCTGGATTATTCCTTTTATCATGGATCGGGTATGGCAGCTTTCCCGGATTCCTTGGGTGTATGGTTTGTTGGGGCTGGCGCTTCTGGTGGTGGTATGGATGGTGGGCAATAATAGTTATGGGGCTCAGCTTTCTATCGGTGTGGGCAGCTTTTCTTTGCAACCTTCTGAGTTTGTGAAAATCAGTTTTGTGTTTTTTGTGGCGACTATGTTTTATCGTTCTACTGATTTTTTGACAGTGGCAGTGACTACGGCAGTGGCGGCAGCGCATGTGCTGATCTTGGTGCTTTCTAAAGATCTGGGAAGTGCATTGATTTTTTTTATAACTTATGTGGGTATGCTTTTTGTGGCCACTAGCAATTGGCTTTACTTGTTGACAGGAATTCTGAGTGGTTGTGGTGCGTCGGTGTTGGCCTATACCATGTTTGCCCATGTAAGGACCCGGGTGGCGGCTTTTAGGAACCCCTGGGCGGATATTGATAATCGGGGGTATCAGATCACACAGTCTTTGTTTGCCATTGGCACGGGCGGCTGGTTTGGAATGGGACTTTATCAGGGAATGCCCTATAAGATTCCGGTGGTGGAGAAAGATTTTGTTTTTGCCGCGATTTCGGAAGAATTGGGAGGGATTTTTGCTCTTTGTGTGTTGCTTATCTGTCTGGGGTGTTTTTTGCAGTTTGTGATGGTGGCAGTGCGGATGCAAGCCAGTTTTTATAAGCTGATAGCCTTTGGCTTGGGGATAGAGTATTTGACTCAGGTATTTTTGACTGTGGGAGGTGTGATCAAGTTTATTCCGTCTACGGGGGTGACTTTGCCGCTGGTTAGTTATGGGGGCAGTTCGATCCTCAGTACGTTTATCTTGTTCGGAGTGATTCAGGGACTGTATATCCTGAAGAAGAATGATGAGGAAGATTATGAAGAAGATGAAGCCTAATCCAGATGCCAATAAAAGTATTCTGTGGATTACTTATCTGATGGTAGGATTATTTGTGGGAATGATCGGCTATTTCGGATATTTTCTGCAGGTGCAGGGAGAAAATGTGATCAATAATTCTTATAATGCACGATTGGATCGTTTTTCCGATCGGATCGTGCGGGGAGAATTGCAAAGCAATGATGGACATGTTCTAGCTAGAACGGAGAAGGATGAGGAGGGAAATGAGCGCCGGGTTTACCCGTATGGGGCTTTGTTTGCTCATGCGGTTGGATATTTCGATCACGGAAAGACCGGGGTGGAGGCACTGGCGAATTTTTATTTGTTGACTTCTCATATCAACTTGGTGGAGCAAACAGTGAATGCGCTTTCTGGTGTGAAAAATATTGGAGATAATGTGATTACTACTCTGGATGTGGATCTGCAGCAGGTAGCATCAGATGCATTGGGCGGGAGACGGGGGGCAGTAATTGCCATGGAGCCGGATACTGGTCGAATCCTGGTGATGATATCCCGACCAGAGTTTGATCCAAATACGTTGGGGATGGATTGGGATGGGCTGATTGCCGGTGATAATACGCAGGCACAGTTGTTAAACCGAGCTTTTCAAGGACTTTATCCGCCTGGATCTACCTTTAAGATTTTGACGGTTTTGGAATACATCCGTGAGCATCCGGATACCTGGAGGGATTATACTTTTGATTGTGAAGGCGTGTATGCTTGTGAGGATTACACGATTTCCTGTTATCACGGCAATGTACATGGCCATCAGACATTGGAACAGGCATTTGCCAACTCCTGTAACGGAGCTTTTGCCGCTTTGGGACAGGAACTGAAGCTGGACGCGATGCATGATTTAGCGGAAAAACTTCTGTTTAATCAGGAGCTTCCTTTGCCTTTGGCCTACAGTAAAAGTTCTTTTACTATGAATGAGGGGGCAAGCACCTGGGAGATACTTCAGACAGCGATTGGCCAGGGAAATACCCAAATCAGTCCTATGCATAATGGGTTGATTACAGCGGCCATCGCTAATGGAGGAATATTGATGAAGCCATATCTGATAGAACGGGTAGAAAGTGCGGCGGGAGAAGAAGTGAAAAGATTTTTGCCGGAAGCGGCCGGCAGTCTGATGACTGCCACCGAAGCGCAGGATTTAGCAGAGTTGATGCGTCTGGTGGTGACAGAAGGAACGGGTTCGGCTGTGCGGACCGATGCTTATACCGTCGCTGGCAAGACGGGATCTGCCGAGTTTGAGACCGGACGTGAAACGCATGCCTGGTTTACGGGCTTTGCGCCTGCGGAAAATCCTCGTCTGGTGGTCACGGTGGTGGTAGAGGAAGCCGGATCGGGGGGTCAGATTGCCGCTCCGATTGCCCGCAGGATATGGGATCGATATTTTGCCAGATAATACTTACACGATTTTTTCCTTGCATCTTCCGGCGAAACGAGTTATACTAAAACCAGTCTTGTGACACACCATGGAGGCATCTTGTTGATGTCGCCGATACAGGAGGGATTGCAGTGATTGAGGCAACGAGCTGTGGAGGTGTGGTTATTTTTCGGGGTAAAATACTGGTTCTGTACAAGAATTATAAAAATAAGTATGAGGGCTGGGTACTGCCGAAGGGAACTGTAGAAGCAGGAGAAGAATATAAGGAAACGGCTCTTCGGGAAGTAAAGGAGGAAACCGGTGTCAGTGCTTCGATTATCAAATATATCGGAAAAAGTTCTTATTCGTTCACTACTCCTCAGGATATGGTGGAAAAGGATGTTCACTGGTATTTGATGATGGCTGACAGCTATTACAGCAAACCACAACGGGAGGAACATTTTATGGATTCCGGGTATTATAAGTTTTATGAGGCTTATCATCTGTTGAAGTTTTCCAATGAAAAACAGATTTTAGAAAAGGCTTATAATGAGTATCTGGATCTGAAAAAGGCCAACCTCTGGGGCAGCAAAAAGTATTTTTAGTTTAAACAAAGAGCGCTTATGTGAGTCAGGCATAGGCGCTTCTTTGTTGTTTACAGACCGTGGTGATGGTTCTATTATCGGGATGGTTTCGCGCTTGTAAAAGAATGGTTTTTAAGCTATAATGGTTTTAACGTGTAAATAATACGTTCAAGGGAGAAAATACTATGGGCTTATTTTGGAAAAAAGAGGAAACAATAGAAATGGAGGAGGCCAGACGGCTGGCAGCAGAACAGGCATTGATGGAGAATAAAAAGCAGAGTGATAGTAAAACCTGCTACAATCATCTGGAAGCGCAATTTCTGCTGGGATATCGTGGCGTTGTGTTAAAAGTGTATCTTGAGAATTTTAAGAGAATGAACGAGCTGTTTGGTTTTGAATATTGTGAGCAATTGCTGGAGCAAATTCTTGATTTTCTGGAGCAGAAGACGCGATGTAAGGTTTATCGCTATGTTGGCGTGGAGTTTATTATTATTTTGCGAGATCGTACAATGGGAGAAGCATCCCGGTTGGCAGAACAGCTGATTGATCGGTTTGAGTATAGCTGGACGGTGGGAGATACGGATTGTCTGTGTTCGATTCGTATGGGGCTGTGCGCATATCCAGGATACCCGACCAATGCTGGCGAGATGTTGAAATGTTTGGATCTGGCAGTTTCCCATGCAGCAGAAATGGAGGGCAGCCAATATGCGGTGTACGATATGAAAATGCATACTCGCTTTCAGAGACGTCAGGCAATTACCCGTTATCTGAGTACAGCATTTGCCAATAATGAGGTGGAAGTACGTTATCGTCCTACCTATGATCTCAAAAAGGGACGATTTACTAGGGCAGAATTTTATATGCGTATTTTTGTCAAGGATATTGGAATGGTAGGCAGCTCTGAATTTTTGCCGATCGCGGAGGATACCGGACAGATTCGTACCGTGGAGTATTATGCCCTTGAACGAGTTGCATCCATGATTTATGAGTTGATCCGACAAGAAAAAGAATTTGATTCGATTGCCATAGCGATTTCACCGGTACTGCTTTTGCAAGGAGATTTTTTGGATGAAGTGGGACGAGTGATTCGTACTTATGATATCCCAGCTGGAAAGCTTGCTATTGAGGTAGAAGAATATGCGGTCAGTATGGCCTATGTGAATATTATGGTATTAATGCAGGAACTAGAAGAGTTGGGCGTGGAATTGATTTTGAATAATTTTGGTTCTGGATATTCGGGATTGGCTCGTATTCTGGAGTTGCCGGTGGATACTCTGAAGTTTGACCGGATGTTTGTGTGGCAGTTGGAGACCGATTCACAATCAGCGCCCGTGTTGGAAGGGCTGACTCAAATTGCTCATAAGATTGGCAAGCAGCTGATTGCAGAGGGTGTGGAGACGCAGAATCAGACCGATGTTTTGCGGAAATTTGGCTGTCATTTGCAACAAGGCTTCTATTTTTCACCGACTTTGCCAGAGAAGGATTTGTTTGCGGTACTAGGCAGTTCTCTGGATAATTCCAGAAAAGTGGTGGAGCATGAGAAGGAAGTATTGAGGCGATAAGAACAGGGAAATATCTGTGCTTTTGTATGGAAGGAATAATGGGATCGTATGAAAGCAGAAGATTTCGGGGACACTGCTAGAGGTGTTCCCGAAATTTTTATGGTAAATAGTAAGAAAAAATGGTTAAAGCAAAGGGAAAGAAACAAAGTGAAATATGGCGTTGTAGAGTTTTGAAAAGAAGGAAAACCGGAAGGAGAAAAGGAACGTGAATCAGGAGTATAGTCAAAAAGAAGAAAATGGGAAGGAAAGGAAATATCAGCAGCTTCAGCTCTGGCTGGAACGGGCTATGGCGTTGCAAACAGCGAATATTTTGTTTGAATGGGACAATGAAACATTGGCGCCAAAACAGGCAGGAGCTTGTACAGCAAAAGTTCAAGGAGCATTAGCCTTGGCATATCAAGAGTTGATGACAGGGGAAGAGATCGGAAAATACCTGGAATTATGTGAGCAGGAGACAGAACTTTCAGAAGCAGAAGTGGCGATTCTTCGGGAGGCAAAGGAGGAAAGAAAAGAGCTGGCATGTATCCCGCCAAAGGAGTATCGAGACTATCAGGAGCTGATATCCGAATCTGCACGGATATGGGCACAGGCCAGAGAGAACCAGGATTTTGAGGCATTTGCGCCGACGCTTGAAAAAATTATTCAATATCAAAAAAAGTTTTCCGGCTATCAGGCCAAGAAAGGACAACGACTTTACGATGTGATGTTGGATCATTATGAAAAAGGGTTTTCTATCAAAAAACTGGATGAGTTTTTTCAGCTGTTGAAGAAAGAATTGGTGCCGTTTCTTCATCAGATAATGGAGAGTAAGGTGGAGATTTTGGATGATTTTCTCGAAGGAGATTATCCGCAACAAGAACAGAAAAAACTGGCAGAATTTATAGCAGAATATGTGGGATTTGACTTTGAGAAAGGGGTGTTGGCGGAGAGTGCGCATCCTTTTACCACCAATCTTCATAATCGGGACGTACGGATGACTACTCATTATAAAAAACGGATGGATAGTTCTCTATTTTCTGTAATTCATGAGACCGGTCATGCCATTTATGAATTGGGAGTGGCAGATGAATTGACGCAGACTTTGGTGGGTCAGGGAGCATCCATGGGAATGCATGAATCGCAATCTCGTTTTTTTGAAAATATCATAGGACGCAATGAGGCATTTTGGGAACCGATCTATCCGAAGTTGCAGGAAATGTTTCCTAAAATGTTGGGAAATGTTTCCCGGGAAGAATTTGTAAAGGCGATCAATAAGGTGCAACCAGGTCTGATACGGACAGAGTCGGACGAACTAACTTATAGCTTGCATGTATTGGTGCGATACGAACTGGAAAAGCAGCTGATAGAAGAAAATTTGGACGTAAAAGAATTGCCTGAATTATGGGCGGATAAATATGAGGAGTATTTGGGAGTACGCCCTAAGAATCCAGCAGAAGGAGTGTTGCAGGATATTCATTGGGCTCAGGGATCGTTTGGATATTTTCCCTCGTATGCTTTGGGGAGCGCTTTTGCCGCCCAGATGGCAGCATATATGAAGAAAAACATAGATTTTGAGGCGCTGCTGCGAGAGGGAGAGTTAGGTGTGATTCGGGAGGTGCTCAGAAGACATATCCATCAGTTTGGCAAGATGAGAGACAGCCGGAGATTGTTGCGGGACATGACGGGAGAGGATTTTAATCCACAGTATTACGTTGCGTATCTGAAAGAAAAATATGGGAAACTGTATCAGATAGAAGGACGTTCGTAGCAGACAGAAGAAATATAATGAAGAGAATGTGGCAAAGGAATGACTGGCCGGGAAAGATTCATAGAATAGTAGAAATGATGGGGATAGGGAGTGCGGTATGCCAAATCAAAAGCTGGAAAATCTGCTGAATCTATCTTTGGAGGTGTCGCCTCAAGAGCGGGCAAGATCTCAGGAACTGGAAACCGGATATATACCAGAAGAAAGGTCCTGGGAATTGATTGTGAAATATTCGGGAAGCCTGGATGTCTTGCGGGAGATGGGAGTGCAGGTGGAGGAGATGAGGAATGAATATGGGATTTTGATTGTTCCAGAAGCAATGATCGAGCAGGTCAGTTCTTTGCCACAAATAGAATATGTTGAGAAACCAAAGAGGCTATTTTTTGCCGTCAACCGGGCAAGAACGGCCTCTTGTATTAATATTTTACAAGAGGCTCCTCAAAATCTGACTGGCAGAGGCGTTTTGGTGGCAGTGCTTGACTCAGGAATTGATTATTTCCATGAGGATTTTCGCAATGCTGACGGGACGACCCGGATTGTGGCTTTGTGGGATCAAACTTTGGATCGGGTGTTTACCCGGGAGGAAATCAATCAAGCGTTGGAAGCTGGAGATCGGATAAGAGGAAGAGACTTTGTACCGTCGGTGGACGCCAGTGGGCACGGAACTTCAGTGGCAGGAATTGCAGTGGGAAACGGACGGGAATCCGAAGGCGCTTACCGGGGAATTGCTTATGAAAGTGAGCTTTTAGTGGTAAAGTTGGGAAATGCTCGTGAAGAAGGTTTTCCTCGAACCACAGAATTGATGCGGGCAGTGGATTTTGTGATAGGCCGGGCAGTAGATATGGGGATGCCTTTGGCAGTTAATATTAGTTTTGGAAATACATATGGCTCCCATGATGGCACAAGTCTTCTGGAAACCTTTTTAGATGACATTGGGAATTATGGACGGACAACAATCGTGACTGGAAGTGGAAATGAAGGAGCCGCCGCCGGACATCTCTCGGGCAGATTACCAGTATCGGGGAATAATCAAACAGGAACAAGGAGTGAGATTTTAGCAGAGCTTTCTGTGGCACCCTATGAATCGGGAGTCAGTGTCCAGCTTTGGAAAGCATACTCGGATCGGTTTACGGTTTCTCTACAGACTCCGTCGGGAGAAGTTCTGGGACCATTGTCGGAACAGTTAGGACCCGTACGTTTCCGATACCAGAGAATGCAAGTGCTGGTATATTATGGGAAGCCGGGACCATTCAGTGTGGCTCAAGAAATTTATTTTGATTTTGTTCCGGATGAAGGGAATTATTTGGAGAGTGGAATCTGGACGTTTCGTCTGCAGCCGCAGAGGATTGTACAGGGAAGATATGATTTCTGGTTGCCGTCTGCAGCCGTCTTGAATTTTTCCACACGTTTTCTTGGCTCAACACCGGATACGACATTGACGATTCCGTCTTCGGCGGCAAAGGTGATTACCGTTGGGGCATATAACAGCGCGACCAACGCTTATGCAGATTTTTCTGGGAGAGGGTTTACCCGGTTGACAGATCAAGTAAAACCCGATCTATGCGCACCGGGAGTGGGGTTGATGGCATCAGGTAATGGGGGTGGATATCGATCGGTAACAGGGACTTCTTTTGCGGCGCCGGTGGTGACGGGAAGTGCGGCACTTTTGATGCAGTGGGGGATTGTGGATGGGAATGATCCGTTTTTGTATGGGGAGAAGGTAAAAGCTTATCTGAGGAGAGGGGCACGGGAGTTGCCAGGGTTTACGGAGTATCCGAATCCGCAGGTAGGATATGGGGCGCTGTGTGTGAGGGATAGTCTGCCTATGTAAATGAGAGTAGATTTCTAGAGGAATAGCACTTTGCTTTGGCATATATTGTCGAATAAAGTGCTTATTATGCATTGTTTGGATTTAGATTATATGAACGCGGAGAACAGATAGGATGAGTTTTATAATCTTGACGCGATTATCTCAGTGGGCTATCGAATTAATTCCATTTGGGCAACCCAATTCAGGCAGTGGGCAACAAAGGTATTAAAGACCTTTGCGATTTAGGGCTATGTGTTGGAGAAAAAACGGCTTGAAAACGGGCAGATAAAGGAGGGGGAGGGAACTCATTCGTTAGGGTTCCCTTTTTTGGAGAATTGTCATGGTAGCTCAATGATATTCGCATATCTTTTTATATTGGTAAAATGATTTCTTATATAATTCTCGCTCATTACAAGACAGTAGTATCTAATATTATCAAGGTATTTCTTTCCAAAGTCCTTTGACCAACCAAAAGGAATATAGCAGCCTTCAACAACAAAATTTTATTTTCGATGGTGGTTTTTTATCGTTCCCGATTTCTGTTTTCATTGAGGAATAGGATTTTTCTGCTTTTTCTGTTTTTATGATAACGAAAATCCGGGAGCATGGAAATCTTGCGTTTTCCATGAATCCTACAAATCGCCCTTTAATTGTTTCCTGAATTCAGTAGGAGAGACTCCACATTGTTTTTTGAACAGGCGGCTGAAATACAGTGGATTATGATAACCAACGATTTCGGCGATTTCCGTAACATTATAGGAGGTGGATTCAAGAAGGCTTTGAGCATTGGAGATCCGAAGGGAAAGAAGGTACTGTGTGGGGGTCGAGCCAGTATAATCTTTAAAGTTCCGGATGAACCAGCTGATGCTCATACCGCGACTTTTGGCGTATTCTTCGATGCTGATCGGGTGGTTATAATGCGAGTGAAAATGAGAAACGGCCAAGTCCATTTCATCAATGAGAAAAACCGTCTTATTTTTGGGCTTTTTTTCTTGAAGTCGGCTGATTAGGACAAATAATAATTCAAGATAGTGAATAAGAACTTCTTCATAATGAGGTTTGGTAAGCTTTAACTCCTGAATCATATGCAAATAAATCTTTTTATAATCTAAAGAAGTTCCCGTATGAATCACATGTGCATTGTCTGGGATGTGATATTTTCTGAGTATATTTTTCACATTGTTTCCCGTAAAATGAACCCAATACACTTCTGTATGATCAACACCATAATAATAGTAGCGCTGTTCTTCTTTTGGGCGATAGAGGACCATATTTCCGGCAGTTACGATCTCTTCCTTACCATGAAAGTAGAAATGTGCCTTACCAGAAGCGATATAGAGCAATTGATAGTCGAGGCGTCCCCTGGGTCTGTGGGTGGGAAGCCTGGGCCTGGTAAATAATTGATATACACCGGCGCTTCCTACAAAGAGCGGATGCTTTTTATCTTTGAAATCCAAAAGGGAGTTGTGCCAGTATGCATTGTCTGTATACATGAAATTTCACCTCCTTGGGAAATGGATGGGTGATACACTTGGGCGGAAGGCGTGGGATGGGAGCCTATCTGTCGGGAGCGGTTACTTGTTTGGGGATTAACCGGTCATAACCTTTTTGGAGCTTGTCATAATGCACAAAAGTAGAGTGTGGGATGGGAGCAAAGGCATGTCAATATGAATATATATTTGAGAGGGATTTGTTTGTTATTGTATCATTTTATGCATGTTTTGTCCATTCTACTTTATGTAAAAAATGAAAGAATTATCATATAATATAGTCAAACACAAGGGCCTGTGTAGGGAATACGATATTTGCAAATATGGATGTTACGCTGCAGCATAGTCAAAAATAATGTATATAAAGGAGGAAACTGCCATGATTGTACCCCGTTATTATGAGGACTTGCATATGCTGCATGAGAATACGATGCCAGATCGTTCGTATTATGTGCCGGCGTCCGTCAGGATGGATGGGCTTATAGAGCAAAGAGAGCAATCGGACCGCATCCAAATGCTGAACGGACAATGGAAATTTAAATATTATGACAGCATCTATCATCTCAATGAGCGATTTTATGAACCGGGATTTGACACGCAGGATTTTAAAACCGTTTTCGTTCCTGGTGTCTGGCAAAATTATGGTTACGACTGCCATCAGTATACCAATTTCCGGTATCCGTTTCCCGTGGATCCCCCCTATGTGCCTCAGGATAATCCGTGCGCAACTTATCTCTGTTCGTTTGTTTATCAGAAAGAGGAAAAAGCGCCAAAGGCATTTCTGGAATTGGAAGGAGTGGATTCTTGCTTCTATGTGTGGCTGAATGGCGAATATGTCGGTTATAGCCAGGTTTCACATGCACTCAGTGAATTTGATGTGACAAGGTACATCAAAGAAGGGGAAAATCTCCTTGCGGTATTAGTTTTGAAATGGTGTGACGGGAGTTATCTGGAGGATCAGGACAAATTTCGTATGAATGGGATTTTTCGGGATGTGTATTTGATGAAGCGACCACAGCAATGCATTTATGATTATTTCATTCATACCAAAATAGAAGAGGACGAGGCTTTGGTGAGCATCCAGACAAAATATCTGGATGAGGTGATTCCGGTAAAAGCAGTTGTCTACGATGCGAATGGGAAAACGGTTACGGAATTTGTCTATAAAGGAGATACGGGATTTACCATTCGAAAGCCTCATTTATGGAACAGCGAACAGCCATACTTATATACGCTAGTTTTGGAAACGGAGCACGAGGTGATCACAGAACAGATCGGTATTCGTGAGATTTGTGTGAAAGGGAACGTGGTATATCTGAATGGTTCCCCAGTGAAGTTTCGGGGGGTAAACCGGCATGATTCAGATCCGGTGACCGGGTTTGTGATTCATGTAGAGCAGATGAAAAAGGATTTGGAAATGATGAAACAACACAATTTCAATGCAATCCGGACCAGCCATTATCCGAATCAACCTATGTTTTATCAGATGTGTGACAAATATGGCTTCTTTGTCATCGATGAAGCAGACAATGAGAGCCATGGACCGTGGATGTTGTGCTATTCCAATGATACCGACGAGGAACGTGCTGGCAGATGGAACGAATTGATATCGGATAATCCAGAATTCGATGAAGCCACTCTTGACCGGGTAAAAAAGCTGGTGGAACGGGACAAAAACCGTCCCTGTGTGGTCATCTGGTCTATGGGAAATGAATGTGGCTATGGCTGCACTTTTGAAAAGGCTCTGGCATGGACGAAACAGTATGATCCCAGCAGGCTGACTCACTATGAAAGCGCCTACTACCGAGGACGCAAAAGAAAATACGATTACAGCAACATTGACCTTTACAGTCGGATGTATCCGGGATTCCAGGAAGTTTTAGATTATGTGAAATCCTGTCCGGATAAGCCGTATATCATGTGTGAGTATTGTCATTCCATGGGAAACGGTGCGGGAGATTACGAGGATTATTTTGAGTTGATCGAAACGTATGACTGTATCTGCGGAGGATTTGTGTGGGAGTGGTGTGACCATGCCATATATAAGGGGAAGACGAAAGAGGGCAAGGATATGTATTTTTATGGCGGCGACCATGGGGAATACCCGCAAGACGGAAATTTCTGTATGGACGGGCTGGTGTATCCGGATAGAACTCCTCATATGGGGTTGCTGGAATACAAAAATGTCCACCGCCCGGCGAGGGTTTGTTCTTATGAGCAGGATACGGGGGCGCTTGTGCTGAAAAATGAAATGAATTTTGTAGATATCCGGGATTATCTGAATATTTTCTATGAGGTAAGTGCAGATGGCAAAGGCATAGCTGCCGGAAAAATCGATATGGTCAATATTCCGCCAATTCCGCCTGGCAGGAAGGTGGAGATTTCTCTGCCAGTGACGGTTCCGGACAAGGGAAGGGTCTATCTGAAGGTTCTGTATACGCTGAAAAATGCCGATGATTTCCGCAAACAGGGACATATACTTGGTTTTGATGAAATTGCGCTTGCAAACGATGACCCGCATAATCAGACAAGCCTTCTGTGGCAGGCTGAAGCAAAGGCGGACAGTCCCAGGATGCAGCAACTGAAAATATCGGAAACGTCAAAACAATTGATAGTGGAAGGCAGTAACTTTACCTATATTTACAACAAACTGTATGGCATTTTTGACCAGTTGAAAGTAGAAGGGAAGGAATTCCTTGAGAGGCCAATGGAACTCAATGTCTGGAGAGCGCCTACGGACAATGATATGTATATAGAAACGGAATGGAAAAAGGCCATGTATGACCGGGCCGTGTCTAGAGCTTACACAACAAATTATACTCTGACCGCAGAATATCTGGAGATTCAAAGCAAGATGGCGATGACGGCAGTGACGGTTCAGAGGATGATGGATATAGATACGATTTGGCGTATTGATAATACGGGACAGATTTCTGTAAAAATGGATGTCACGAGAAATATGGATTTTCCAGAGCTGCCCAGATTCGGGCTTCGATTATTCCTGCCAGAAGAAATGAACCAGGTTACTTACTTTGGCTTAGGACCGGAAGAAAGCTATGTGGATAAATGCAGAGCGGCCAGTCATGGGATCTATTCGGCTCTGGTAGACGGACTTCATGAAGATTATTTGAAGCCGCAGGAAAATGGCAGTCATAATGATTGTGATTATGTGGTGGTTAACGGTGCAGACAGTACCATGAAGGCATATGGTGAGAAGACGTTTTCATTCAATGCGTCTGTTTTTACCCAGGAAGAACTGGCAGAGAAGAAGCACAATTTTGAGCTGATTCCCTGCGGAAGTACGGTGTTAAATCTTGATTTCAGACAAAATGGCATCGGCTCGAACAGCTGCGGTCCAAGACTTAAAGAAGAGTACAGGTTTGAGGAGGAATCATTTACATTTTCTTTGTATTTAAAACCGGAACGCGTGAGAAAGGATCGATAAGGAGGGAAACATGAAAGAAAGAACATATTTAAAATGGTATAATAAAGTTGGGTATGGTTCTGGCGATATTGCCGGTAATGTGGTGTATGCGTTGCTGTCAGCCTTTGTGATGATTTTCTTGACCGATACCGTTGGTCTGAATGCCGGAATTGTGGGAAGTTTGATTGCTGTCTCCAAACTTTTTGATGGAATCAGTGACATTTTCTTTGGCTCGATGATTGACAAGACCCACAGCAAGATGGGAAAAGCGCGTCCATGGATGTTTTATGGTTATTTTGGATGTGCCCTTTGTCTGGTGGCAATCTTTGTGATTCCTACCGGTATCGGTGAGTTTGCACAATACGCATGGTTTTTTATCGCCTATACACTTTTGAATGCTGGTTTTTACACGGCCAATAATATTGCATATTCTGCGCTGACTGCCCTTGTCACCAAGAATAACCATGAGCGTGTTCAGATGGGGTCTATCCGTTTTATGTTTGCCTTTGGCACGAGTATGCTGATCCAGACGATCACAGTTGGATGCGTGGCTTATTTTGGCGGCGGTGCAAGCGCTTGGAGAACGGTAGCCATCATTTATGCCATAGTGGGTATCCTATCGAATTCATTATCGGTGTGGTCCGTAAAGGAATTATCTCCAGAAGAACTTGCTGAGGGAGAAATTGGTGAGAAAAAACAGGAATCCGCAGAAACGTATCATCTGGCAGAGGCGTTTCGGTTGTTGATTCACAATAAGTACTATCTGATGATTTGCGCTTCGTACATTTTGATGCAGATTTATTCGGCAACGTTGAACATGGGAATTTATTTTATGACTTATGTGCTGAAAAATGCCAATCTTTTGGGCGTGTTTTCCTGGGCAATTAATATTCCCATGATTGTTGGACTTTTGTTTACGCCGGCATTGGTTGCCAAATGGAAGGGAATGTACCGGTTGAATCTATATGGCTATCTGTTAGGGACCGTGGGACGACTGGGAGTGGTGGTTGCCGGTTATATGGGAAGTGTTCCGCTGATGCTTTTTGGTACTGCCGTTGCGGCAATCGGCATGAGCCCACTGCAAGGGGATATGAATGCCCTTATTGCGACCTGTTCCGAATATACGTTTTTGAAAACAGGTAAACGGGTGGACGGCACCATGTATTCTTGTACCTCTCTGGGAACGAAACTTGGCGGAGGTATCGGAACCGCCATTGCTGGCTGGTTGCTGGCCTACAGCGGTTATGTGGGCGGTGCTACAGAACAGTCAGCTTCTTGCATCAATATGCTACATATTATGTATCTGTGGCTGCCAATGATTTTTAATCTGTTGATCACCGGGATACTGACCAGACTGAATGTGGAAAAGGCGAATGAAGAGTTGCGCAGGAAAACATGCTGCTAAGAGGAATTCATCGGCAATCCCTGTCATATAGATAAGTATTGAAAAAAGATACGTCCGGAAAAAGGAAAGAGAAGCAACGGGAAATCGTCTGCTTCTCTTTCCTTTGTATAGGATAGTCAGTTTTGATCCAGAGGAATGCAGGGCGGCTTGGTGGCAACGGATGGGTCAATCCCCAACTTGGGATTCAAAGAAGTATCCAGGCGAAATTCGATGATATCTTCCACAGAGCAATTTAAAATTGTGCAGAGGACATCGATCGTATGCGTGGATACATAAGCATTCTTTTTTAAACGTCCGATCTGTCCGGCGCTGAAGCCATAATATTTGATCAGCCGGTACTGGCTGATGCCTTTTGTTTTCATGGTTTCCCAGAGTCGATCATAAATTATCATTTCTACCACCTCTGCCTCTATTAAACCAGCATTATCCGAACATGTATATTGTCCATAATCGGATAAGAATATGCAGACGTGGAAAAATGAAAAGAAAAAGACCCTTATCCGGCACACCTTCCGGATGAGAGTCTTTTTTTTATATGGGTTAAAGATCTATTATTTGATTATGCAATTGCGTTCACAGCTTTGGACAGGCGAGATACCTTTCTGGAAGCAGTATTCTTATGATATACGCCCTTGGTACAAGCCTTGTCGATCTCGGAAATTGCAGCGGTCAGGCAAGCCTGAGCAGCAGTCTTGTCACCGGCAGCCACGGCGGCATCTACTTTCTTGCAGGCAGTCTTTACTTTGGAACGAATCGCCTTATTTCTGGCAGCTTTTGTTTCGTTAACTAAAATTCTCTTTTTCGCAGATTTAATGTTAGCCAATCTGTTCACCTCCGATATTTTATGATTATGATCTCTGGTTTGCATCAAAGTCTGGACACGGACAGTTCAATGTAAACATACTGTTTTATTCTAGCCAATTCGGGCAGAAATGTCAATACATAATTTGGGGGATTTTGAAGAAAATAGTTGGGTAGGCGATATTGCTGACATAGGGATAAAAGTAAGGAGAACGATTATGGCAATGAACTATGTGATAGAGAAGGAAAAGCCGGACTTTGAGGTGCGGACGGATTTGGCTTTGGAGGAGAGGGAGAGCTTTCCGGGAGACGGCGGAGAGATATCCGGAGTTTCTTTGCGGGAATGGCAGGAGGAAAAGAGTCAGATAAAGCTGACAGAGGTGAAAATTTTAGATGAACGGGGAGTGGCGGCGATGGGAAAGCCGCAGGGAACTTATCTGACGTTGGAAGCGGATCAACTGGCAGAGAAGGATGAAAATTATCATGAAGAGGTATCCAAGGAACTAGCAAAGCATATTCGAAAGCTGATGGAAAGTATGATAGAGAAAGAAAATCCAAAAGTTTTAGTGGTCGGACTGGGAAATGCTTTTGTGACGCCGGATGCTCTGGGACCGAAAACCGTAGGCAATCTGCAGGTAACTCGTCATTGGGAACAGCAATATGGAGAAAATTTCTGTAAAGAGAGGGGACTGCCCGTGCTCAGTGGAATCGTTCCGGGAGTGATGGCACAGACGGGGATGGAGACGGCAGAGATTTTGAAAGGAGTTATCCACGAAACATCACCAGATTTGTTGATTGCCATCGATGCTTTGGCAGCAAGAAGCATTCGCCGGCTGGGAACGACGATTCAGTTGACCGATACGGGGATTCATCCGGGTTCTGGAGTGGGCAATCATCGCCATAGTCTGACCAAAGAAAGCTTGGGGGTGCCGGTGTTGGCGGTTGGGGTGCCGACCGTGGTGGGAGCGGCAGCGATCGTACATGATACGGTGAATACCATGATTCAGACATTGGCTTCTAGTATGGCCACAAAGGGTATGGGTGACTTTATCCAGGAGATGTCCCCGGATCAACAATATGATTTGATCCGGGAGCTTTTGGAACCAGAATTTGGCAGTCTCTATGTGACGCCACCTAATATTGACGAGATGGTAGGCGAGCTGAGTTATACGATTTCAGAAGGGATTCATCAGGCGGTTTTTCACTAGAAAAGACACAAAAGCGCCATCTCCGCGGAAATGGTTGTAAAGGCAAAAATTATATGTTATGACCCGAGTTTGCCACTTGTAGAGACAAAAATGGAGCCCTGATGGACTCCATTTTGCTGTAACTACACAGTTTTTCCCGTATTTATCAGACTTGCAGAAT
>JAAWNY010000109.1 GCA_022799175.1 Lachnospiraceae bacterium | reverse complement strand
CACATACAACCATGTTCGTCCGCACAGCTATAATGGATACCGTACACCTTATCAGGCACGGACTGCTTCATAACTTGGAAACTAATTTTATTAGCCATAAGCGTTACAAAAATGCTTGACCACAACACCTTCTTTGGCTACTATGTATGTGTATAAGCCAATGCATGGTTATAACCTGATGCAGGCAATTGCCCGTGTTAACCGTGTATTTAAGGATAAAGAGGGCGGATTGATCGTAGACTATGTTGGAATTGCATCAGCTTTAAAGGCTGCAATGAAGGAATATACGAAACGCGATCAGTCTAAATACGGTGATATGAACATTGCAAAGATGGCATATCCGAAGTTTCAGGAAAAGCTACAAGTTTGCAAAGATTTATTGCATGGCTTTGATTTTAGCGGATTTGTAGGTGGCTCTCCACTTACAATGGCTAAGTTTATTACGGGTGGCGTAAACTTTATTCTCGATGCAAGTGTACCAGAAAGAAAAGATTTATTCTCGAAGGAAGCCATGCTTTTGAAACAATCACACTCGCTTTGTTCCAGTATGACAACAGAGCAGGAATGGCATGAAGCGGCTTATATGGAGGCTTTGCGTTCTACGGTTATTAAGATCACATATGGTGGAACAGGTGGAAAAAGTTTGTCGCTTACTGAGATTAATGATCAAATCAATGAACTCTTGAAAGCGGCAGTACAGAGCGAAGGTGTCATCAGCTTATTTGACAGCAGCAAGAGTGGCGGTGAAAATTTCAGCTTGTTTGATCCAGCAATCCTGGATGAAATCTCTAGAATGAAGGAAAAAAATATAGCTGTCGAGATTTTGAAAAAACTTATGGCTGAGCAAGTGGCTCTGTACAAGAGAACAAATGTGGTACAGTCACAAAAATTTTCGGAGAAGATAGCACAACTGATGAACTCTTATTATAATGGACTAATCACCAATGAAGAGGTTATTAAAGAACTTCTGAAAACTGCAGAAGAGATTGCAAATCTCTATAAGAATGGTCAGGAACTGGGGCTTTCACAAGAAGAGCTTGCATTTTATGATGCCCTTACAAAACCAGAGCATATCAAGGATTTTTATAAGAATGATGAATTGATTGCCCTGACAAGAGAACTTACAGAAATGCTTCGTAAGAATCGCACTATCGATTGGCAGAAAAAAGAAACTGCTAGAGCGCAGATGCGTAAGATGGTTAAGCGACTCCTTAAGAAATATAAGTATCCGCCGGAAGACTATGATTTTGCAATAAGCACAGTAATTAGTCAGTGTGAGCTTTGGACGGATAATGTGGAACCACGAAAAGAGGAAAAACTCTATAAATATGTATCTGAAATAGAACTAAGCAAGGTGGCAGAGGATACGGTTTCTTATGGAGAAAAGAGGTAATGGAGGTGCGATATGGATGCACGTAAAGGCAATATTTATGAGATATTGAACGGAAATAAGCAGTTCTTGATTCCGGTTTATCAGAGATTCTACAGCTGGGATATAGATCAGTGTAAACGACTTTGGAACGATATTGTAGAGATGCAGAGAAAAGGTAAAGAGGGCCATTTTGTAGGATCTATTGTTAATATTGCTGAGCAGGCAATGCCAACAGGTGTTCAGAAATATATGATTATTGACGGACAACAGCGAATGACTACCTTAACACTGCTTCTTCTGGCTTTGCGCGATTATGCAATAATGAATCCGAGTGACACAACAATTAATGCTCGTCGTATAGATAATATGCTTCTAAAAAACGAGTATGAAAGTGGTGATGAACGATATAAGTTATTGCTGACTGAAACAGATCGAGATATTCTCATAAGCCTCGTTGAGGAAAAGCCAATTGCAGAAGACACTAGATCAAGACTTATTGAAAATTACAATTTTTTTGCTGGAAAACTCGCTGATAAAGAAATTCAGCCTGCAGAGGTATATGAGTCAATTGGAAAATTACAAATTGTTAATATCACATTAGATCGTGCTGTTGACGATGCACAGGCAATTTTTGAAAGTTTGAATTCTACTGGTAAGGAACTTTCTGAATCTGATTTGATTCGTAACTATGTTTTGATGGGATTAGAGCCATCTGAACAAACTTATGTATATGAACATCTTTGGCGGCCTATGGAACAGCTGTTTATCTATGAAACGCAAGGAACTGTAATGGATGCTTTCTTCCGCCATTACTTGACCATGAAACTTTCTCGTATTCCAAAGCAAGGACGTGTATATGAAGAATTCAAATTGTATCATTTGAATTGTGAGTTTGGAACTATCAGAGAATTATGTCAAGATTTGCTTGAATATGCAAAATATTATACAAACATTGTATTCAAGCGAAATACTGACACGGATTTAAAGAAGTTATATGAGGACATTATCGATTTAAGAATGGAAGTATCTTACCCGTTCTTGCTGAAAATTCATCATGACTGCGTAGAAGGACTAATTACATCAGATGAACTGAAGAAAATTTTGAAGCTTTGTATTAGCTATGTTCTGAGACGTGCAATTTGTGAGATTCCGACCAACTCAATGAACAAAACATTTGCAACGTTGAAAAATTATATTAGACCAGATGATTATCTGAATTCTGTTAAGGCATTTTTCGTGATGCAGGATACATATAAAGAATTCCCGGATAACGATAAGTTTGAAGGTGCATTTGAAAGTCGTGATATTTATAATATGCGTGCTAGAAATTATATTCTTAGTCGCTTGGAAAACTTTGAAAACAAAGCTCCAATTATAATAGAGAATTACACCATTGAGCATATTATGCCGCAGAACAAAAATCTTTCTTTTGAGTGGCAAGCTGATCTTGGCGATGAGTGGCAAGAGGTTCAGAAAAAATATTTACATACAATTGGCAATCTTACTTTGACTGCATATAATTCTGAAATGAGTGACAGGCCTTTCTTGGAAAAGATGGATATGCCGGGTGGATTCAAAGAAAGTGCACTTAGACTTAATAAATATGTGGTTTTACAAAATAAGTGGAATGAAAAACATATCCAAGAGAGAGCAAACGAATTAGCAAAGAAAGCAGAATCTATTTGGCCATATCCAACTTTAACAGCTGCAGAACTTGCGCCATATCAAGTAGAAGAAAAAACAGTACAGAAGTATTCCTTGGAAACGTATGATGTGAATGCTTTTACAAGAATACTGTTCGAGTCTTTAGATAAGCGCATTATGAACTTATCCCCTGCGGTTAAGAAGGAATATAAAAAGTTGTATGTTGCCTATAAACTGGATACTAATTTTGTTGATATTGTTTTTCAGAAACAAAGATTGCGTATCTCGATTAATATGAAGTTTTCAGAGATTAATGACCCTAACGGTATTTGCAAAGATATTACCGGTTTAGGGCGTTGGGGAAATGGCGATGTAGAATTGTTTATGGAGCATCAGGATGAATTAGATCAAATCATGGAAATTGTGAAACAATCCTTTGATGCACAGGCAGAATAATGATTTTGGGACGTTAAAGGAGGTCCTCCTATTTGAAAAAGAAAAAAGACGAAATAACCATCCGTTCCAGTGCAGCAGAATACTTAACCTATGTTGCCGCTGTTGGTGATCAGCAGGATAGTATTGAGATGCGCTATGAGGATGAGAATATATGGCTGACACAGAAGATGATGGCCACATTGTATGACGTTGGTTTGCCAACGATAAATGAACATATTAAAAAGATTTATGCAGATAGTGAATTAGAAGAGTCTGCAACTATTCGGAATTTCCGAATAGTTCAAACCGAAGGTTCACGTCAGGTGACTCGTGATACAAAGCATTATAATCTTCAAATGATTATTGCGGTTGGATTCAAGGTTAATAATGAGCGAGCAGTACAGTTTCGCAAGTGGGCCAATGGCATCGTGAAAGACTACACCATCAAAGGCTGGGTCATGGATGATGAACGCCTGAAAAATGGTGGATCTGTGCTTACAGTAGAATACTTCGACCGTTTGCTTGAGCAGATTAGGGAAATTCGTTTGTCTGAGCGTAGATTTTATCAGAAGATAACAGACATCTATGCTACAGCTCTTGATTATGATCGAACAGCAAAAACAACAAAGCAGTTTTTTGCAAAGGTCCAAAACAAGATGCATTATGCAGTTCACGGACATACAGCAGCGGAGTTGATTTATGAGCGGGCCGATGCTGATAAGCCACATATGGGATTAACCACTTGGGCAGCAGCACCGGAAGGTAAGATTGTAAAAAGTGATGTGAGCGTTGCGAAGAATTATCTGAGTGAGCAGGAAATGCGTTCACTAGAGCGTATTGTTTCGGCTTATCTGGATCTGGCAGAAGATCGTGCTGAACGTCATATCCCGATGACAATGGAGGACTGGTCAAAACGTCTGGATCTATTCTTGATGGCTGATGACAGAGAGATCCTTCAGGATGCAGGCAAAATCACTGCTGAGATTGCCAAGGCAAAAGCTGAAACTGAATTTGAAAAATACCGTGTTATTCAGGATAGGCTATTCATGTCTGATTTTGATAAGTACATGCTGGAACTGGAAGAGAATGCGAAGAAGTAGCAACATCGCCATTAAATTTTTAGCTTACCAAGGTTGAGTGCATGGAAGTTGGGTTGTCAGTCAGGGCGAAAAATAGCCGTTGACCTGTTCTCTGTACGAAGAACAGACAAGGTTGAGGCGATGGCAGTTCTTCGCCAAATTTGACTTTTATGTTGGAATCACTATAATAGTAGAAACGAATAAAAAAGTTGAACTTTTCCCGTGGACGGACGAGGTTCAGACTGTGATATGGATAGCGAGTTGTATCAATACTTTTTTGCTACAGAATTTGTTGATATGTTTCCGCAAACAAACGGAGATATTTTGCTACAGTCTACATTAGTCTGGATTGGTTCCCGAAAACTGACATCAATCAGAAGGTATCGTGCCATGTGGAGACTGTGGTCTTGATGTCAAAAGTGAAGTAGTAAGGGAGCCTTAAATGGCTTGAAATTAAGGGATTCCGAGAGATGTCCATGAAAGGACGGTCTGCCGGAATCCCTTTTTTGTTGTCTACGACAATAGTTCTGACTACCGGACTTTTAGGGGGATGTAACAAGAGAACTGCTTTTTGCTCCATGTGAAATAAGGGAACTGCTTTTTGAATTATCACCACGCAAACAGTTACTATTCAGCCATCCGGCTGAACCTCTGTACTTATTTATGCTTGGAAAAGCACTTGATTTAGTAATAACAGAGAAAATTATTTTTTTGTTTGTCGA
>JAAWNY010000108.1 GCA_022799175.1 Lachnospiraceae bacterium | reverse complement strand
AATCAGAAGTGACTGCTTTAAAAACCAGCAATGAAAAGATCGAATCAGAAATAACTGCTTTAAAAACCAGCAATGAAAAGATCGAATCAGAAATAACTGCTTTAAAAACCAGCAATGAAAAGATCGAATCAGAAGTGACTGCTTTAAAAACCAGCAATGAAAAGATCGAATCAGAAATAGCAGCATTAAAATTCGGTCAAAGAGATTTAAAGAAAGAAATGAGGGAAGTCAAAGACAAAGTATCTGACACTTATGAATTGGCTCTTGAGGCATGGGGGCAGAGTACAGAAAATAGGACATGGCTTGAGCAAAATCAGGCTATTGGTTAACAAGATTTAAGATTTAACAGGTAGTGTAAAGTAGTTTGTGTCTTTCGAAAAATGGCTCCTTTTGGATAAGAATTCAGATATGACACTTCTTATCGAAAAAAAGTATTTTTATGGCGGTAGCTAAGACGCAATTTCAACAGATTATTTTCAGAAAACAATCAATAATTCTTAAGATGCCTTACTTTTGATGCAAAAAAATCCGAACAGAATGTATAAACACTCCAGCAATGGTTATACTATAAATAGAAAGAACCGTCGAAAACAGGAAATTCAAAAATCGACAGCAAAATTTTACATATCGAATTCTTATTCGAGACCGTTCAAAAAAGACCTGTTGACAAACTAATTTTTCACTATCAAATTTTATACCACATAAATTCAATGACCGTTAAAAACGGCTGATAATCGCAGTTGTTACACTGCCTTTACCAGCCGTTTTAGATTTAATGCCGTTGCTCTTTCAGTCCCCCTTTATGACTTTTCAAAATCTCTTTCTGTACTTCCACTGTTTCCGGCTCTCGATAACCCGGTATCGCTGCGAGTTCCGTTTCCAGTTCTTCCATGGCGTACCTTCTGAGAAAATTAGCTAAATGATATTAGTAAGGAGACACCCCTTTTAAACCTTTATAAATACCAGACACAACCGACAGAATTTACTCCTGCACTGGAATGTACTTTGGTAACTAAGCATTGTTTACCATATTTTCTTCCACCCATGCCTGAAAATCTCCCAAACTTTCGATCTCTCCGTCCGCCAGACTCCTGTCAAACCCAAAACGATCATCCTTTAGCGCTACTACCGTCGCTCCGGCCCTGTGTGCCGCTGTGATTCCCACTGTAGAATCTTCAATTGCAATACACTCATCCGGCCGAACCCCCAAAAGCTTTGCCGCCTTCTGATAAATCGCCGGATCCGGTTTGCTTTTTTTACAGCTTTCTCCGCTGATAATCAAGTCCAGATAAGGCTCCACTCCCACCTCGAGAAGTATTGCCTTTACCTTCTCATAGCCCGTGGCAGAAGCCACTGCTGTCCGCAGTCCCTTGTTTCTCGCCCACTGCAAAATCTCCAAAGTTTCCTTCCGGAAGATAGCCGGGTAATCAATTGGGGAATCATGGTTTGGCTTCCAATTTTTTTCATAATCCGCCTGGGTTTCCTCCCAGCTCTTTCCCGCTCCGATAATCCCGGCAATCCGGGTCCACACATCTTGCCGGGTTCTTCCCACAATCTGATACATCTCTTCTATTGGCGTGTCCGGACGAAGCGACAACACATACGCATATACCCGTCGCATATTATGAGGCTCTGTATCCACAATCACTCCATCCATATCAAAAACAACTGCTTTCATATTATCAACCCTTCACTGCCCCGCTCGTCAGACCTCTTACAAACTGCCTGGACATGCAGATAAACAAAAGGATCAGCGGCGCCGATGCAATCATTAAGCCCGCCAGCGTTGTCGTATAATCGATCTTCAAATCTCCTTTAAAGGTCATCAAACCAATCGGAATTGTCTGCAATGCCTTATTGTTCAGAAAAACATTGGCAAACAAGAATTCATTCCACACAAAATTCAAGTTTACAATCGCACAGGATGCAAAAATCGGTTTACTGATCGGAATGATAATCTTGGTAAAAATCTGCAGGCTGTTATAGCCGTCTACCACAGCTGCCTCTTCCAGCTCTGCCGGAATAGAGATAAAATACGCTCTCATCAAAAATACCGTAAACGGAATCCGGAAAGCAATATAAGGCAAAATGACCGCCGCGTAAGTATCATATATTTTCAATGCCCGCAAAATCTTATACAGGGGAACCAGTGCCACCTGTTCCGATAGTGCCATTCCCCCCAGTACAATGATAAAGATAATATTGCTGCCTTTGGCGCGGAAGCGAGTCAATCCATAAGCCAGAAAAGAAGATGTCACCAGAATTCCGGTCAGGGAAATCAAACTCACTAAGAGCGAGTTACCAAAATACCGATATAATCCCAGATTCCATGCCTTCACATAATTTCCAAATTGCCATACATTCGGAAGTGCCAGAGAATCTTTAAACAACTCCTGATTTGTCTTTAAGGAATTTAAGAGTATCCAGGCCAGTGGTGCTACAATGATAATTCCCAATATTACGCAAAGCAAATTCAGCAATATATTAACTGTGAGTTTTTTCATCCTTCCACCTCCTTAATCCTGTCCGGATCTGGTCACCCGAATCTGAATGATCGAAAGCGTCACCGTAATCGCAAAGATAAATACTCCCGTTACGGCAGCCATTCCCAAATCATCATGTAAGAATGCCTGTTGATACAAAAACAGACCCATTACCTGCGAGCTGTTACCTGGCCCGCCGCCAGTCGTCGCATAAACTTCCGTGTAGAGTTTAAATGCGCCAATTACTGTAATAATGGTACATACCAAAAGCTGCTCCTTGGCCTGAGGAATCATAATACTGATCGCCCGGCGAATCGGACCTGCTCCATCAATGGCCGCTGCTTCTAGATAATCTTGCGGCACATTCTGAAACGCCACTACCATCAACAGAGTGATATAACCAGTAAACTGCCACTGACTCATGGCAATCACACAATAAATTGCCAGTTTGGAATCTCCCAACCATCCGTAGGTCGGCAGCTCAAACGCCCGCAAAAGATTGTTGATAAAGCCAATATTCGGCTCATAAATAAAGGTGAACATCAAACCCACTGCGGTCAGAGAAATCAGAGCCGGAATGTAATATAAGTTCCGGAAAAAGCTTTTAAAACGATCCCCAATTGCGCTGCTTTCCAGAATCAGGGCTAGAACAGTACCAAAACCCACCTGTACAATCAATGATATCACACAGTAGGCAATATTATTTTTAAGCATAATCGGAAAAACTTGATCCGAAAAAAGTCTTTTATAATTGTCTATTCCCACAAAGGTTGCTCCTGACGAATATGAGGACAACCTAAAAAAGCTGTACCCAATATTCATCAAAACCGGAATGTACACAAAAAACAGAACCATAAACACTCCGGGCAGCATATACAGATACGGGGTATGTTTTTTTGTTTTCACTATCTTCACCCTCCTTTTTAAATACAGGCAGGTCTTTCGAAAAAGACCTGCCTGACGGCTTTACTGTTGTGTGGTGGTACCGACAAGAGTCTGTGCTTCCTTCGCTTTGGCCTGAATCTTTGCCATCGCCTCCTGCGGTGTGATATCTCCGTTAGTCAGGTCGGATACTGTGGTCAAATACTCGTCACAAACCGTAGAATACAAAGCATTGTCCAACCATGCGCTCATTGCCTTGGCATCCATAACTGCCTGATAACCGTCCAAGAGAGCCGTATCTGTCAATCCCTCGGTTGTTCCCTTTGCTGCATTGAACCAACCAATTTCCTGACACTGCTGAGTTCCCACTTCTTTGCCCAGGAACCATTTCAAAAATTCCACACACTCATCGGGATACTGAGTCTTAGAAGATACTACAAAGCCTTCCGGAACCCCAGTCAGAATATCCTGATTTCCTTTTGCCCCTTCCACCTTCGGGAAATTGAACATACCAAATTCCATCTCTGGATTATCCATCTTGATATAGGGAATTTCGATCAACTCAGCATAATACATGGCGCCTAACTCCATAACAAAGTTGGTTCTGGACATATCCGGTTTCACGCCATTGGGATTTTCCGTCATATAGGGAAGCAATGCCTGATAATGCTCCAACGCCTCAATGTATCCTGGATCGGTAAATTCACCGCTGGTGGGATCATAGTCCTTTGCCCGTACCTCATCCGGTACAAAGATCTGATTCAACGTTCCCATGTAGTGAGAGGCAGACCAAGGCTCCTGATTACCGAAAGCAATCGGGGTAATCCCAGCAGCTTTCAGCGTTTCACAGGCGGCAATCAGCTCATCCCATGTCTTCGGCGCCTCCAGTCCATTGTCATCAAACATTTTTTTATTGTAGAAGAACAGCTTACAATCCAGACGGAACGGAATTCCGTAAACCATGCCGTCCTTATTGGTATATTGCTCCATCTGAGACTCAATCAGAGAATCTTTCCACTCCGGATCCGCCTCCAGATACGGCCCTAAGTCTAAAATCAGACCCTCACGGATAAAGCGCTCCGTAAAATCTCCTACCCAACTAAAGAAAATATCCGGGGTATCGTCGCCGCCGACTACAATTTTAATCTTCTCTTTATACTCCTGATTCTGTGCACTGGTAATCTCAAACTTGATATCCGGATGAGATGCCTCATACTCGTGAAGCTTTCCTTCAATAAAGCTGTTGTAGGGTTCATCCGGAAAGCGGTGCATAAATTTAATCACCTTTTGCTCCCCAGAAGCTGCCGGCGCTGCTGGTGCTTCTCCTCCTTGTGCTGCGCCCCCTGCTGCCGTCGTTGAGGCCGTCTCGCTGCCTCCTCCCGAGCAGGCTGTTGCTGACAACATCATTACCCCTGCCAGCATGCCACATAATGTCCTCTTCATCCATGTCTTCTTCATAAATACTCTCCTTTCCTCAAAGCTCTCCGTATTTTTTAGCCGGAGACTTTTATTTTTTTGTTTTTCCGTCACTCATCACTTGCAGATCCGCTTCTGTCAGTTCCACTTCTTTGCCAAAACCAAAAGAACCATCTCTCTGACATTGCCCGGAAGCAAATACAGCGGCACGATAAAGGCTCAGCCGAATTAGCAAATCTTTATACGCTTCTGCTGTGACTACCCCCTTCTGTCCGGAATTCTCAGGAAAATCTACGGCTTCCCGCATCCCGTCCAGATAATTCACCAGAAAACTGGTAATAAATGAATCACCGGCTCCCATGGTATCCTTTGCTTTTACCAGACACGGCGACTGTTCATAGAACAAGCCATCCACCGCCACATATGCTCCTTTATTTCCTCTGGTGGCAATCACCATCTTTCTGCATCCAAAGG
>JAAWNY010000026.1 GCA_022799175.1 Lachnospiraceae bacterium | reverse complement strand
TTGGCGTTGAAACGAAAATATACACTGTCTGAGCGAAGCGAGTTTGTATATTTTCGTTTCGTTTTTAGCAAAAGTCAGGGGTTTTAGGAATTCTTAATCCCGAAACCGGAAAAAGCAACAGACCATTTTCTGTTGCTTCTCTCCCCTCTTCTTTGGCGTACCCTTTACCACTGCTTATCGAAATAACATTGGTTCATGAATGCCTCAAAAATCCCAGCAGCAAATATCCCAGCGTCAGGCAAAGCCCGATAGCAAACAACATCAGACCAAACGAAAAACTCTCCTCCACCAGCCGACCATTTCTCCGAATTCGTTCTTCCAATTGGAAAATCTTTTCTGTCAATTGTCTTTTCTCCACTCCCATCCATCGTTTGCCCGCTGACAAGACGCTTTTTTTCCCTGCTTTTTCTCGTGTCCCGTCCGTCACCCGGGGAAGCTGGCTGTGGGTACTCTCTCTGGCCAGGCGGATCGCACCGTCTGCCATCTGATCCATGGCACGACAAAGCACAGAAGAAACCGCCAGAAACACGGACACTACCGTCGATACCAGATAGCGATCCACAAATCCACAGATCGCGCCGCTAATCCCTGGCAAAACCACTTGCAGTAAAGGACGATACCACAGATTCTCCAAATCAAACCATGACGGCCAAAGCTCACGGTAACACATCCCCAGATCGCCTCCCATATCATCTGTCTTCCCATCCACTCCCATCATCCATCTGCGAACCACGAACAAATATAATCCTATCCCGATCCCAATTGAGAGCAAACCACCTTTCAGATTACCAAAAGAAAAATAATGCACCAAATGTCTCGTCTCCACCGGCCCGAAAAATCCTTGTCCCAGATCCGCTAACAAATCCATACTCGTGGAAGCGGTCATTCCCAGCAAAGGAAAAAGTGCCGCTGCCAATACTAATGCTATTCCGTTCTCTTTTCTCATATAATTCGCGGACATCGCCTCAAACTCTGCCTGCCGGACCGGATGACGATCCACAAACAATGCCACAAACAATTTCAGCATATATGCCACGGTCATACCGCCACTCACCAGAAAAAGCCACTCCGCCATCTGCCAGAAAACCGGCTGTCTTGCCACCCTCCCATACTCCACAATGCTCTCATGGAGCAAGGTTTTGCTCACATATCCGCTCCAAAACGGCATTCCGCCGATTCCTAATGCTCCCATCAAAAAACAGAATAACAGCAATGGTTTTTTTCTGCCAAAACCACGGATATCATTTAACTCCAGCTGATGCAAATTCATAAATACCGCTGCCGCACACAAAAACAATACCAGCTTAAACAGGGAATGATTGACCATATGCAAAAAGGCTCCCCGTACTGCCAGTCTGCCACTTTCACCCGCCGCCCGCAACAGACAACTCATACCGATTCCTATCAGAATAAAACCGATTTGAGAAACGGAAGAGCAAGCCAACGTGCGTTTCAAATTTACAGAAAACAAAGCCAGCAACGCACCCAGAAACATGGTAATCAGACCCAGACAGACAAGCAAAAGTCCCCACATTCGATCGGTGCAAAACATATGGCAAGAAACAATAATAATGCCAAAAATTCCTGCCTTGGTGAGAATTCCGGATAGCAGTGCACTCGCTGGCGCCGGCGCAACCGGATGCGCCTTAGGCAGCCAAATATGCAAAGGAAAACATCCCGCCTTGGCCCCAAATCCAAAAAGCAAAAGTCCTCCGGCCACATAAAGCTGCCGGCGATGTGCTTTTGAACCTTCTGCCAAAACTCTTTCTGCCAGCTCCCCTACCCGCTCAAATACCAGTGTTCCACAAAGATTCTCCAGCAAGAACAATCCCATCAGCATTACCATTCCACCGATCACTGCCACTGCCAGATAAGTCTCCGCCGCCTTCAGACTCTCTGCCCGCTCATCAAAGGCTACCCACACATAAGAAGTAAAAGACATAATTTCAAAAAAGATAAAAGTAGTATAAAAATCTGCTGACAAAAAAACGCCTGCCGTAGCCAAAAAAGTCACCCAGAAAAACCAATAATATCGTCCCCGGTTTTGGTAATGTTCCATATATTCCCGAGAAAAAATACCACTGACGCTCCACATCATCACTGCAATTACCAGATATACCAGCCGAAACCCATCCATCTGAAAATGCAGCCCCATCCCGCACAACCCCGGAATTCTCAAACTTCTTTCGATATTCATCCTGCCTCACCCCCAATCTCTGTCAGCAGCCTCATAAGAGAGGACGAATGAAGACCCCAAAAAAGAATCACCACCGCAAAAATCACCAGCGGCATCAACATCATCCCTCCTGGATCCTTATATTTTTTCTCAAGATCTGTCACCACTCGCTCCTCTTCTGGTCTCGGAAAGTAGGCCCGCACCAACACCGTCAGCATATAGATCCCTGTCATAAGAGCAGAATAGAGAATCACCGCCACTCCCGCACAGGGCAACCAATTCTTATTACAAGCAAATGCCGCCTGCACCAGATTCCATTTGCTGATAAATCCCCCAAACAGAGGGATTCCCATCAAAGAAAAACTGGCCACCGTCAGACACCCGAACGTAACTGGCATACTCCTCCCTAGACCGTCCAGTTCATATACTTGCGTCTTACCAGTCTGGTGCATCACCGCACCAGCACAAAAAAAGGAACAAATCTTCATAAAGGCATGAATCACCAGATGACTCAGCGCAGCCGCCAACCCCAAGGAACTCATCATGGTTGCTCCAAATAAAATATAAGATAGGTTACTGACTGTCGAATAAGCCAGCCTCCGCTTCCAGTGAATCTCCCGCACTGCCATCGTAGAGCCAAATAGAATCGTGATAAGTGTCACTGCCATCACTCCCCATTGAGCCCAACTCCCCTCTAGAAATTCCGTACCATAACTAAAATACGTAAAACGCAGAATGGCAAATGCTCCCGATTTCACTACTGCCACTGCATGCAACAATGCAGTCACCGGGGTAGGCGCCACCGCAGCCTGAGGCAGCCAGCCATGAAGAGGAAAGAGTGCCGCCTTGACTCCAAAACCAAAAAATGCCAGCACATACACCAATAACAATATATTTCTCCAGGCTTTTGCCTCTTTTAGATTTAATACGCCCCCAGGCACAAAATCTGTATTTCCCGTAGCCGAAAAGCTCAATACAAACACTAAACCAATAAAAGCAAAAGCAGCACCACCAATAGAATAATACAAGTACCGACGGCTGGCTCTCTTCGCTTCTCTAGTCATGGGAAAAAGCACCAAAGGAAAAGTTACCAAAGTCAACATTTCATAGCAAAGATACATGGTCACCAGATTTCCCGCCAAAGCAATCCCCGCTGTCACTCCATAAGTCATAACATAATAAGCAAAAAACATTTTCTTCCGTCTCTCGTGTTTCATATATTCAAAAGAATATAAAACCGCAAGCGGCCACAAAAATGCAATCAGCCCAGCAAACACTCCCCCCATCGGATCCAGCTTAAAACGTACCGTAAGATTTCCAAACAACCGAAACAACACCAGATGGGAACCCATTCGATATCGCAGAAGCCAGAAAATAACCAGACTATTCAACAACACAAATCCCTCGGTCAGCAACATCAAACTTCGATCCTTGTTCTCTCTGCCATCCTTTAAATGCAAAACGAGCATTCCTGCTCCTCCCACAATAGGCAGCAGAACCGGCACTGCCAGAAGTATTTCCCTCATAAACTATCCCTCCGTTACAGCACTCCCGCCCCAATGGTTTCCAACATCCGAATCAAAGCCCCCGGAAAACAGCCAAACAGCAGTGCTCCTGCTGTTAATACCAAGATCGGCGCCAGCATCCAGACCGAAGGCTCCGCCTTTTTTCTGTCCTCCGCCGCTGCCTCCCAATGAAGCTCTTGGGACACTTGTCCCGCGTGCAGCTTTAGCATCTCTTTGTCCCAATCGGCTCCCGGAAAGAAGCCCTGGATCGTCAAAGGAAGAAGATATCCGGCAGTCAAAAGAGCGCTCATTAAAAGCACCACCGGCCCCAGCCATGCCCAGACTCCCGTCCCCGAAGCAAGTGCTCCGCACGCCAGATACCACTTACTGATAAAACCGCTGGCCGGCGGAATTCCCACCAATGCCAGGGATACCACCGTATAACAGCCCAGCAACACCGGCATCCGCCTTCCCAGCCCTCTCATATCCTTCACCTGCGTCTTCCCGGTCATCACAATCACTGCGCCGGCACAGAGAAACAGCGCATTTTTAATCAGCGAATGAAATACCACATGAGACAATGCTCCTACAAATGCCTGAGGCTGCAGCATACTCAATCCAAACAGTACGTAAGAAACCTGGCTGACTGTCGAGTAAGCCAAACGTTTTTTAAGCAATGGTTCCTTATATGCCAACATAGAACCCATGAATACCGTCAACAGTGTCAACAAAATCCATACTTGTTGTACCCAGGTCCCCCGCAGTACTTCCGGCCCCACCACGAAATAAACGACCCGCAGTACTGCCAACACCCCTGACTTGGTAATCACCCCGGAAAGTACTGCGCTAGCAGGCGCAGGCGCCACTGGATGTGCGGTTGGCAACCAGCCATGCAACGGAAACATTCCTGCTTTTGCGCCAAAACCTACCAAAATACAAAACACCGCTGTCAAAAACAACCCCTCTTTGCCCCAAACTAGAGAATCTGTCACCGCTCCTTCTGTCGATGCCACTCCAGCACCTAACATTCCTGTCAGCACACCACCTGGCGTAAATGTCTGATTGCCGCAAATTTGCAATAACAAAAAGATTCCAAACAATGCCAGAAATGCACCAGCCACGGAATAGAACAGATATTTTAGTCCTGCCGCCACCGCCTCCTTCGTCCGCTCATGTAACACCAGAGGCAGTGAAGTCAAGGTCATCAGCTCATAAAACACATACATGGTAATCAAATTCCCTGAGAAATCAAGCCCTAGCAGCACGCCCAACACAATCAAGTAAAAACCAAAAAAACGATATTCCTCCTGCTCATGTTCCATATATGCTGTTGAATATACGCCCACCAACAGCCAGACGCCAACGGTCAACACGGCAAACAGACGACTCACACCGTCCACACCAAGAATCAGTGCCGCTGCATCCGTCAACTGCCACAACCGCAAACTCTCTTCCCCCGCCAGCGCCAGCCCTACCAATACCGTCTCCAGAGCCAACGTTCCCAGAACCATGGTCAAAAGTGATTTTCGAACCTGCCGAAATCCTGGATACAGCAAAACAACGATTCCTGCCGCCACCGGCATCACAACCGGCAAGAGCAATTTGATATTTCCTTCCATCACATACTCTCCTCTAATCAAACATCGCCAAACCACTGCCAATCCATGCCACAACCGGCTGAGAATACAATCCCAGTGTCAGATTCAACAAAATAAAACTAACGATCGCCAGATGAAGCTTCCACGTACCGGGTGACAACACAGGTCTTCTCTTGGGAATTTCCTCCTCATTTGCGGGTTCTTCCCTCTTATTTTCCGAAGACTCTTCTGGTATCGTATACAGGGTAATCACCAAACGCAAAAAATACACAGCATTCAAGATTGTACTGATTGCCAGAGCAATCACCGTCGGCAGCATTTTGTGAGGACTCTGCAACGCCGAGGTGGCAAACAGCAGCTTCGAAATAAAACCGGATAACATCGGAAAACCCACCATGGACAAAGCGCCCACCGTAAAACCAATCCCGGCCAGAGGATTCCGATAGCCAGAGCCTTGCAGACTGCGAAAATCCTTCTGATCTTTCGATACCTCATAAAGCCCCACCGCACTGATAAACAAAAGGGCTTTTGTCGCCGAATGAGTAAACATATGAAAGATGGCCGCCACCATCCCCGCCTGAGTTCCCAGGCCAATCCCCATATAGATATAGCCAATCTGAGCTACCGAAGAATAGGCAATCATCCGTCGGGTGTCTCTTTCCAAAATCGCGTGCACCGATCCCATCAACATTCCTGCCAGGCCAAACACAAACAACACATTCACTATTTCACTGGCAATGACATTTTCCCGTCCCAACACCCGGTAAAAAATCTTGATCAGCAAAAAAATATATCCCTTTGATACCAGTCCGGACAGCACTGCACTTGCCGTAGGTGTGGCATAGCCATACGTATCCGGAATCCAGTAATGAAAGGGATACAAACCGCTCTTGATGGCCAGGCCCACACTGACTACTGCCATGATGACCAGCATGGGAACCTCATAAAGCCCTGCCGCCTCAATGCCGGCCACTGCATCCTTAGCTGGACTCATCAACAAATGTCCAGTCACATCATACAAAAGACTAAGCCCAATCAGAAATAGTCCCGAGCCTAACTGACTCATAATCATATAGCGAATCGCTGATGACAAACTACGCCCAATCTGCCGGATCATAATCAACCCACATCCGGCAATCGTATTGATCTCCACAAACACATAGGCCGTGAATAAATCATTCGTATAGATCAGCGCTAATAAGGAACTAAGCATCAAATCAATCATAATGTAAAAAAGATTTTGTTTGCTCGTCTCTACATCCGCCGCCGTATGATCCATACCGCCTGTCACGGAAAAAAACATCACCAAACCAAACAAAACGGCTGTCAATCCCTCCAGTACTCCCGCACGAATCTCATTGCCCCAAGGAGCCGGGAAATGCCCCATCATATAAGTATAACTCTGCCCTGTCCTTACACAAAAATGCAATACCGCCAGAGACATCCCTGTCGTCAGTACAATTACCAACAAACTTAAATTTCTCGCTTTTTTTCCATCCAATACAGAAGAAAAAATTCCTGAAAACATAGCTATGATAATAGAAAAAAAAGGAAAATTCTGTACTAAACTCATACTCTTTCCTCCTCTTTCGCCCGCATCAAAATCTCATCTAAATCAAGAGAGCCATAGCGCTCATACAGCCGGATAGTCAAAGCTAACATCAAAGCCGTAGTACTCACAGAAACCACGATTCCCGTCAATACCAGACCGCTGGGCACCGGATTGATATAGGCCGACACTTCCTGAATGCCATCCACCACAATAGGCACCATCCGCCCTCGAATATATCCTTTCACCGCCAAAAACAGATACACCGCCGTATCCATAATATTCATGCCCAGAATTTTCTTAATCAAATTTCGGTGAAGCATCAACATGGTAAAACCAATCCCGAAAAGAACAATGGAAACCGTCTCCTCCATATTGACAAATAACGGTGTATCCATACTACATTCCTCCTTTCCGAAACAAAGCATAAAAAGCATACATGGTGCAGGCCACCACCAGACCCACACAAATATTCAGAGGCAATATCAACCCGCTGCTTACGATTGCCCCCGGCGTTCCCAAAGGAATCTTGCTTTCCAGATGATTGGCACCAGTAAAGAAAGAATAACTCTTTGCCAGACAATAAAAGGTCAGTGCACACAGCGTTATGCGGCGGTAGACCTTTTCCGTAAAAAACCGTTCCGTTTTCCGGAATCCAAAAGCATTCAAATAAAAAATCAGCCCCGATCCCAGCACGGCCCCACCGGAAAATCCTCCTCCTGGTGACAGATGCCCATTCAAAACAATATAGATTCCAAATACCAGAATCAGAGGCACTAGAATACAGGCACATTTTTGTAAAATCACATCATTCTTTGGTTCAAACAGCCGGTCATCGGACTCTGCCAGCCGTTTCCTCGCCTTTTCACCCGCCTTGCCTTCATCTATCCGCAGCAATACCAGCACGCAACAAGAAGCAATAAAAAGGACACAAGACTCCCCAAAAGTATCAAAAGCCCGATAATCTAAAATCATTCCTGTCACAATATTGATCGCTCCTGTCTCCTGCAGCCCTTTTTCGATGTAGCGAGCTGACACCTCATTATTATCCGGATTTCCCGCATTTCCAAATGCTGGCAGATAAGCCACCGTCCACAGCAACACAAAAATAATACTCAGACATAAAAATACAGACATTACCTGATAAAATCTGCGAAACCAACGGATACCACGCCTCTTTTGCGAATCCGTCATCTTCCCCATTTTATCGGCTGACATCAGCGCCTTCGGCTTTCCATCCCATTCTCCCTCTTCTTGCGTTTTCGGTACCCGGATTTCCATCCCTTCTGCCAGCAAGTCTACCTCTCCATCTACCCAGCCTTTGAATTTTTTCCACCAGCTGTTCTCATAATCATCCCTTTGCCTGCTCATCCTGATCCTCCCTCCGGATCGCCCGTATTTTCTTCAATGTCACAAAAAACAGAATACTAGTCACCCCTGCTCCCACTGCCGCCTCCGTAATTGCCAAATCCGGAGACTGCAAAAGAACCCAAATCACACACATAATCAAACTGTAAGACATAAAAATTACAATCGAAGTCAGCAAACCTTTAGTAAAAGCCACCGAAACCGCACAGACTACCAAACTCACCAGTAAAATTATTTCAAATAATCTCATTGTTTCGGCTCCTTTGTCTTAAGTTCTTTACGAATCACTGTGATCTCACCCAACTCTTCGTCCGTCATCGCCTCTAAGCGGCTGATCATATGTCCTGACACCGGCGATGCAATCCAAAAAAATGCTACCACTAAAAACAATTTCAAAGAGTCCATAGAAAATCCTCTTATCACCATTAATCCCAATAACACAAAAAAAATTCCCAATGTATCTCCCATAGCTGCAGCGTGCATCCGATTCAAGGCTCGATGAAAACGATTCACACCAAACACCGCCAAAATTTCAAAAAAAAGGCCCAAAACCAACAAACCTGCCGCTGTTATTAGACGTATTCCATCGACTATCATGCCATTACCTCCCACTCTTTTTTGTAGACTTCTCCTCTTGGAAATCCGGATGTTGATGTTTTAAATTATCCTCCACAGCTGCCAAATCCGCTTTCATCTGCTTTTTCTGCAGATAAACCCCAGTGTATACTTTACACAATACCACCACGCCTAAAAAACTGATCATTGCATAAATCAGACACACATCCACCAGATAATTTTCCTCCAAGTATACAGACAAAATGGCAATTATCATAATGATCATCGTCCCTGTCATATTCACCGCAATAATCCGGTCGGCAATCCGTGGCCCCAACACGGAACGCACCATACTCACGATAATCAATATCGCCAAAACGATCATCATACCAATCAACACTCCATCATACCCCGTCCTCAACAGCTCCATTTCTTGATCTTTCCCTCCATTTCCTCCAAAAGCTCCACAAATACCGAGTTTTCCATGCCCTCAGCCAACTCCTTGTCCAGACAATGAACGCAAAATTGATTCTCCTCCACTGAGATTGTGATGGTTCCTGGAGTCAGCGTGATAGAATTCGCCAAAAGGGTTCTGGCTGTACCACTCGTCAGACGTGTCTCAAAATATACTAGCGCTGGCTCCGGCTGCAGTTCTGGCGAAAGAATCAATTTCAACACACACATATTAGCCTTGACAATCTCTTCTATCAATACCCAAAAATAGCGCATCAACGATGGTATCAGACAAAATAACAACCGTTCCTTTTTCAGACTATAATCCATAAACCGACACATAAAAAAAATCAGCGTCGCCGATATCCCAACGCCAAAGAGGCAGATTTCCACTGTCACTTTGCCATTTAAGATCAGCCACACTGCAAATATCAGAAAAAACATAGTCAGGCCCCCTTTTCCCAAACATTATAACTCGGTTTCCAAGGAAATACAAGTTTATGTGGCGTTAAGTTCTCCAGGTATCCTTAAAATAGTAACCTAAAAATGTCAAAGAAAACAAAAAATCAAGAAGAAAAATTGTATCACTGACTTTGGAGAAAAGAAAGAAGGGAGAAGAATTTTAAAGTACCAAGTCTGGCTGCTTTGCTGTTTCGAGATTTAAGGAGTTCTAAAACTTCCTGCATTTTGCTAAAAACGAAACGAAAATGTCCAAACTCGCTGTGCTCAAACAGTGTACCTTTTCGTTTCAATGCAAAATCCAGAAGTTTAAGAACTCCTAAAATCTCTGCAAATGCAAAGCAGCCAGACTTGGTACTTTAAAATTCTTCTCCCTTCTTTCTTTTCTCCAAAGCGTACCCTCAATACCTTCAAAACATTCGCAAATAATAAGAAGGCAAAAAAAACCTCTCTAGCATTTCAAATTCTGGTATATATTTCCCGATATCCAAAAACACCGGGCAGAAAATCAGACTGCCTGCCAGAAAAAAGGGAATCAGACTGCCGATCAGGGCTTCCTGGCGGCAAATCAGACATACCATCCGGGAAAACAAAATCACCACAACACCATAACCTGCTAGCACCATCCACTCATATCCCCCACGCCAGTCCACATTCCCTGTCCTCAGCGCCGCCAATCCGGATATTCCGGCCAAAAATACGGGTGCTGCCATCGCTGCCAGACGGCATCCCGTCCGAATTCCATAAGGTACTGCCAGAAATAAATGTTTTTTTTCATCTGTCAAATCGATCACCGCACTATAGAGACCAATCACAAACAGATAGACTGCCACGATTCCGCGAACAGGAAATACCGAGGTTGCCATCGGTTTCCCGACCATCTGTCCTTTCCCATCAACCATTTCATAGGTAAAATGAAACGTACTTCCATTTTCATTCCATTTGTCATAAAGTTGCTTGACATTCTCCTGACTGTAACTTCTTCCTGCCGCCTCCAGCTTTTCTGAAGTGTATTGTTCAAATAATTTCCGATCATACAGCGAAATCATAGCCGCAAATACCACCTCTGAGGACAGCTGCGCTGCCATTGTAGAAGGTGCGGAATAGACCCGAATACTCCGTTTAAACTTTTTGCGGTCCATCTGTTTTTGCAATTCTGCTGAAATCACATATCCGCACTCTGCCCGCCGGGAAGCCACTTCCTCCTTTACCTGCTGTTCATTCTCACACTGATAAAAGCAAAACAATCCATCTCCTGCCGACCGGTTCACCAAAGATTCTACTAGTTCTTGTTCTAGTCCCCTTGTTGTTTCTTTCTCATAAACCTTCTCCTGTTCCACACAAATTGCGATCCGAATTTCCGCCGCAGTTTCTTTCTCTGATCCACGAATCATCAAGGTTCCCACCGGAAGCAGCAAAAGAATTATTAAGAATGACCATTTGTGCAAATGTCTCTTACAAGACAAAAAAAACCATATACCAATTCTGCCTATCCCCTCTGTCATCTTTCCTTCCTTTCCAGCCATACCGTCAACAAAAAACACATCAGAAGCATTCCCAGTAGTTTTATCGTTACGGTTAACGACCATGTCCGGGTCAGTGCCATCTGTACCCCTGCCATCAAAATGGCCGAAGGCATTCCCGGAGCCAGATGTCGGATTCCCTCCGGCAAAAAGACCGTGGGAAGAAATCCCCCTGCCAGAAAATGTTGAGCTGTCACCGTCAAAAATAGCAGCATAATCCCGCCAAGCAAAGAGCCTGCCATCTGATAAATCACAACTGCCAATGCTGCCGCACCCAAACAAACCACCACCAATATCAGCACTGCCAGTATTCCTGACACAATTCCCCCCTCAGCGCCGCTGGTTTTTTCCAGGAAAAATCCTGACATCCGAAGTCCCTTCCCTCTGAACCGTTTTTCCAGCAGCAAAAGCCCTCCTTTTACCAATCCCCCTGCTATCGCAGTTATCACCAAGAAAAGACTCCCTAAACTGACAATTCTCCCAAAAACCCGGCTGGCAGTTCCCACTCCTGCCAACGTCAGCTTTCTTCGCATCACCGGTGAAACAGGCAACAAATACCCGGATGCCGGAATCGATAACAACAATAAAAACAACACATACGCGCTGATTCCATAAAAAACCGGCACCTCCACATCCCCGGTCGCACTCACCCGCAAATGACGGAAATAGTCTTCCCGCGGCAGGCTATAAGACAGAAATATTTGATTTAAATCTTGTTCCAGTTCCGGAATCTTTGCTTCCAGATCCTTTTGCAGATACAACTCATTTCCGGCATAAATTCCAGCCTGAGAAGCTCCTAAGATCTTTGCTCCGGCCTCTGTCAGTTCCCTAAAAATCCGGCTTTCTAGCCAGGCATTTTGGGGAAGCAGGATCCGCACGGTTGGATTACTCCCATCCATAATCCCCTGAATCAGCCCCTCTGGTATATCCATCACGGCATTCAATTCCCCGTTTTGCAACCTCTTAAGACTCTCTTCCCGTTCCAGATACTGAAAATCGCACAAACTGTTCACACTGTCCAGAGACCGGATCATGGAAATCATCTGCCTGGCCACCCCATCTTCTTTGGGCAGCACTACTCCAACCAAGACTCGTCCCATAACTGTATCCCCATATAAGGCACGCCCTGCTAAAAGGGCAATCGCCCCCGCCAGAAACAGCAGTGCGATTGCCCCCGCAAACATCTGTGGAAATCTCCGGTATGCTCTTTTCAGTTCCAGTTTCCAAAAAACCAGACGCATTGACATATCTTCATTCCCCGATTCTTTTCTATCCTTTAATTCATCACTGGCGCTAACTGACTGGCGATATCCATTACTCCCATATATACTTCCATCATGATTTCCTGCCAATCATCCTCCGTAGCTGCCAATATATCCAGCTTTTCTCCCTCTGGTTCCGTCACTTCCTCTGATAAAGGCCGCAAATCATATTCCCCGCTCAGCGTCACATAAACATCATCCGTTCCCATACTCCATGTATTAGAATCTGGTACATCCACCCGCAACTCATCCAAATCCATATGAAGTACAGAACCTTTTTCCAATTCGCTGATGACACCCGTCGCCGACAGTCCCAGCACTTTTTCATGATCCACTGCCACTTCCGCCTTCACATCGAAATCTCCATCCTCGGCATAATAAGTGCTGCTTACCATCACTCCCATATGATCTTCCTCTTCTACATACACATCAAAGGAAATGTCCCCAGTCAACTGATTTTTATCATAAGCGCCCTGTTTCACCATTTCAAAATTCACGGTTTCTCCATCCTCCGTCAGAACCACTTTGGCTTGTGCATTCTGAGTCAGATAACTTCCCCCCTGAAGAATCAGGCTGAATGTCACATCCATAACTTCGCCTTCATCATTCAGAGCCGTCTTCCCCTCTACGGAAGCCAACCGGCCTTTTGCATCTACATGAACCAACATCTCCACATCTCCTAGAACCTGTTCCAGTGTATCAATCGCCTCATCGACAGCTTTTTTTACTTCCTCATAATTCTCTTCTAGCTGTTCCTCCACAGACAAGCCGCCCAATGCCTCTGTCGCTCCCGCTCCGCCGGTGATCTCAATCATCCGTAGACTCATGCGCAAATTCTCCAGAAAATTCTCCTTCAACTCTTCATCCTGCAAAAAGAAATCTGCAGAAGTCCGCAAAAATGAAATCATAGAATCCTTGCTGACATGGACCTGGTATCCTTTGCAAGATACCTCCTTGCCATCCATCAGGAAAGAACCCTTTTCTGCTTTTTCCACTGTCAACGCCGCTTTGAAATTCTCCTGGGCCTGGCTGCCCTCCTGATACCGTTTCCACACATCCTTGATACCATAAGGATCGGATGCGGTTCCCTCTTCCATCTTTGACTGGACCCAAGCGATATATTCCTGATAAAATTCTGCCAGTTCCTCTAGATTCACATCAGAATCTTCCAAAACGGGTCCCAATGTCGGCGAGTTTTTTAAGCGTTCCACCAGCCCCTCGCTGATATCCAGCGTAAACACCCGGCTACTTAGCTCCGGCACTGCCGCCATCACGGTCTGCTCCCCATAATAAAGGTTCAGTTTCATCAAATCCATATTATTATACAGAACGCCCAGATCAAAGGAACCCTTTTGGTTCTCTCTGTCATACTTAAATTCTGTGCGAATCCCGCCACCGGCCAGTTGGTTCACGGTTTCCTCCGAACAGCTTTCCAACACCAGCTCTGTCTTTACCTGCTGGCTGCCGCCTGCCGCATACTCCTGGAACTGAGACAAACCAAACATCTCTTCCATCGGATTGACTTGATCTTCTGTATAAATATTCTCAAAAGCCGCAATCACTACCTCCTTGGGATCTTTCTCCGTTAACTTCACCATGGCAAATGCGCCAATCCCAATCACGGCCGCTGCTGCCACCGCAATCAGGGCAATCTTCGCTCCGGACTTCTTTTTAGGCTGTATCGGACCTCCATTCAGTAATTCGCTTGCAGACTCCGGCAAGCTAAATGCCTCCGCTGACGTCCCCGTCTGAGGCTCAGTTTCTGCTGGCTTTTCTCCTGTCATATCTGCAGTCAATGCCTGGCTGCCTTCCTCTGTCGGTATAGCTCCTTCCACCGGCTGTCCGCAAAAGGAACACTTGGCATCGTTTTCCTTTAATTCGTTTCCACAATAACTACATTTCATTCGTTTTCCTCCCATCATGTCTTAAAGCATACCATCGCTTGCCATACGGGACTTATTATACTACACCTCCGCCCGTTTTTACAAGAGATAACCACATTCTTATCACGTTCTTTGAAACATCTCAATCAATTCCCTCTCGCCTAGCTTTGTCTCCACTGGAAGCAGCTTTCCTCCTTTAAGCACATACATCATCGTGCACATGGACAACTCTGGCAGCTCATGAGAAGTCAGAAGAATCGTCCCCCCATTTTTCCGGTATTTTTCAAGATATTCACGAATAGCTGCCTTGCACTCGAGATCCAATGCCGCCCCGGGCTCATCCAAGATCAGTACCGAGGCATGATTGGACAATGCACAAGCAATACTCAATCTTTTTTTCATTCCACCAGATAGAGTAGATACTGTTTTTTTTTGCATTTCCCGAATCCCCAGCATTGCTGCAGCTCCCGTTTTCAGATCTTCTTCCATACGCATCCGGCTGCCCCGGTACCACAAAGAGAGGTTATCCCTCACCGAAAGTTCCTCAATCAGTGGATTTTCCTGTGGTACATATGCCGCCTCTTCATAAAATACTTTTGAATTCCCGATCGCCTCTCTGCCATGAAAAAGAATGCTTCCCCGATCTGCCCGGATTGCTCCTGCCAGGATTGACAACAACGTGGTCTTCCCACATCCATTGCTTCCCACAATCCCCACGCATTCTCCCGGTGGTACTGTCAGAAAGATTTCCTCTAATACCTTGTTTCCTTTATATGACTTACACAGACCTGTTACTTCCAGCATGGAAACTCCTTTCTCATCTTCTTTCCACTCTTGCGATATCTACTAACAGCAATTCTTTTGCTCGGTTCTCCAAGCTAGTAACCAGCGCTTCTGCCGTATCCAGGCTAGTCAGCACATGCACTCCTGTCTCAATGGCATTTCTGCGAATCACAAACCCGTCGTGGCTTCGCTCTGCTCCCTGCTGAGGAATATCAATCACCAGATCGATCTCATGCCCCAAAATCAAATCCAGAATATTGGGTGACTCCTGTTCTAGCTTCCGCACGGTTAACGCCTTCACTCCATTGGCATTTAAAACCTTTGCTGTCCCTCTAGTAGCAAAGATCCGATATCCTACTTTCTGGAACCTGCGGGCGATCTCCACTACTGCCTCATGTTCCGATTCCCGCACAGTGATCACCATATTTTTATGTCTTGGCAGCTTGATTCCCGCTCCCTCAAAGGCTTTATAAAGCGCCTCATTAAAAGTTTTCGCAATTCCCAGACACTCGCCGGTCGACTTCATCTCTGGCCCCAGACTGATATCTGCTCCACGTATCTTTTCAAAAGAAAAAACTGGCATTTTAATCGCGATATACTCCGACTTTTTTTGCAGTCCTGGGACATATCCCAACTCTTTAAGCGTATGCCCGCAAATCACCTGCGTAGCCAGTGGTACAATGGGAATCCCTGTCACTTTGCTGATATAAGGCACTGTCCGCGACGATCGAGGATTCACCTCAATGATGAAGACTTCCTCACCGGCCACGATAAACTGGATATTGATCATGCCTTTCACATGGAGGGCTCGCGCCAGTTTCTCTGTATAAGCCACTAACTTTGCTTCTATTGCTGGTGTAATGCTTGGCGCCGGATACACGGAAATACTATCACCGGAATGGACCCCTGTCCGCTCAATATGTTCCATAATGCCAGGGATCAAGATATCCTCTCCGTCACAAACCGCATCCACTTCAATTTCTTTCCCCACAATATATTTATCTACCAGAATGGGGTGATCCTGGGCAATCTGATTAATAATACCGATAAATTCGTCAATATCATGATCGTTGATGCAAATCTGCATCCCCTGTCCACCCAGTACATAAGAAGGGCGCACCAACACGGGATAGCCCAGTTCTTCTGCCGCTATCTTGGCTTCCTTAGCCGTAAACACGGTACGTCCTGCCGGTCTGGGAATCTGGCATTGTTCCAGAATGCAGTCAAACCGTTCACGGTCTTCGGCCGCGTCCACATCCTCGGCCGCAGTTCCCAAAATCGGCACTCCCATTTTCATCAATGCCTCTGTCAACTGGATCGCTGTCTGACCGCCAAACTGCACCACTGCCCCAGTCGGCTTTTCTACATCTACAATAGATTCCACATCCTCCGGGGTCAGTGGTTCAAAATACAGCTTGTCTGCAATATCAAAATCTGTACTCACGGTTTCCGGATTATTATTAACAATGATCGTCTCATAACCTTCTCTGGCAAATGCCCAAGTACTGTGTACAGAACAGAAATCAAACTCAATCCCCTGTCCGATACGAATTGGCCCTGAGCCCAATACCAGTACCTTCTTTTTCCCGCTGCTTGCCTCCACCTCACAGCTCCCATCAAAACAAGAATAATAATAAGGCGTCTCTGCCGCAAACTCTGCCGCACAAGTATCCACCATCTTATAAGCGGCCCGGATTCCTGCGTCATAACGCATATCCCGAACTTTTTGCACTGGTATACCTGTCAACCGGGATATCACGCGATCCGGAAACTCGAGGCGCTTTGCCTCCCGCAAAAGCTCTTCTGTCAGTGGTTCTGTCTTCAATGTCTGTTCCATCTCCACTAATATCGCCAACTTGTCAATAAACCAACGATCCACACGAGTAATCTCGTGAATCTCATGGCAAGAAATGCCCCTGCGCAGCGCCTCAGCGATCACCCATATCCGCCGGTCATCCGCCTTTGCCAGTTGCCTTTTCAGCCCTTCCTCTTCCCATCCACTGAAATCATATCCATTCGCACGCGCCTCTGTTGATACCGATGATGAGGTGTTTGAAAACAAACTATCCACTTGCTGTTCCAGCGAACGAATCGCTTTCATCAACGCTCCTTCAAAATTGGTGCAGATACTCATAACCTCCCCGGTTGCCTTCATCTGCGTTCCCAACGTCCGTTTCGCACGAATGAATTTATCAAATGGCAGACGCGGCATCTTCACCACACAATAGTCCAACATGGGTTCAAAGCAGGCATACGTCTTTTTCGTCACAGCATTTTTAATCTCATCTAAAGTATACCCCAAAGCAATCTTTGCTGCCACCTTGGCAATCGGATAGCCAGTCGCTTTGGATGCCAGCGCCGAAGAGCGGCTGACCCTGGGATTCACTTCAATCACACAATATTCAAAACTGTCTGGATTCAGCGCATACTGTACATTGCAGCCTCCCGTAATTCCCAGTTCGGTAATAATATTGAGCGCGGAGGAGCGCAGCATCTGGTACTCCTTATCTCCCAATGTCTGCGAAGGCGCCACCACAATGCTGTCCCCTGTATGCACTCCCACTGGATCTATATTTTCCATATTACAAACGGTAATGACATTACCTGCTCCGTCCCGCATCACTTCATATTCGATTTCTTTCCATCCGGCGATGCATCGTTCCACCAGCACTTGTCCCACCCGCGAAAGACGCAACCCGTTTTCCAGAGTCTCCCGACATTCCTCCGGATTTTTGGCGATACCGCCACCGCTGCCTCCCAGCGTATATGCCGGACGTAGCACCACTGGATAACCGATTTCTGCTGCAATTTTCAATCCGGCCTCCACATCCTCCACAATATCCGAGGACGCTACCGGCTCGCCGATCTTTTCCATCGTCTCCTTAAACAACTCACGATCCTCAGCCTTTTTGATTGTCAGGGCTGTAGTCCCAATCAAACGCACCTGATTCTCTTTTAAAAAACCAGACTCTTCCAGCTCCATCGCCAGATTCAGTCCGGCCTGTCCCCCCAATGTGGGCAATATACTGTCTGGATGTTCTTTGCGGATCAACTGCTCTACCACTTCCACCGTCAAAGGCTCAATATACACCCGATCCGCAATATCCTTATCTGTCATAATGGTCGCCGGGTTAGAATTTAACAGCACCACTTGGACCCCCTCCTCCTTCAGGGAACGGCATGCCTGAGTACCTGCATAATCAAACTCTGCTGCCTGTCCGATCACAATCGGACCAGAACCAAGGACCAGTACTTTCTTAATATCTGGATTCTTTGCCATTATTGATTTCCTCCCATCATTTCGATAAACCGGTCAAACAGATAACCAGAGTCCCGGGGACCCGGACAGGCTTCCGGATGAAACTGTACCGTAAAAATGTTCCTTCCTATATATTTTAAACCTTCATTTGTTCCATCATTGACATTGACAAATGCCGGTGTCGCCACCTGCGGATTCAGACTTTCCGGATTCACGGCATATCCATGGTTCTGGGATGAAATATATACTCTTCCCGTAGTCAGATCTTTTACCGGATGATTTCCGCCCCGGTGACCATATTTCAATTTATAAGTATCTGCGCCTGTGGCCAACGCCATCAGCTGATGTCCCAGACAAATGGCAAAAATCGGCACATTGGATTCATAAAGTTTGCGGATCTCACGGATGATTTCCACATTCTCTTTCGGATCTCCAGGACCATTCGAAAGCATGATTCCATCTGGATTTGCCGCTAGGATCTCCTCTGCCGGAGTATATCCGGGATATATCGTCACTTTGCATCCCCGTTTTGCGAGAGAACGGGCAATATTTTTCTTAGCTCCCAAATCCAGAAGAGCCACCTTTCTGCCCTCACCGGCACATGTTTGCAAACGGTTCTCTTTCCTGTCCACAGATAGTGAACTTTCTGAAACAAGCGGATCAAAAATATATTTTTTCTTACAGGAAGTAGCCTTTACCACCCCCGTTACCCGGTAATTTTTCATTCGCATCACTGGTTCTGCATAATCTTCATAGACATGAGTCGTAATCATGCCATTCATCGTACCTTTTTCTCTTAAAATTTTAGTGAGGGCTCTTGTATCAATACCACAGATACCTGGAATATCATAATTTTTCAAGAAGTTTTGAATCGTGTCCCCGCTCCGGAAATTACTGGGGATTCGAGATAATTCACGGACAATAAAACCATCCGGCCATGGCCTGTCGGACTCCATATCTTCTGTACAAATACCATAGTTGCCAATCAGCGGATACGTCATCACTACCGCTTGTCCCGCATAGGAAGGATCGGTAAGGACTTCCAGATAACCGGTCATAGATGTGTTGAATACGATTTCACTGATAACTTCTCTGTCAGAACCAATACTGTTGCCACAGAATACGGTTCCATCCTCCAATATGAGAAACGCTTTCATAGATGGGAATCAATCCTTTCTTTATCCATTGTCATGAGCAGTTGACACAAAATCCGACATCTGTACTGGCAGAAATCGTAAGGTCAACTCCTGGGTTGAGGGATGCGCAGAAAACCATAGAACAGCTTTCTGGAAAGGGCGCCGGAAATTATCACCGGATTTTTGCCCAAATTGGTAAGATTATACATGATTTCCTTTTTCATTTCAAGCAGTTATTTAAAATTCTTTGCAGTTCCCAGAGAATTCTTTATTTTCTTAATTTTTATCTTTTGTAAAATACATATTCTCCCTCTAAATGGCGTATATTTTCTATAATCATTTCTTGCTCGAGGTTTCTATGAAAAAAGACTTTTCTGTCACTGCCACCGATTCTTCTTCCCGTGGTTTTTTACAAGTAAATGTTGTCAATATTGAAAACAATTTCCCCATCCAAAATGCCACTGTCTCGATCTCCTATACCGGAGAACCAGACAGTACCATAGAAAAAGTCGTTACCAATAATTCCGGGCAAACGGAACAAGTTTCTTTGCCGGCACCTCCATTGGATTATAGCCTGCAGCCCGGAGATCAGCAGCCATATTCGGAATATAATCTACAGATTTCTGCACCAGGGTTTAAAACCACATGGATTTCTGGTACAGAAATTTTGCCAACAGCGACAGCAATTCAGCCAGTACGGCTAGAACCAGAATCCGATCCAGCGCCAGAAGAAAATCCAATTGTGATTCCGGAACATACTTTATATGGCAACTATCCTCCTAAAATCGCAGAACCGGAGATTCAACCAGTGGGAGAAAGCGGCGAAATTGTACTTAGCCGCGTAGTTGTTCCTCAAACAATTGTCGTTCATGATGGAGTTCCTACCGATTCTACTGCCAAAAATTATTATGTTCCTTACCGGGATTACATCAAAAACGTGGCTTCCAGTGAGATTTATGCTACCTGGCCTCAATCTACCATCACTGCCAATGTATTGGCCATCATGAGTTTTACACTGAACCGGGTTTATACGGAGCACTATCGGAATCGGGGATATGATTTTACCATCACCTCTTCTACTGCTTTTGATCACAAATGGATTTATGGAAGAAATATTTATGAAAGTATTTCTCTAGTAGTAGATGAAATTTTTGACAATTATTTATCCCGACCAGAAGTTCGGCAACCCATTCTGACGCAGTATTGCGATGGTCGTCAGGTTCAGTGCCTGCATCGTGGATGGATGACTCAGTGGGGATCGTGCGATTTAGGCGAACAGGGCTATAGTCCCATCGAAATTATCCGAAACTTTTATGGCGATAATATGTATATTAACACTGCTGAAGAAATTTCCGGAATTCCCGCTTCCTGGCCTGGATACAATTTAAATCTTGGTTCTTCTGGCCAGAAAGTCCGGCAAGTACAAGAACAACTCGATGCCATCGCCACTGTTTACTCTGCCATTCCCCGCATTACTCCTGACGGCATTTATGGTCCAGCTACGGCAAGATCGGTAAAGACGTTTCAATCGGTTTTTGGACTTCCACAAACAGGCGTGATCGATTTTGCCACCTGGTACAAGATTTCTCATATCTACGTGGCAGTGTCCGGCATTGGAGAATTATATGGTTAACCGGAGGGGCATGTCCCCTCAAATCATCTTATCTCTTGTAGGACAACATAGATAAAACCAACCACTTTCAACCATTTCTAAAAATCCCTTTGACACATATTTCTTTCGGTATTATAATGATGTTTGTATGACAACACACAATTTATAGGAGAACCCATATCATGTCTAATCCCATTCATCAACTACAAGATCTATTAAATGTGCGTCCTCAAAAAAACATGTCTGACATGATATATGAAAAAATCAGCCAGCTTATCCAAACGGGCGAAATTCCGGAAGGTTATATTTTTCCCAACGAATCGGTTCTTTGTGAACAACTTTCCATCGGTAGAAGCACAATCCGGGAAGCATATAAAGGACTAGAATTATCTGGCTATGTGACGCGAAGCAAACGTGGCACGATCGTCAATAGTTATTCTGCCATCTTGCAAGCGACCCCTTTAAAATCTGTCATTCAGGGTACCAGCCAGGAAAATTTTCTGGAATTTCGTCTGATGCTGGAGGGACAAAATGCTGCTCTGGCTGCTGAGCGGGCCGCCCCGGAAGAGTACAAACAATTGCAATTGATTCAAGAACAGTTAATAAATGCTCAACAGGAAAATAACTATGAACAAATTGCCATTTTAGATCGTAGTTTTCACGAAGCCATTGCCGCCTACACACACAATCCTTTAATGATCACGGCCATGGCTGCCATCGCAGAAACCTGTGAAATCCAAACCCGGGAAGCACTTTCGAAAATCTCTGTCCTTTCCGAAACCATTGAAAAAATTGTCTCTATGCATCAGGCTATTTTGGATGCCATCCGCAATCAAAGCCCGGCAGAAGCCATGACCGATATGCTAAACCATATTGCGGATATCAGCGATTAATCCCTTTCGAGGAGGATCCCTATATGAAAAAAACTGTCGCAGAGATTTCGCATGAATACTCTGTGACAGTTTTCTTTTTATTAAGAAGTTATTTCTTTTGTACTTTTGTTTCCTCGCTAAAACCATCAATCAACTTAACCGCTCCACTCACACAAGGATAATATCTTCCGAATTCCTCTGCCTTTCCGATTCGAAATTTATAGTATTTCCCAGTTTTAATCTGTCTGAATACATCCGATTCTTCAAACCGCTCTCCAATCGCCTCATCGGCAATCTCAAAGATATCTTCTTTTCCATCCTTCTCTTCACAATGAAGCAGATAAACCGTTTCCCCTTCTATCTCCGTGACTTCTTTTTTGACCACATGCACTTCTACAAACCACCGATCATACTTTGGCACTTCAATAGGATGAATTAAAATAATTGCCAAAAGAGCCACTACTACAACTCCCAATACCATATACCGAACAGCATCCGCTGCCATTTTCTGCTCCCAGTTCATCCTGTTTTTCCTCCCAAATCCTATATCCATTCTTATATCTGCCCTGCTCCCTCTCCTTGTAGTGTGACAAATAATTCAGCCGGTACATAAGCCTTTACTGCAATACCATCCTCCCGATATTCTTCTTCTAAAAGCTCTCCATACTTCCGGATCTGCTGAATTTTACCTGCTTCTGGATAGGGAAATAACCGTTCCAGATATATATTTTGATTTCGCAAAATCATTTCCAGAGTCTCTAACAGAGTGTCTACTCCCTGACCTGTCCTGGCAGAAATCCGTACTTGATAATCCGAGTGCAAATCCCTTGGCAGCTGCTCTCCTTCTGCCTGATCTATCTTATTAAATACAGTAACGATTGTCTTGCCACTCACTCCCAGTTCCCGCAATGTTTCATAGACCACATGCATCTGTATATCCATCTGAGAATTCGAACTATCTGCCACATGCAAAATAATATCACTGTATTTCGCTTCTTCCAATGTACTTTTGAATGCTTCCACTAAATGATGGGGAAGTTTGCGGATAAAACCTACTGTATCTGTCAAAAGTATTCTTCTTCCGCTGTCCAGCTCCAAAATACGGGTGGTCGGATCCAAAGTGGCAAATAATTTATCCTCCGCTAGAATTCCGGCCCCAGTAAGACGATTCAGCAAAGTGGATTTTCCCGCATTCGTATAGCCTACAATCGCTGCCACTGGTGTATGGGTTCTCTCCCGCTGCTTTCTCTGTACCTCCCGGTGGCGTTTGACCTCTTCCAATTCTGATTTCAGCTGCCCAATCCGCTCATGGATCAGACGTCGATCCATCTCCAGCTTCTTCTCCCCAGGCCCCCGAGTTCCGATACCTCCACCCAGACGAGACAACGAATTACGCAACCCGACTAGTCTGGCGGCCCGGTATTTCAACTGAGCTAACTCTACCTGAATTTTTCCTTCACTGGTGTTGGCACGAGCCGCAAATATATCCAGAATTACCATGGTACGATCCATAACCTTCGTGTCAAGCGCATTCTCTAGATTACGCAGCTGAGCAGGCGACAATTCGTCGTCACATACCACCCCGGTCGCATTCAGTTCCCAGATCCGCTCCTTTACTTCGTCGATCTTTCCCTTGCCCAAATAGGTACCAGGATGAATATTTTCCCGATTCTGGATCATCTTATCTACAGCAACTGCACCAGCCGTATCTACCAGCTCTTCCAGTTCTGTCAAAGAGGCCGCCACATCGCTTCCATCTCCCACTCCTACTGCAATCAAGATTACTCGCTCTTCTACTGCTTTTACTTCAATCAATTCTGCCATTCCTGCTCCTGTCAGCCGTCAAATTTTATACTATCCCACTGCTTCTATCTCACTCTCAGCTGTGCTCTCCGATTCTAATTCCCCAACTTCCGTACTTCCTTCTTCCCCAGAATCATTTCCCGCTTCTCCCTCTCTGCTTTCTTTTTCCACCTGCACGGTTGTTTCTATTTTTTGTCGGCTTCTCAAGAAAGTCAGCTCATGCTCCACATTCTCATCGGTTCCATATTCTTTCGCATAAGCCTCAAACAGTTCCAGCGCTTTGGTAAATTCTCCCTTATTTTCCCATACTACTGCTTCATTAAATAATAAATCTTGCAGAGAATCCCCCGCCGCTTTTCCTCTTTCTATCCACTCCAGAGCTCCGTCATATTCCCCGGCATTTATTTGCTCCACCGCTTTGAGATTACAGACATATCCATCGATCACGCCCAAAGCAAGAGCCCCGTCATAGTCTCCTTTCTTTACCTTACAGTAAGCCTCGCCCCTTTTATAATCCTCATTTTCTGAATCCTCTTTTCGCAAGATTCCATAAGTATTCAAAGCTGCATCATAGTCTTCCAGACGGAATTCTGCCTCTGCCCGATACAACAGCACAGTGATCTCAAATTCTCCCACCTTTCCTTTCGACCATTGAAGCGCCTCATCCAATCGAGTGATTGCCTCCTCATAATGATTCCCGTTTAAAAGTTCAATCCCCTCTTTCAACAATTCCTGTTTCTTCGTCTCTCTCTGATGCCGCACAAAACCATAAGCAGCTCCGCCAATCAAAAACAACAGCAACAGAAAAAAACTTCCCAACAGGATCCTTCTTTGAAGCCGCCGCTTTTTCTTTCGCGCACGCGCACGCATCCGTGCCCGTTCGTCTTCCACGGCCCTTCCTCCTGCGTTCATACTTCCACCCCGATAGGCAACTTCCTGCCGGGAACTGCTACCTGAGTGAGTAGAACTTCGTCCCCTGTTTCCTACTACTCTGAAATTCTCCCGAGAAGCATCTCGATTGTGCATAGCAGAATTTTGTCTCTGGCTGCGTCCCGTCGTTCCCTGCCGTCGCTGATTACTCATCGGCTGTACTGTATACCTGGTATTATCCGTACGACGCGGATTTCTACCACTTTTATTCTCATATCTTCCGTAATTATTCACTGTTTTCCATCACTTTCTACCGGTACTTCCGATTCCCCCTCGGTCCTCATGTCCCAGACATTCCACTTCTTCAAACAAAATCATCGGTTGGTGCTTCATAATCCGGAACTGACAGATCCGATCCCCTTCCTGTATCCGTGTATCCCGCAATGCATATGCAGGAAAAAACCATTGATCGTTATCCCCACAATAACTCTCGTCAATCACACCCATATGATTTGTCTGAATAATTCCATAATTTTTATAGGTACTGCTTCGGGGAACCACATGCGCCTCATATCCTTCGGGCAATTCCATAGCGACTCCCAATGGAATCAGCCGAAATTCCCCTGCCTTTAGTTCCACATCTTCCGCAGCACGCAGATCAATCCAGTCTGATTTGCCATCCACATAAGACAGCCTAGGTATCTGTTCCTTCAAATACCGGATTCGAATTTTCGGCATCTGTCCTTGCTCCCTTCGCTCTATCCTTGTGCCGTCGGCACATGCAATCCCATCATTTCTATCTGACAATGGTGTTGATATCCTTACAAATTCTATGAACAAATAGTATCATGTTATCGAAATCAAGTCAAGGCAAAACCCGCCTCTTCTTCGGAGTCTGCCTCTTTCAAAACGGGATTTTCCTTGCTTTGTTCCGAATCCAGAATCTCTCCCTGATCCGTTAGTTTCAATTGCAGCTCTTCCTCCACGGCCTGAATAATTTCCTCTTCTTGTTCTGGATTCATACTAGGCAGATCCATCACTGCCCCAATCCCAAAACGTCTCAGGAATTCCTCTGTAGTGGCAAATAAAACTGGCCTTCCCGGCGCGTCCAGACGCCCTACCTCTTTCACCAGCTCATACTCCACCAACCGATTTACAGCATGATCCGACGAAACGCCTCGGATTTTAGATATCTCCAATTTGGTTATCGGCTGCTTATAGGCAATAATTGACAAAGTTTCCAGCATCACCTCTGTCAACACATGCTTCTTGGGCGCTGACGCAACCAAAATTAGATTTTCATAAAACCGTGCCTTTGTACTCATCTGAAACGCTTCCTCGAACTCTAGAATCTGCATCCCTCGATTTTCCTTTTCATAGCGCTTTTGTAAATTTTTTGTCACACGCCATGCTACTTTTTCACTTTGCCCAATCGCAATGGCTAGCTGTCGCAACTCCACCGAATTCCCCATGGTAAACAAAACCGCTTCTACGATCGCTTCCCAATCACTCTCCGGATAGCTCCCGTTATCTCCCTCCATCTCCTCATGACGCGCTTCCACAGCAGCAAGATCAAACGCTTCCTCCTCGTCTTCAAATGGATTTTCCATATGTATCATCCCCTTTTATCCCTCCAGTCCTTCTAAATCCAACTCCAGATCCGTTTCCTCCCCTTCCTCCTCCAGCGTTTCTATCTCCATATCATCAAAAATATTCTCTTGTTTCAGGTGAATCTTTCCTATCTTCATCAGTTCCAGAACCGCCAGAAATGTAATAACTACTTCCAGTTTGTCCCCTTGCCGTTCTAACAGCTGTCGAAAACCGAAATGACGGCGAGCTCTTGCAAACTGCATCACGTCCAGGATCCTGGTCTCTAAGCTCACTGGCTCCTTGCGAATCGTCCCAAAAGAACTACGGATAGGATCTATCTTGTCTTGTTGCCGTTTCATTACCGACTCAAAGATTCGCTGTAACTTTGCCAAAGTCAACCCGTCCAACAACGCATCCAGATTCACTGGTGGCTCATACTTCGCCACTTCCCTTGGCACAGTCGGCGACTTAAAAAAAACCCCTTGAGCATCTTCCTCCATATCCAAAAGCTCCTGAGCCATCAGTTTATACCGCTTATATTCCAGCAAACGTGCCACCAACTCTGCACGGGGATCCGCTTCTTCCCCCTCCTCGTTTCCCTCAACTGGCAACAGCATCTGTGATTTAATATCCAAAAGAGTCGCTGCCATTACTAGAAAATCACTGACTACATTCAGATCCTCCCGTTCCATCTGGTTGACATACTCTAAATATTGTCGGGTAATCTCCGCAATCGGAATATCATAGATATCTACCTTATTTTTATCAATTAAATGCAAAAGCAGATCCAAAGGACCTTCAAATTTTTCCAGTTTATAAGAAATCACCATTATTATCTACTCCTTGGGAATTCTTTTTTTGCACCACCTTTCAGGCACAAAAACTGTTATCTTTCTATCTTAATATCCGGCAACAATCGGATGACTACCACCTGAGGCCGGTTGCAAAGTCGAATATTAATCGAATGCGTTCCCAAACCACGTCCCACAATCATATGCCGCCCATCCTTCTTAAATGTCCCTGCACAACAAGGCAGAAAAAACTGGTACTGTGGCGTCATCACTCCGCCAAGACCTGGTATCCGGATAGTCCCACCATGAAAATGGCCGGCCAATGTCAAATCCGCCCCCCAGTCGCGATAGGCATTGAAAAACAACGGGGAATGTGCCAGAAGAATCTGATATCGTTCTTCGGATGATGGCCCCAAATGTCGTCGCACATACTCTTGTTTCATCCGTTCCGGTATAAAATCCCGATAATAGTTTTGAGTGATATTCAAACCGCTGATGCGGATATCTTCTCCTAAATTTGCCGACGCATCTGACAGATAGATCACGCCATATCGTTTTAAAAGCCGGCGAAATTCCGGATACAATTCCCCATAAGTTTTCTTTTCTCTTCGAAGACGCTGTTCATGATTTCCGTTCCCATAATAAATCGAACAGATTCCTGACAGTCCGTCCAGCAAAGTCTCTGTTACCATCAGTTTTGCCCGATCGGGTTTCACCACCATGGTATCGCCACCAATCAAAACGGCTGATGGCTTTATCTTGCTTATCTCATTCAGAAGCTGGCAATTTCCGACTCCGAATTCCTTATCATGCAAATCAGTAAGAAATACCAGCCTTTTGGCCTGCTTTATTTTGGGAGATGAGATACCAGTCTCCTCCACCACAAAATGATCCCGTTCATAACGGGAACGTATCCGTCCACCCGTCACCAACATAGTCAGCAATGCCACCGCTCCTACTCCTGCTTTCACCTGCTTACCCCTCCATCAGCCAGTCTCTTACCTCCAGCAAAGAGTCACATACCCGTTCCACCCGGCTGCGCAGTTTTTGATCTGGCTGCGTCAAATCCGGCACCATAATCGTGACAAAACCACCCTGGATACCAGCCTCCACACCATTCAGACTGTCCTCCAATACAAGACAATGTCCAGGTTCTTCTCCCATCTTTTCTGCTGCTTTCAGAAAAATTTCCGGATTCGGCTTTGCCTGCTGCACCATATCTCCAGTAATCATCAAAGAAAAAAATTCCGTAAGCCCGGCTCGTTCTAGGTTTTCCATAGAATACTCCCGTGTGCTTGCTGTAGCCAGCGCCACCTTATATTCCTGCTCTTGCAAATAAATAAGCAACTCCCGGGCCCCTAGTTTCACAGGCATTTCCCGCTCTCGTAAAATTCTCATAAAATGCTCCTGTTTCCGTTTTCGCAGTTTCAAAAAGTCAAAAGCATCCCCAAACCTTTCCCGAAATCTTATGGCAGAATCCTGCGCATTGGCTCCACGGATCGTACAGAGAAAAGATTCCTCCAGATGAAATCCCAACTCATCCCCTGCCAGATTCCAAGCTTCCACAGAAATTCGTTCCGTATCAAATAAAAGACCATCCTGATCAAAAATAACTCCCCGAATTTTTTTGTTTTCCATATGTAGATTCTCTCCTATCTCTTTATTTTTCCGTAATATTCCGCAAAAGGAGCAGGCCGCACCGCCTGCCCCGCATGTTTTTCTGTTATGGTATCTCAAACAGGTTTCACTCACTGAATATAAGGCGCAAGCTCCAACCGCAGAAAATATCCCTGCTCATGATGACATACCGGGCAGGAAGCTGGTGCCTTCGTTCCACGAAATACAAAACCACAGTTCAAACACATCCAACCGGTCTCCACCTCCGATACAAAAAGCTGATTTCGTTCCAGGTAATCAGCAAACAACTGAAAGCGATCGCCATGTACCTTCTCAATGTCAGCTATCTGAAAAAAAGATCCGGCAATTTGAGCAAATCCCTCTTCTTCAGCCACTTTGCCAAAACTCTGATAAACATCCTGAAACTCTTCATATTCATTATGTCTGGCAGCTTTCAAAAGATCCAAACTGCTGTCATATTGGTCCACCGGATACGCCCCATCAATCAGAATATTCTTTCCCTTTAAATCTTTCAGATAATCATAAAAAATCTGGGCATGAGCCAATTCCTGACCTGCTGTAAACAAAAATACCGACTGAATCACCGGAAGCCCCTGCTTTTTCGCCACATCAGCCGCCAGCGTATAACGGTTCCTGGCCTGACTCTCTCCCGCAAATGCCCGCATCAAATTTTTTGCCGTCTCACTGTTTTTTAAATCAATCATGGAAAATCTCCTTCTGTAATCATTTACGCTCTAGATTCTCCACTATTATTTCTCTTTTTCGCTGGAATATACCAAATTTTCGGCAATCCTTTCTTATTTTCGGCATTGGAATACCGGATCTGCCGGATAACCTCCCACCGTCTTTTGCATAGTTCTTTGCACCGCATCCCGTGATTGTCGCCAATCTGCATCTTTATTTCGATAGTCATACTTCTCTATCAACCATTCAATATCCTCCTGTACCCGATCCAGATTCCTCTCCATTAGCTTTGCCAGTTTCGGAATCCATTCCTGTTTCTGTTGTGGTTTTAATTTTTCCTCACAAATCTTTAGTACATCGCCAAAATGATGAATACAAAACCCTTTAGATTCCAATAAAAGTCTGCAAAACTCCGGATCGCTGTGCAACATATAGACAAAAGTATCCAACATTCGCTCGTAAATCTTTCTCATACGTTCACATACATAACAGTGTGTCTCTTCTGAGCGAAGCCAGGTTTCTGCCATGGCGGTTCCTTCTCCTGACAGGGTTCGTTCCGACTTCTTAAAACGTTCCAGAAAATTTGAACGTTTCCCCGGCACATAGTGTGCCATCTGCTTTTTCAACTCTTGATTGAGATACTCGAGACGCGACTTCAAAATCCAGGCATTCCCCAGACTGTTTCCATAGTCATACATCATCTTTGTATGATGTCGGCAAAAACCCTTCTGGCTCGTTTCCGCCCGGATATCATCCTCCATATAGGAAGACCCCAGCACAAATTCCAGATTTTCCTGCTCTAGCTTGCGCTCCAACCAACAAAACAGACACTCATCCCCAGCCTTTATTGCATCGTTTAGTTCTATGGTATATAATTTTTCTTTCATGATATTTTTATCCTCTTCTGGAGTCTGTCTGGTTTGCTCCGCTGTCGGATTTTTAGGTATAATATTGTTTAGTATACTATAAATTGGGCGGAAAAGAAAGCGAATTGAAAATCTTTTTCTAGGGTTTTTCTCGTTTGGCAATGGAAGTATGATTGAGAAGGGCAATTGATGGGGAAATGCTCTCTTCTGTGAATCGTATGTATGAAAATAAATACATTATATTTCTATTATTCGTCTTATAATATTTTGTTTTTAGTTTTGTTATTTTTTCTTTTATATTAATATATTTTATGAAATATTTTTATTAATAGTATAGAATATAGTCTATAATTTGTTCTGTATTGTGTTCTATTTCTTACCATGTTATAATGTGCCCATTCTGTTTATGAGGAGGGAAATTATGAGTACGGGACAAATAGGGATTTTACTTGCGATTGCTGTCTATCTGATTTTGATGATCTATATCGGATATTATTTCAGCAAAAAAAGCGATAGCTCTGCAGAGGGCTTCTATCTGGGCAACCGAAAGCTGGGGCCTCTGGTGGCGGCAATGAGCGCAGAAGCCTCGGACATGAGTAGCTGGTTGCTGATGGGACTTCCTGGTGTGGCGTATTTGTCGGGTATCGCAGATGCGGGCTGGACGGCCATCGGACTGGCGGCCGGCACCTATCTCAACTGGCTGATTGTCGCCAAACGACTGCGACGTTACTCTATGACTTGTGGCGCCATCACCATTCCGGATTTTTTTTCTAAGCGCTATCGGGATGACAAGAATATTCTCATGTGTATTGCCGCTATTATTATTTTGATCTTTTTTATCCCCTATACAGCGTCTGGCTTCAAAGCGGTGGGAACTTTGTTTTCTAGTCTGTTTGGAGTGGATTATCATCTGGCTATGCTGTTAGGAGCCCTGGTGATTGTGGGGTATACGGTGATGGGTGGCTTTCTGGCCGTATCCACTACCGATCTGATCCAGAGTATTGTAATGACCATCGCTCTTATTGTGATTGTATTTTTTGGAATTCATGTGGCTGGAGGCTGGTCGGCAGTGGCTGAAAATGCCCGTTCACTGGATGGCTATCTGAGCCTGAGCTTTCTCCACGATCGGGCCTCTGGTACGGCAGTCCCCTATGGCACTCTGAACATGTTTTCCATGTGTGCCTGGGGTCTTGGATATTTTGGAATGCCTCACATTTTGCTGCGGTTTATGGCTATTCGGGAGGAAAAAGAAATTGCTATTTCCCGCCGGATCGCCTCAGTCTGGGTGGTAATATCCATGTTTGTGGCAATCCTGATCGGAATCATTGGCTATGGTGCCTCTATAGCTGGAAAGATTCCCCTGTTTGTCTCCAGCTCAGAATCCGAGACCACGATCATCCAACTAGCTGGTCTTTTAGGTCAGTATGGTTTTCTTGCCTCTGTAGTAGCCGGAATCGTTCTCGCCGGAATTTTGGCCTGTACTATGTCTACGGCAGATTCTCAGCTATTGACGGCCGCCTCGGGAGTATCGCAAAATCTTTTGCAGGATTTTTGTAAAATCAAGCTCAGTGAAAAGGCTTCTATGATGGCCGCACGGCTGACCGTGGCGGCGATCGCTCTGGTCAGTCTGGTTCTGGCCTGGGATCCCGACAGTTCTGTGTTCCATATCGTATCTTTTGCCTGGGCTGGTTTCGGCGCTTCCTTTGGACCAGTAGTACTCACAGCACTGTTCTGGAAGCGGAGCAATTTTCAAGGTGCCTTGGCCGGCATGCTTTCTGGGGGTATCATGGTCTTTGTATGGAAATATCTGGTGAAGCCTCTGGGTGGTGCATGGAATATTTATGAATTGCTTCCGGCATTTTTGGTAGCTTTGGTCGCTATTGTAATCGTATCTCTGGCTACCAAAGCACCATCCGAAGAGATTGTAAAAGAATTTGAAAATGTAAGAAGATAATAATATTAAAGATTATTTTTTGGAAATGGAAATGGTCTGCAAAGCCAAAATTTACAGACCATTTTCTCATGGCCTCTCTCCCCTTTTCCTTGGCTGTGTTTCTCGTTTCCTTGTTATGTTTCTCTATTGGCTATTTTGGTAAAAAGCTGCTGAGAAACGAGGGCAACACCACTCCGCTGTACTGACGCAGCGAATATTCGCCGCCACATAGACACCAATCATACATCAGTGCCCGCTCACTCATGGCATAAATCTTCACCATCTCGCTGATACTCACCTGACTGTTCAACTCTCCTGTCTCCACGCCTTCGCTAATAATCTTTCGCAACAATTTATAATACGTGCGGTTTCTGTCTAATAGATGTTTCTCCCCGTTGGTCACCAACTGTGTGGACAAAAGCCTGGCCAAAAGCTCGACTGACACGCAATTTTCAATCATGGCAAACAGTTCACCATTTAAAAATAACAGCTTTTCCATAGCGGTCATTTCCGGATCCAGGCACAAGGATAGCTCCTGATATTTCTCGTCAAACAGAGAACTCAAAGTGCCGAGCAATGCATCTTTTCCGTCAAAATAATGATAAAAAGAACCTTTGGAAGTATGAGATACTTCAATGATCTCTTCCACCGTAGTATCTTCATACCCCTGCTCATAAAATAATTTCCATGCCGCATTTACAATCCTGCTGCGGGTATTGCGAGCGTTTTTCTTGGCCATAGGGCACTCTCCTCTGATTTCTTTCCTTTCCCGATTACCGGGCCATCAATGTCTCATAATTGGCAAAGCCATAATCCAACAAAGCTTTGGTATCTGCATAATGGCTCTGCTTTGATTTCATAATTACCACAATCAGTTGTACCCCATTTTTCTCTGCTCCTGTCACCAACGTATTGCCTGCCAGCGAGGTATATCCTGTTTTTCCGCCCACAATCCCCTCATAATAACGGGAGTCAGAGGGATACATCATCTTATGTCCCATCGTGATTGTTCTGGTTGCTGATTTCTGTGTGGCTGGAAAATCGTAGGTAAGTGTCATATCAATCCTGCGAAAATGTTCCTGCTGCAGTGCCGCCCGCATAATCAGTGCCATATCGTGAGGAGTCGTCTTATGGGCAGCATCATTCAGTCCGTGAGGATTGACAAAATTGGTATTGGTGCACCCCAGTTCCTTCGCCCGGATATTCATCAAATCAGCAAAACCTGGCACACTTCCTGCAATATGTTCCGCCAGACCGTTACCAATCTCATTGGCAGATTTCATCAAAAGACCATGGAGACACTGCTCCACTGTCAGCCGATCTCCCTTTGTGATATCCAAAGATACCGCTCCCGCCTCCAGATTTGTCGTGGCCGATTCAGAAAAGGTTACCCATTCATCCAGACTGCATCGTTCAATTACCAGCAACGCCGTCATCACTTTCGTAATACTCGCCGGATAAAACTGCTGGTCCGCATTCTTGCCATACAACACCTTTCCGGTACTGCCATCGAGCAGTACCGCCCCTTCCGCGGCAATCTGTGGTTCCTGCCAAAAATCCTGTGCCGAATCCATCGGTGGATTTGCAGGATTTTCAGCCGCCGACGGATTTACAGACGGAGATTCCCCCGGCATCTGCCACCCTACTCCCGGGCCGCCCGTTATCGGAGTCCCTGATATCCCTGCCGGCGTTCCTGAAAAATCGCCGCCCGGCCTCTGACTTTCGTCTTCTCCGACCGCCAAAGGATGCGGCGGCACTATGATATCTCCATATGACAACATGGAAAACGCTGGCATACCACATATCATACAAATACTAAGTGCTATCACTACTAAGCGGTTCTGGTATCTCATCGTTCTATCTCCCATCACTCTTCATTCTGTTTCTGATCATACCATATTTTTCCCGTAAGGAGTATAACGACTTTCTTACAGTTCCCGATTTTCTGTATAAATCCCTTCTTTCACTCGTATAAATGATAGCAACAATAATCATTGCAGGTTATCTCATGACTCATCGCAGCCACAACTACCGCTTTTACTGCCGTTCAACCGCTAAAATGGTATTTCTTTTTCTTCTCTGTTTTGTCTTTGGACACTGGCTCGGTTATATTACCGATCCAACTCCTGCCGCTTTGCCGGCTTCCGCCGACGGCAACTGGGGTTTAAGTTTCCAGCAGGAAGGCCAGCCACCCATAGGTAACGCCACTGCCGATTATCTGAAACAATTTAATGCTCACTATACAGCAGATACTCAAGAAAAGATTCTTTATCTGACTTTTGACGCCGGTTATGAGAACGGAAATACTCCTGCCATCCTGGATGCACTAAAAAAACATCATGTTCCAGCCACTTTTTTCCTGGTAGGAAATTATCTGGCTACCAGTCCAGATCTGGTGCGACGCATGATAGAAGAGGGTCATACCGTAGGAAATCACACGTTTCATCACCCGGATATGTCCAAAATCTCCACCCAGGAAACCTTCTCTCAGGAACTCAAATCCCTGGAAGAACTCTATCAGCAGGTCACCGGGCAAACTATGAAGCCCTTTTATCGTCCTCCTCAGGGCAAGTACAGTGAAGCCAACCTGCAGATGGCCAAAGATTTGGGCTACCATACTTTCTTTTGGAGCCTGGCCTACGTAGACTGGTATGAAGATAAACAGCCCAGTCATGAAGAAGCCTTCCAAAAGCTGCTGAGTCGCATTCATCCCGGCGCCATCGTGCTGCTGCACAGCACCTCCCGAACAAATGCTGAAATCTTGGATGAACTGCTTACCCGCTGGGAGGAAATGGGATATCAATTTCATTCTCTGGAAGAATTGGCCACGGACAAAGACGATAGCGCCTCACACTAAAACGAAATGTCCTTCCTCATACTCTGTCATCTGTTCTCCCAGAGGAGTATCTCGATCGTATTCTACTACTTTCCGATTTCTTTCATAAACCGGGTCCGGAATATGGATGGCAGAAAGCAGCGCTTTGGTATAAGGATGGAGCGGATTGCAAAATAGTTTCTCTACTGGCGCCATCTCTACCAGCCTTCCCTTCAGCATCACTCCCACCCGATCGCTGAGAATACGCACAGCATTCAGATCATGGGCAATCCAAACAAACGTGAACTGTTTTTCCTTTTGAAGCTGCTGAAACAAATGAATCATCTGAGCCTGCGTCGAAAGATCCAAAGCAGCTGTGGGCTCATCGGCGATCACCAATTTGGGGTCCAGCATCAGACTTCTAGCAATCGCAACCCGCTGACGCTGCCCTCCGGAAAGCTCACCTGGATATTTTAGGCCCAGAGAAGGAGGCAGCCCTACCTGTATCAGTGCTGCCTCCAACCGTTCTTGACTTTGCCATCGCTCCTGCCTTCTTCTGTGAATCCGCAATGGCTCCAGCACAATCTGCTCCACTCTCATCCGCGGATTCAAAGCCGCCGCAGAATCCTGAAAGATCATCTGAATCTCTCTTTGCCGTTTTTTCTGTTGCTTTCTGGTAACTTCTTTTCCCCATACTGACATCTGTTCCCATAATATCTTACCATCTGTAGGACGATAGATCCCAGCCAGGCAACGGGCCAATGTAGATTTTCCACATCCAGACTCTCCCACCAGGCCAAACACTTCTCCCCGGCTGACCGAAAAAGAAACATCATCGACCGCCTTCACCAGACGATGATTCGGAAGCTCAAAATACTGCTTCAGCTGACATACCTCTAAAATTATTTCTTTTTCCACCGTTGTTATCGTCCCTTTCCTTCAAATATCTCCCCATCCGGTCTTTTTCCAAAGATATTCCCTGATTTTTTGGTATCGAAATAGGCATCGAAGACAGCAGTCTTGATGTATATGGATGACGCGGTGCATAAAATATTTCCTCCGCTTTTCCGATTTCCACAATTTTTCCTGCATACATAACGGCCACCCGATCCGCAATTCTTGCCGCCGCCCCCAGATCGTGAGTAACAAAAATAATAGCAGTCCCCGTTTTCCTTCGGATCTCTAACAATAAATCCAGAATCTTCGTCTCCACAGTTACATCCAGCGCGGTTGTCACTTCATCCGCCAAAAGAAGAGCGGGATCGGATGCCAGCGCCGCTGCCAGCACACAGCGCTGACGCATCCCGCCAGAAAGGAAATGGGGTTGCAAATCAAATTTTTCCCCGGCTTTTTCAATCCCCGTCAGCTCCATCAATTGTAAAGCCCGTTTTTTTGCTTCTCTTCTATTCATTTTCTTTTTTAACAGCATTTCCATGATCTGCTTTCCCACCGGAATCGTTGGATTCAATGTTGTCAACGGATCCTGAAATACCATTGCCATGACAGTCCCGCGCAGCTTTTGCAGTTCGTTTTCGCTGCTTTCGGTAATATCTCTGCCACACAATCGAATCTCTCCGCTTTTGATTTGCGAAGATTCCGGAAGCAGATGCATCACGGACTGACACAGAACCGTTTTTCCACAGCCGGATTCTCCTACAATACAGATAATCTCCCCCGGCTCCACAGACAAATTTACTTCCCGGACCGCCTGCACTTCCCCCTGAGGAGTAGCAAAACTAACAGCTAGATTTTTTAATTCCAGTATCTTTTCTCTGTTTTCCGTCGGCATTCCTGCTCTCTTATCCGGACATAATCCCATTTATCTTGCAATCCTCCAATCTTCAATATTCCACATCACCCCTACGGCATGATGCCCCAGAACTCTAGTCGGATCCAGGCCGTCCACTGCACTGCTACCCACATAATTCCCATTCAGATAAGCTACCAGCAGCACTCCTGGATTTTGGCTGAAAACCTCTTCAAACTCTCCATAAATCTCCCGCCGTTTCACCTCATCCTCGGTATGACGCCCTTCTTCCAATAAACGATCCACCTTCTCGTCTGAATAACTCATTGTATTGTCACTGGCGCCGGTAACAAATTGCTTATAAGCCATATCCGGATCAAAAGGAGTAGCAAAACCGGACAAAAAGCCATCATATCCTGCTGTCCAATCAAACCGGGTCACCAACACGACCTCCATTTCCACACCGGCTTGTTGCAGCATTGCTGACATAACATTGGCAATATCTACACGCTCCTCCTCATAATCTCGCGTCTGAATCGTAAAATGGAATCGCTCCCCATTTCGTTCATAGATCCCGTCTGTTCCTTTTTTCCAACCTAATCGTTCCATTTCCTCATCAAATTTTATCCGATCATAAGAATAGATATTGGCTTCCCGATTACTGCCCAAAGGATTTTTCTGAATCGGACTGTAGGCCACTTCCCCCTGACCATTCAACACACTGGCCACAATACTATCTTTATCCAAGGCATAATTCAGCACCCCAATAGAATCCCTATTGCGGCTCCAAAAATCCGATTTCATATCCATGGATACCCCACGATAATCCGCTGTGGAAAAATCCCAGGTGCGATAATCTTCGCGATCCCGGAAAGCCGCCGCATAGCCGGCATTCAACCAAGCTAGATCTGCCTCACCAGACTCCAGCATCGTCGCCTTGGTGCTCTCTACTGCCACTGTCTTATATATCAGCCGCTCAATGTTAGGAACTTTACCATAATAATCCTCATTGCGAACCAGAATAATCATACCACCAGCCACATCCCATTCCTGAAATTTGTACCGTCCGGTTCCCACGGGGGACTGATTAAAGGCAGTGGTGTTCATATCTTCTCCTTCCAACAGATGCTTCGGCAGAATTCCCATAGTAAAATATCCTAAAATCGCTGCATTGTAATGATCCAGCTGAATTTCTACTGTATTGTCATCGATTGCCTCTACCCGAATAATATCTTCATAATCACTAGTCAGACTGCTAGACAAACTATCATCTTCGATCAAGGTCTGGTAGGTAAATACCACATCCTCTGCCTGGAACGTTTCACCATCATGCCATTTTACCCCCTCCCGCAGATGAAATATATAAGTAAAGTTGTCCGCATCATATTCATAACTCTCTGCCAGATCCACCACCGGCCTGCCATCACCATCATATTTCATCAGTCCTGAAAAAATAATATCTGTCAGCTCATCATGATATGTTAAAACCGGATTGATCGTACTTTCATTTTCCCCTGCATAGATCAACGTATTACTCCGATCCGTTTCATCTGCAACCAGTTCTTTCTTTTCCATGATCCTTACCTCTGGCGAAAAATTATTTTTTCCGCAACCACTTAAAAGCACTCCTACAATCAAAAGTATCATACTTGCACTTTTATTCATTTTTAACTTTTTCATACTTTCCTCTCCTGAAATAAAATAGAATCCTCACCGCCACTGTGCGATCCCCAAGGAGCACTTTTGTTTCATAAAATGTACTTTTCTATGAAACGAAAAAAAGTCATTCTACAGACATACTTGACTGTAGAATGACTTCTGCCATTCATAAATTTATCTTTTCCCATCCGCAGCTGCTCTTTACTCGCAGCTGCTAAAATATCAACAACAATCTTCGGATTGTCGGCATCGTCTTCATAACAATATGACTTTAGTTTATCATAGGATAAAAGTATTGTCAATTGGTTTTGTAGGATTACAATACATGTCTCTTTTCTTCTCATAGCAAACCCATGCTTTTTACAATTTTATATCGT
>JAAWNY010000107.1 GCA_022799175.1 Lachnospiraceae bacterium | reverse complement strand
TGCTGCATTTGAGGCGGGAAAAGAGACGACGGTAACGTTGACCTTTGACAAGGAAGCAAATGCTCAGATGGCCTTCAAAACAGAGACTTCTGGCTGGGACACTTATCCCGGAAAGGGAAAAGAAGTGACGGCAACCGTAGTGCCAAAGGAGGATTATATCAATATCCAGATCACGGATATGGCGGGAGAGAGTGCGATCCATCTGCTTTCGGTGAAAGTAGAGCAGGCCGGATCCGATGCGAATCAAAGTTCCTTTGATGATTTTATTCTTGGCGACGATCCCGTCCACGTATTTACTGAGCCAGAGACATTTATTGTCGATTTGGCAGATTATGATGGCGAGTATGAGGCGGGGCAGGGAGTGTCAATTGAGATGAATTTGTTTTCTGATGGAAATTTCTATGTTCTGGTAGAGGAAGCTGACGGGACAGAAAATGTGGCGACGAACTCAAATGCAAAGCCAGTAGCAGAAAGGCGTATGAAAATGGCAGTAGACAAAGCAAGTCCATCGAATACGGGATATCTGGATTTCGAAGGTATCAATGGATACGAGAGTGATGAAGAAGGGTCTCTGCATATTCAATGGGAGGGCTGTCCGCAGTCAGGAGTTATTGCGATAACTATCTTAGAGATGGATGGGAGTCAGGTAAATATTGACAGTCTGGAGATGAAGGAAAAATCAGGGGCGAAATCAATAAAGAATGCAACGGTACAGGCAGCGAAAAGACTGGCAACTGAGAATTTTTCAGATAAAAACCCAGATTCTAAGGAAAAAGCACTTGTTCCTGCACAGGAACCAGCAAAAAAGGAAGAAGAGTTGACAGAGAATATGAGCGATGGCAATATGGAGAACGATGAAACGGAGAATCCGAATATACCAAAGATTCCTGAGGGAAGGCGGGAAGAAAACGGAGATTTGGAAGACAAATTTAGTGTTTTATAAGAGTGGGAAGTAATCAAAATAAAGACAGAGGGGATAAGAAATTTTTGTTGAGGAGTTTTGTGGGCGCCGCATTTGTGGCGCCCTCCTCTATAGAAAGAAAACAGTGAAAAATATAAGAAAGAAAATCAAAAAAACAAGTTAAAACATAAGAGATAAACTTAATATTTATAAAGATAAATAAATGTATAATAAAGTAAAAGAACAATAAATTAGCGATAATAACTAAAAAATTGATGAAAAATCGTGTAAAACTAACAAATAAGGAAAGGTGCTTAACTTTACTATTGAAATTAAATTAAATTAATATTATAATTAAAATAAGTTAGGTAATGATAAGCTTTGAAATTTATTTAAGATTCGAGAAGAAGTCAGGAGGTTACAAGGAATGAGAATAGAATATCTGGAAAAAGAAGGATTGTTTCGGCTAATAGCTGGAGAAACCGAGTACGTGATCGGAATTGCGGATGAGAAATACGTAGGTCATGTATATTTTGGAAAGCAGATAGAGGATAATCGGTGCGGTTGCCTGATGAGGACAGAGGAAGCGCCTTTTGTTCCATCTAAGAATTTACGGGAGAAGTGTTCCTTTGCCGATACTTTTCCAGCGGAGTACTCCACATGGGGGATGGGAGATTATCGAGACAGCTGTTTGAATGTGAGAAGTGCGGCTGGTTTTCGGGGATGTGAGCTTCACTATCAAGGGTATCGAATTCTTGCGGGTAAGCCGGAACTGCCGGGATTACCAGCTACCTTCTGCCAAGATAAGGAAGGAAAGGATGGAAGGACTTTGGAGCTGGAATGCCGGGACGAGGTTTTGGGGTTAAAGGTAATTTTGCGTTATAGTGTGTTTGCTGACAGTGAGGCGGTGATTCGAAGTGCGGAGCTGGTCAATGAAGGAGAAGAGCCTCTGTATTTGGAGCGGGTTTTGACGGCTTGCATGGATATGGATATGGAGGAGGGGGATATGCTGACGCTGGCTGGTTCTTGGGCCAGAGAACGGCATATGGTGCGGCGTCCCTTGGCGTTTGGGAAACAGATGGTATCCTCTTTCCGGGGAGAATCCGGACATCAGGATCATCCGTTTCTGGCTGTGATGGGGCGGGATGCGGGACAAGATCGGGGAGAGGTCTATGCCATGCATTTTGTATATTCGGGGAATTTTATGGCAGAAGCGGAGATGAGCCAGTTTGGTAGTGTACGGCTTTTGATGGGAATTCATCCGGAAGGCTTTGAGTGGGTGTTGGAGCCAGGGAAGACCTTCATCACACCAGAGGTAGTGTGTGTTTATTCTCATGAGGGATTGGGGAAAATGACACATATTTTCCATGACTTATATCGGAATCATCTGATTCGTAGTCCGTATCTTCATGCAAAGCGTCCGATTTTGATTAACAATTGGGAAGCAACCTATTTTGATTTTAATACAGAAAAGCTTCTGGAGATTGCCAGAGAGGCAAAGAAACGAGGCGTGGAGATGTTAGTCATGGACGATGGCTGGTTCGGGGACCGCAATGTAGATGAAGGCCATTTGGGAGACTGGGAGGTTAATGAGAAAAAGTTGCCCGGAGGATTACCACATCTGGTGGAACAGGTGAGAGCGTTGGGGATGGAATTTGGAATTTGGTTTGAACCAGAGATGGTTTCTCCCAAATCTAAGCTTTACCAAGCACACCCAGAGTGGGCGATTCGGATTCCGGAAAGGGAGCCGGTACAGAGTCGCGCGCAGTATGTGCTGGATCTTTCAAGGCCGGAGGTTGTGGAATATGTGTATGAATCAGTGGCTAGAATTTTGCGGAGCGCTCCTATTTCCTATGTAAAATGGGATATGAACCGGCAAATGACGGATGTGGGCAGTGTCTGGCTGGGACAAAAACACCAAGGCGAGCTGTTTCACCGATATGTGTTGGGGCTGTATGAGCTTCAGGAGCGCCTGATCAAGGAATTTCCGAAACTTCTTCTGGAAAATTGTGCCAGTGGTGGAGCCAGGTTTGATCCAGGCATGCTGTACTACAGTCCTCAGATCTGGTGTTCGGACGATACCGACGCGATTGAACGGTTGGAGATTCAGGAGGGCACCTCTCTTTTGTATCCTTTGAGCACGATGGGCGCTCATGTGAGCGCTTGTCCGAATCATATTGTCGGGCGGGTGACTCCCTTTAAAACCCGTGGATATGTGGCCATGGCAGGGACTTTTGGATATGAGCTGGATATTACCAAGCTGCTGGAGGAAGAGAAGCATCTGATTGAGGAGCAGGTGAAGATGTATCACCGTTTTCAACCGCTGGTACGGGAGGGAGATTATTATCGGGTTGCTTCTTGGAGAGAGAACCATCGGTATGACTGTTGGCAGGTAGTGGCCAAAGATAAGAGTGAGGCGTTGATAACTTATGTGCAGGTATTAGCAGAACCCAACTGGCATAGCCGGAAGATTCGGCTAAAGGGGCTGGATCCGGAAGCAGAGTACCGGTTAGAGGAAATCGAGATGGAAGCAAACCATCAAACGAAGGTAGGAAAGACTACGGCGGATCAAATCTATAAAGGAGCATTCTTAATGTATGGCGGGCTTTTGCTTCCCCGGCTGACGGGTGACTTTATGAGCAAAATGATTTATCTCTCAGATGTGAGAATCTGCAGATAAGGAAAAGATTTTAAAAAGATGAATAAGGAGGATATAAAAAATGAAAATTATTGCACCAGCAATTAAAAATATGCCATGGCAGGAGCCGGAGGAAAAGTTGAAGAATGCACCCGTCTGGCGATATCGGGAGAACCCGATCATCGGAAGAAATCCGGTGAAAGGAGTGGCTAGGATTTTCAATTCGGCGGTGGTTCCTTATGCGGACGGATTTATCGGCGTGTTTCGCGGGGAGCAAATCAACGGGGTTCCTTACATTTATCTGGGGAGAAGCAAAGACGGCATTCATTGGAATTTTGAAGAAGAAAAGATTCGTTTTGTGGATCAGAATGGCAAAGAATTTATGCCTAAGTATGCTTACGATCCCCGTCTGGTAAAGGTGGAAGATACGTATTATGTGATCTGGTGCCAGGATTTTTATGGAGCGGCCATTGGAATGGCAAAGACGACGGACTTTAAAGTATTTGAGCGGCTGGAAAATCCATTCCTGCCTTTTAACCGGAATGCCGTGCTGTTTCCCAGAAAAGTGCATGGGAATTTTATGATGCTGTCCCGGCCCAGTGACAGCGGTCATACACCGTTCGGAGATATTTTTCTCAGCGAGAGTCCGGATTTGGTGTATTGGGGGAAACATCGTCATGTGATGGGCAAAGGTGAGGAGTGGTGGCAGATGTTAAAGATTGGCGGCGGCGCGGCACCAATTGAGACGGACGAGGGCTGGTTGTTGTTCTACCATGGAGTGACGGGGACTTGCAACGGCTATGTGTATAGTATTGGCGGGGCGATTTTAGATATCGACAATCCTTCCGTTGTAAAATACCGCTGTGAGAATTTTCTGTTGACTCCGGAGGAATGGTATGAGGAGCGAGGCTTTGTACCCAATGTATGTTTTCCTTGTGCGACTATCTGCGACCCAGAAAACGGGCGGATCGCCATTTATTATGGGGCGGCGGACAGCTATATCGGCATGGCGTTTACCCGGGTGGAACAGGTGGTGGCTTATATTAAGGAACACAACCGGCTGACGGAAAGCGACAAAGAAGTTGGAATTCGATGAGGCGAGTTGCCATCAATGTTTTTGTTTTCCTACATGTTGAAGAAAGCAGGCAGTGATGTCTGATATCGGATTTGCGGTATTTTCATGGCAGTAAAAGTGATTGCTTCGCTGCTGGCTCCTTCGTTGCCGGTTTATTATTTGGTGCAGGTGTTGCAACTTGCTGGTTGGGGTCTGATAGCAATTGCACCAATTTATTATGTCAATCGCGTTATTGGACCGGAGGACGCTATTAAAGGGCAAGCATATATAGGAATGAGCTATACGGTAGCAAGTGTACTGGCATCTATGGTGGGCGGCTGGCTGATCGATCTGGCAGGAGTTCCTGCCCTATTGATGATGGCGTCACTTGTTGGGGTAGCGGGAGCGGTGGTGGTTATTGTGTTTACAGAGAGAGTGGAGCAAAGAGAAAAATAGAAGTTGCTGAAATAGATGGATGGGCAATCGTCATGGGATGCCCATCCAAATGTAAAAGTGTTTTTTCCGTTGAATGTCAATTTTTAGTCAAAAAATTCTTTTGTGCAATATCTGCAGAGAGATCTCATAAAAAATTATATATTAATTAAAAAAGATTAATAATAAATTTAAAAATAGAAATAGAGAGTTAAAATATAAAAATAAAATTATTTTTATAGAATTTATCCGTGTTAATAAAAAGTTAATGAAAAAC
>JAAWNY010000106.1 GCA_022799175.1 Lachnospiraceae bacterium | reverse complement strand
CTTTCTCATAATGAATGCACTCTCCTTTTCCTTTTTGAAATTCCTGAAATTGCTTTATTTACAACTCGATGGTATTATACTTCCTATAATAAGAATTATCAATAGTTATTTTGCATTTTTTCAATTTTTTGAAATTATGTATAACTGCTGATATCTCGTTGGGAGTTACCATCTCTCCATCACACTGACAGTATAATACACTTTTTCGATAAATGCTATAACAAAACCCTAAGCGTTTTCTTACGAAAATATTACAAGAACCAAATTTTTTACAAAAATTGTATTAATATTCGTACAATCTTCGCTCTGGCTGGGTTTTTCCGCTAAGATGTGTTATAATGTTCACATCTTTTCGTTTTTTTTATATTTTGAACATCCATGGATAAAATCAATATCCATAGATTCGAAAGGAGTCATGTTATGGATCGAATCGGATTGGTTTGTCGCTACATCAGAGAACATCCTTGTTGCACACAACGAGAATTGGCGCAGCAGTTGGATCTTTCTCTGGGAACCATCAATACATTATTAAAAGAATGTTGTCAGAGAAAATTGCTCGCCCAAGGCAAGAGTATTGCCAACACCTATGAGCTGACAGAATCTGGAGAACACTATCTGGAACAGTTTCAGGTAGATGGGGCATTGATCATTGCTGCTGGCTTTGGTTCTCGTTTTGTGCCATTGACTTTTGAGACCCCCAAAGGATTATTGGAAGTATTCGGAGAACGTATGATTGAACGGCAGATTTGTCAATTGCATCAGGTCGGGATTAAAAACATTACCATTATGGTCGGATATTTAAAAGAAAAATTCGAATATTTGATTGATAAATATGGGATAACGCTTCTTTATAATCCAGAATATTCTCATAAGAATACTCTAGCCACCATTTATCATGCCCGGAATGCCTTATATGGCCACAACATGTATGTACTGTCTTCAGACAACTGGCTGCGGGAAAATATGTTTCACGCCTGGGAAATCGGAGCATGGTATTCTTCTGTATATATGGAAGGCGATACTTCCGAATGGGCGCTTCTTTATAATAAGAAGAAACGCATTACCCAAGTTTCTATTGGTGGTCATGACAGTTGGGTCATGTATGGTCCTGTTTACTTCTCCAGAGAATTTTCAGAACAGTTTCTTCCTCTTTTGGAAAGAGCCTATGCTTCGCCAGGAACAGAACAGATGTATTGGGAACATGTCTTGATGCATCACATTCAGGAATTGGAAATCTATATCAATCAGCAATCCATAAAACAAATTTATGAATTCGAGAACCTGGAAGAACTGCGAAAATTTGATCCGAAATATCAGACTCGCTCTGACAACAAAGCTCTGGAACTTGTTGCCAAAATATTTCAAAAACCAGAATCAGAAATTCAGGATATTCGTTGTCTGAAATCTGGTATGACAAATAATTCTTTCCTGTTTTTATTAGGAAACCACCATTATATCTGTCGGATTCCGGGACCGGGAACCGAACTTTTGATCAATCGCTCCGAAGAGGAACGTGTATATCAGGCAATCCAGCCACTGAATCTTTCAGAAAAAATCATCTATCTGGACGGACGAACCGGCTATAAGATTGCTGAATATTATGAAAATACCCGCAATGCCTGTGCCTCGAGTGAGGAAGATATGGCCGCCTGCATGAAAGTTTTGCGCTGTTTGCATCAATCCGGACTTTCCGTGGAGCATGAATTTAATATTCAGGAACGCATTGCTTTTTATGAACAACTCTGTATGTCCCATGGTGGCACTCGCTTTGAAGATTATGAAATCGTCCGCAGACGGATGGAGGAACTATGGGAAAACTTAGAACAGCTTTCGCGGCCAAAAATGTTATCTCACATTGACAGTAATGTAGATAATTTTCTCATTCTGCCGGATGGCAGCGTTAGGCTGATTGACTGGGAATATGCAGGTATGTGTGATCCGTTGATTGATTTGGGTATGTGTGCTATTTATTCCTATTATAAAGAAGAAGATGTGGAACGGTTGATGCATCTCTATTTGGAACGGCCGGCCACAAAAGAAGAACGATTGGTAGTATATAGTTATATGGCTTTAGGCGGTTTTTTGTGGGCGCTCTGGGCAGTTTATAAAAGTTCGCTGGGAGAAGAATTCGGAGATTATACCTTAATCATGTACCGCTACGCAAAAATGTATTATGAAAAAATCAAAAAAATGTAATAAAAATGTTATCACTTCTCTGTTTGCGTGTGTTATAATGGATTCTATTGAAATATGAACTTTTTCGGGCATAGGTCCGGTATATAAGGAGGTCTCAAGCATGAAGAAAACAAAATGGTTGGCGGCAGCGGCGTTTGCCGGAGTATTGGGGACGGCAGTCCTCGGCCTTGGAACGACAGCTTTCGCTGCTACTGGCTGGGTGCAAAATGGCAATAATTATGTCTATTATGATGCGGACGGATCGCTGCACAAAGGATGGATCAACACATCCAACGGATATTATTATACCGATCTTTCCACTGGCGTGATGAGTGTCGGCTGGAAAAAAATCAATGACAAATGGTATTACTTCAAGTCCGATGGTCTGATGTCTACCGGTTGGGTCAATGATAATGGAAAATATTATTATACTCTTAGTGACGGTACAATGGTTACGAATCAGTGGCTAAACATTGGCAGCGATTACTATTATATGCGCAGCGACGGTTCCATGATGCTTGGCTGGCGAAATATGGATGACGCCTGGTATTATTTTGATAAGAGCACTGGCAAATGTGTACTGAATTCTTCTGCTGAGATTGATGGCAGTTATTATTTGTTTGCCTCAGATGGTAAGATGCTCACCGGATGGCAGCAATATAACGGAAATTATTATTATTTCAATATGAATGCCACCGCCGCATTGCCCTTGGGCAAGATGCTCACCGGATGGCTCAGTGACGGTACAAACAAATATTATATGGATCCGGCCAGCGGCGTCATGTCTACTGCATGGAAGCAGATTGACGGGCATTATCATTATTTTAATAATTCCGGACATATGCAGACCGGTTGGATCCAGGTAAATGGTACCTATTATTATTTGGATCCGGCAGCAGAAGGCCGCATGGTAGCCGGCACCACCCGCACCATTGATGGCGTTACTTATCAGTTTGCTGCGAATGGATCTTGCAATACCAATGTTAACACCAATAATGTCTATAATGGTTCTTCCGGCAGTAGCAATAATGGCGGGTCTTCTTCCACTCCTGTTGTGGGTGGCAGTCATTATTCCAATGGTGGACCTGGAGTCTCTTCCTCCTCTGGCGGCAGTACTGCCCCTTCTCCTGGTGGTGGTAGTTCTACTCCTGGCAGTTCTACCTCCGGAAATCAGTCAGGGGATTCTCTTCAGGCTGGTTTAACCGGCGGACCGAAACCGTGATATGGATTCTATAAAGAACGTATAGAAAGACTTTAACTGTCCGTTTTCGGAGAGTTAAAGCCTTTCATTTTTCAAGTAGAAAGGATGAAATACCTATTGAAAGATAAACAAAAAAGAACGAAAGCAAGCCTTTCTCGGCTCACCGCTTTGGGGCTCTCTTTCAGCATGGCCATGAATCTTTCCTTTTTTCCTGCTCATGCTGCTTCTAGCCACAGCCGGATTGGCGACAATACCTATCAGCTCAAAGATGGCACTCCCATTTCAGGAATTTTTGCAAGAGGAATCGATGTCTCCCACTGGCAAGGTCCGATTGACTGGAAACAGGTATCCCAAAATGATATTTCTTTTGTCATGTTAGGAACCCGGTATAACGGGCAGGTCGATCCTCGTTTTCATATCAATGCAGCAGAAGCGGCTATGGCTGGCATTCAACTTGGCATTTACATATATTCTTATGCAACCGATGTTGCTATGGCAGAAGCGGAAGCAGATTTTGTTCTTAACCTGATCAAAGACTATCCGGTCTCTTATCCGGTTGCCTTTGATGTAGAATCCTCTGTCCAAAGCACACTTTCTCCCACGGAATTGGCCGATATTATCAATGCTTTTTGTCGTAAGATCGAGAATGCCGGCTATCATGCTATTTTATATGCTAATGATTATTGGCTGGCAAACAAGATTGATATGTCTCAGGTAGATTATGATGTTTGGGTAGCGCGATATGAAACCCCTCACGCTTTTGAGAATCCGGTCATGTGGCAGGCCACTAGCACAGGTTCTGTCGATGGTATCAACGGTAATGTAGATATTGATTTTCAGTTTCGGGATTTCTCCGATGTCATTGCGCCAAACCTCTGGAGAACCATTGGCGGTAACACCTATTATTATCAAAATCACCAAATGCAAAAAAATGCCTGGATCCACGATGGAACTGGCTGGTTCTTTATGAATGAGGATGGATTGGCCGCTAGCGGCTGGTTTACTCAAAATGATCGTACCTATTATCTAGATCCTTCTTCCCGGCGAATGACAGTAGGATGGCTTTCTTTCCCTGAAGGCTGGCGTTATTTTGACAGCAGCGGTGCCATGCAGTCCGGATGGATTCATGATGGCAATGCCTGGTACTATCTGAATACAGATGCTCTGATGCAGACTGGTTGGTTGTTGGATGATAACATCTGGTATTACTTACAGCCATCTGGCGCCATGGCTAATGGTTGGCAGTTCATCGATGGTATCTGGTATTACTTAAACAGCAGCGGTGCTATGCAGACCGGACAACAGCAGATCCAGGATCAGTGGTATTATTTTGATAATAATGGCGCCATGCAGACTGGTTTCCAACAGATCGGGGAACATTACTATTATTTTGAAGAAAATGGCGCTATGACTACTGGCCGCAAACAGATTCATGATTCCTGGTATTACTTTAATGATACAGATGGATCTATGGCTACTGGTTGGAAGCAGATCGACGGATTTTGGTATTACTATGGCAGTGATGGACACATGCAGACTGGCTGGGTCAATGATTCCTCTGCCCGGTATTATCTGAATCCGGAAAATGGCATCATGTATGCAGACACCCAAATTACCGTAGACGGCGTCACCTACCAAGTCGATGCCAGCGGAGCTTGTCAGGAGATCAGCCCTGGTATCCTCCCGGATGAAAATCCCGATATCATTGCTCCTAAAGAAGGGGTCCCCGTCCTCAAAGGTCCTGGAGTGTCATAATTCATTGTCTTCCTTAGACAAAAAAACATTTGATTAAGCAGCTTTGGGGAAAGAAACGCTCTTCCAGGCTGCTTAATCAAATGACCTGATATTGGGCCAATGTCATTTAGATAAGCAGTGACAAAAGGTACGCCAAGGAAGAGGGGAGAGAAGCAACGGGAAATCGTCTGCTCCGTTTTCCAGTTTCGAGATTAAGAATTCCTAAAACCCCTGACTTTTGCTAAAAGCGAAACGAAAATATACAAACTCGCTCCGCTCAAACAATGTATATTTTCGTTTCA
>JAAWNY010000105.1 GCA_022799175.1 Lachnospiraceae bacterium | reverse complement strand
TATAATGAGCGTTAGCGAGGATGGCATGCTTGCATGTCAGACGAGCGGTGAATGACGACCATGAATCAAAGATTCATGGTATAATGAGCGTTAGCGAGGATGGCATGCTTGCATGTCAGACGATAAAAAAGTCCGGTAGAACCGGACGGGGAGGCAGTCATGGAATTACAGGAGATCATAACACTGGTTAAGAAAACAAAAACATTTGTACAGAACCGGGAAAGGGCCGGCCATATAAAAGTAAAAGGCCCGGCCGATTATGTAACACAGGTGGACACCGATATCCAGAACTTTCTGGCGAAGGAGCTGGGCAGACTGGCGCCGGAAATTCAGTTTCTGGGTGAAGAGGAAGGGCTGCATGAGATGACCGGGGATACCTATTGGATTCTGGACCCCATAGACGGCACGACCAATCTCATCCATGATTACCAGCACAGCGTCGTATCGCTGGCATTATATGAAAAGGGAGAAATCACGACGGGGATTATCTACGACCCTTTCCGGGAAGATGTTTATCATGCGAAAAAAGGGAAGGGCAGTTTCCTGAATGGCAGCCCGATTTCCGTATCGGACGCGGAAACGCTTGGTGAAACCATTGTTACGATCGGCACGTCGCCCTATGACAGGGAACTGACGGAGGAAAACTTCTGTCGTTTCCGCCGGGTTTTTGAGAAAAGCCAGGATATCCGAAGAACAGGTTCGGCCGCGTTGGATCTGGCGAATGTGGCCTGCGGCCGCACGGGCGGATTTTTTGAAACGCTTCTTTCCCCGTGGGATTTTGCGGCAGGCATGCTTTTGGTGACGGAAGCGGGGGGCCGGGTAACGAATTATGCGGGAGAACCGTTGAGTTTTCTGAGCAGAGGAAGCGTTATTGCGACGAACGGGAGAGTGCATGAGGAGCTGAGAGGGCTTGTGGCGCTTTGAACTGACTGCTGATTTTCATAGGGATAGGGATTGAACCCCGGAAGCCGGGGCGGTACAAGCGGGATTTGGAGAAGCATAAATGGATATCACTTTATATTATCAGGAAAAAGGGAATAAAGAGCCCTTTATCCTTTTGCACGGCAACGGACAGAATGGTTCCTATTTCAAGAATCAAATCGATTATTTTAGCAATAGATACAGAGTGATTGCTTTAGATACGCGGGGACATGGCAGGTCGCCAAGAGGTACGAAACCTTTTACGATTGAGCAGTTTTCCTGTGACTTATGTGATTTTATGGAAGAACTTGAAATTTCAGAGGCAGTTATTTTGGGATTTTCAGACGGAGCAAATATAGCAATGAAATTTGCAATGAAATATCCAAACAAGGTAAAGGCATTGATATTAAATGGGGGAAATTTGAATCCGAGCGGGGTAAAAATAACGACGCAGCTGCCAATCGAAATAGGATACAAAATAGCAGGGCGGTTTGCTTCAAAATCGCCCGAAGCAAAAAAGAATGCGGAAATGCTTGGGTTAATGGTCAATGACCCGAACATTGAACGAAATGAACTGTCAAAAATAACAGCCCCTGCGCTCGTGATCTGCGGTAGAAATGATATAATTCGGGAATCCCATACAAAAGAGATTGCAAAGAATATACCGAATGCGAAATTATCGATTATTAGAGGGAATCACTTTATTGCAAATAAGAGATACATTATATTCAACAAAGAAGTCGAAGATTTTTTGCAAAATGTTCGGTAAATTTCCGTCTTTGGTAATCTCATTCCTATGTTCCAGCATTGATACGCTCGCCCGCTCTGGTCACGGTGCACTTCCCCGGCTGGGGTATTTCTTTTCAGACGGTCATCCGCTTTTCAAGGGGCTGTTCATCGATGAACTAAGATAAGTCTGCACCTAAATGACCGTAATCCTGTATATCCATAAGGTCGGAAATTAGCCTGGAAAACTTGCTGTTTCTACGTTCTTGGAATTGTGAGAGGATGGAAACAGCAAATAACAGATATAAATTTGAAAGGAGAACTAAAATGAAATCATTTGATAAAAATTTCAAATTGTTAGACGAGATGTATCAGGACGAATATTATCCAAACTTTCTGGTAGACAAGGTAAAAGGCGAACTCCAAAAGGTGATTGACCTGTTGGAAACCGGCGAAACAGATACCGAGGTTATTCAAGAAAAGCTGGACGAAGTGGTCTGTGCCATTAATGACTTACAGGAGGAATTTGACGAGAACGACAGCGAAATTGAAACGGTGGCTCGTGACTGCATAGGAGAAAATGTGGGCTATGTACTGGAATGGTTTGGTATTCCTATTGATATGGAGGAAGCTATTCGAGAACGGGATTGGTAACTATCGGGTTTTCCGTTTATTAAGCAGACAAGAAAGGGGAGCATGGAACTTATCCATTCGAACGTGACTATTCCATAAAAACAAGGTTGGCAAAAAGAGATTAAGGAAATTTTATTTGGTTTACTATTCCTGCGCCAAACGATATATTAAGGGAAAAGTCGATTACAGAAACGATTGATACGGTTGCTTCCGTATGTCAAATATTGATGATTACTGCTTTATGTATTTTTAAAAACAGAGACAGAAAAAGATGCGTAACTCCTTTTATTATTATCGCGGCATGCAGCTGTTTGTTATATTTTGTAAGCTGGATAGTGTACTATGGAGGCATAATAAATGTGATTGTTATATTAGGGCTGACTATTCCGCCCTGTTTGGCATTTTTATTTTTTGCGATTGATAGAAAGAATGGGATAGCGTTAATTCCAACTTTCATTTTTACAATTTGCCATTTGATATATGGGGTAGTAAATTTCATTGTTTGATAAATTTCCGTTTGCCGGAAAAAATGAAACAGGAGAATGTATATGAAAATTGAATATCGTTATATTAATGGAAGCTTTTTAAATGAAGCAACACTTGCACATAACGGTAATTCGTTAAGAATTTTTGTAGAATTATCTGACAGTCTTTGTTAAATTGCTCTGATGTACTCTGCTTTTTCCATTGAAATCCACTTTTCCGTGTCTAATAATCGCCCGCATGCTCATTATCGTTATACTTTCCAGCCTCCTTAAAACCACTGATTGTTACATAATTGTTGGTCTGCTTTACCTGGACTTTATACTATGTGTGGCTGTCAACTTCAAACATAATTGAAAATACTATCTGGAAGATATGGCAGCCTGTCATAAATTTAATCTCTGTTTAATCCTGTCGCCCCATTCCGGTCATGACATCTTATAAATCCCTACTGTTTTATCGGCATTTTATTAAAAAATGGTGTATCGGATGGCAGGATGTGTTTTGGATTCATGCTTTTTAGGGCTATGATTTCAGATAAATCAGATTGTGAGTTTTTACACGATGGGATATAATAATAGTGAACGATTGAAAATGACAGTTATGGTAATATTGATTGAAATTTTAACATTAAGGGAGTTTCAGTTTGAATTTTGTGATATCTGAAAAGGGATCAAGGGAAATAAATGAAGATTCTTTTGCTGTTTTTGAGGGTGAAACCAGGAAGGTATATATTGTTGCCGATGGGTGTGGCGGACATGCAGCGGGAGAGATTGCTTCTAAACTGGCAACGGAGATTCTTATGAATCAGCTTCTTAATTGTGATGAGTCGGCGGAGGCAGTCTGTAATGCTGTCAATCTATGCAATCTGCACATAATTGAAAAACAAAAAGATTGCGCCGGAATGAGAACGACAGTTGTCGGGTTATATAAATTAAATGATAAGTTTTTTGCTTTTAATGTAGGTGACAGCAGGCTGTATCAGGTTCGGGACGGAAGCGTTATTTTTCAAACAGAAGACCATTCTGTACCATATATATTATATAAGGCAGGTATCATTGAGAGAAATGAAATCAATACCCATGAGGATAGAAATAAATTATTGGAGGCACTCGGCAATAAAGAGAAGGTAAAGATAAATGTTTATGAGCTGGACGTTAATCGTGACGATGTCTTTGTAATTGCTACAGATGGTTTTTGGGAACATTTTTATGAGGAAGATTTCGGGGATTGTGTAAGAGGGCATGAAGAGGCATGGCTTAGTGAAAAAGAGAAAATTATTTGCGTGACAAATAACCCTGAACAGGATAATTATACCGTTGTTACAGTGGGAGGGATATATGAGTAAAACTGAAACCTGGACAGATATCGTGACGGATCAGCTGGCAATCGTTTTATTTGTTCCATCTAAACGTCAGATAAAACAATTTGCTTTGAAAGAAGACAATTTAATCGGGCGGACATCATCAGTCGGAAATCCCGATATTTCGATTGACTCCCCGGTCGTATCGCGCAGGCACGGACATATTTATTTACAGGATGATTATTACTTTTATGAGGACTTGTCCAGCACAAACGGTACATATATTAACGGAATCCTGTATGGAAGAGAATCGGAAAAGGAGAAGTACAAAAATCTTCTTAAAATAGGAGATGTTCTTAGAATCGATCATCCCGACCTGGGCACCCCGCATCCGGATGCGGCAATTCTCGTGACTGTTCATGCAACCGGAAATGAGCTGATTAACAAATATGTTGCGCTTGAGAAATGCCAGTCGCTGATGATCGGGCGCAATGTCGGGGACATTAAATTAGATAACAGCGCTATTTCAGAGCAGCACGCGGTTTTTACGAAGAATGAAGACGATCAGTGGATGGTCAGTGACTGCGATAGTACGAACGGTGTATTTATTAATAATATAAGGATTGATTCTCAGGTATTGTTAAAGCCGCTGGATGTTATCAGAATAGCGGATTATGTTTTTATTTACACGGCTGATAAACTTCATTATTTTTGCAATGAAAAATCAGGAAGGCAGCTTGTGATAAGAATTGAAGAGAGAAGTGTCCGTAAATTATTGAAAAAGCAGATACTTCTGCAGGATATTAATTTAAGCATCAGCGAGGGTGAAATGGTGATGATTCTTGGCGGCTCCGGCGCCGGCAAGACTACTTTTGTGAATGCGGTGCTGGGATATGAGAAAGCGAAGGGCTGCATTGAGCATGATAATATAGATATTTATAAGGAGTATGATAAAGTCCGGAGCAATATGGGATTCGTTCCACAGCAGGATCTGCTCAGACTGGAAGATACCGTATATGCAACGCTTTCCAATGCAGCGGAAATGAAAATGGATTCCAAAACAACCAGGCAGGAACGGGAGCGGCGCATCGACCATGTGTTAAACAGTCTGGGACTGCTTAGAGAGCGTGACAGTATTGTCAGGAAATTGAGCGGGGGTCAGAGAAAACGATTGAGCATAGCAGTTGAATTAGTATCTGATCCGGGGCTGTTTTTTTTGGATGAGCCTGATTCCGGGCTTGACGGAATCATGGCTAAGAGCTTAATGGGGCAATTAAGTCCGGATGGGAGCGTCTCTGGACATCTTTTCCCACCAGGCATTAAAAAACGTCAATAAAACCATCATGAACATCCAGCCGGCCCATCTGGCCCGCCTGT
>JAAWNY010000025.1 GCA_022799175.1 Lachnospiraceae bacterium | reverse complement strand
CCCAATAGCCCCGATCGATATATTCTTTCCTCGCAGCGTCATAATTGACTTGGAAAGACATCTGTAAAAGTCTTGCCTGCTCCTTCTCAAGCCCCAATTCCCCCAGTTGCTCCAGCTTCCAGATCCCACCTAACTTTTCATAAAGAATATCGTCGTCTGCCTCTGGCTGATCCGTCTTTAACTTCTCATCCAGATAAACAGCCGCCTTCTTTTCCAGCGCACGTAGTCTTTTAAGTACTTCTACGGCCTGATGATAGTGCCGTTTATCTGCATCTTTCTGGTAGGCTTCCATCTCCAACACCAACTGATTAAAATAATTTTGTGGTCCTGGCAGATAATAGTCTCCCAACTGTTTTGCCAAATCCCGGTAGTTTTTAAGAGAAACACTTCCCATCGAGGAAAGACCCGTATTCATCAATTGGTCTGTCAACTGCTTCATCAGCCTCAGCCCTTCCAATTGTTTCTTGATCTTTTTCGTCTTTGCTGCCTTCCCTGCCCGGACGCTCTTTTCAGAAACCGGTTTTTTCTCACCCGTCGATTCTGTCTTCTTTTTCTCCCGCGCCTGCTTCTTTTCCCGTTTATCTAAAATGTCCGCAGGAATTTCACCCAACATAAAATCTTTCCCAGCAGCCATCTCACACATCAGCGCTAAGCTGTGTTTACAGGGAAACTGCCGGCTAGGACAGCTACAGCGAAACACCGGATGATCCTCATCCGCAAAATCCGCTGACACCACATAATTCGACTTCCCGCTGCCTTTACATTCTCCCATATAAAAACTATCGTCCGCCGATCTCATCCGCGAAACAAATCCACCCCCCGCAGAAATCTTTCTGCCATTGCTTACCGCATTGGCATTCGGCGCAAAAGCCGCGATCTGCTGCTCACTAAATGTCCTCATTTTGCCTCCTCCTTTGAAAAAAATCCTGCATTTTCTACAAAATGAAAAACAGGGGAAATCGAAGCAACGCTTCCATCTCCCCTGTTTCTGTTTCAAACCAGCACCCTGATGAACCAAAAAACCGAACAGACTAAACGCACGCCTGACCGTTTTCCCTTTATAACCGTTATTTTCTTTATGGCACAGTTTAGACAATCGAAACTGCCTATTTATCCTCTATTCATCCCAGTTATGATATACCGCCTGTACATCATCATCCGCGTCCAGCAGATCCAGAAGCCGGTTCATCTTCTTGATATCCTCCTCTGCCGTCAACTCCACCCATGTCTGAGGAATCATCGTCACATCTGCCTCAAGCATCTCAATGCCTGCCTTCTCTAACGCTTCCCTCACCTGGCTGAAATCATCCGGATCTGTAATCACTTCGTAGCTATCTTCCTCCTCAGCAAAATCCTCTGCACCGGCATCTAATGCCAACATCATCAGCTCGTCGGGATCCATCTCACACTCTTCCTTACCAATGATGATCTGCCCTTTTTTATCAAACATAAACGAGACGCTTCCCTGCGCGCCGACATTGCCATTCCCCTTGGTAAAAGCGCTCCGCACATTGGCTGCGGTACGGTTTTTATTATCCGTCAACGCATCTACGATAATCGCTACTCCACTTGGCCCATATCCCTCATAAGTCAAAAGCTCATAATTAACGGAATTCGCATCCCCCACCGCTTTCTTGATTCCCCGGTCAATGGTATCATTCGGCATATTGTTGGCCTTGGCCTTGGCAATCACGTCGCGAAGTTTACTGTTATTCGCCGGATCGGGGCCGCCCTCTTTCACCGCCACTGCAAGCTCTCTGCCAATTACAGTAAAAATCTTGCCCTTTGCGGCGTCATTCTTCTCCTTTTTATGCTTGATATTTGCAAACTTAGAATGTCCAGACATACAAACTCTGCTCCTTATCTTTTCTCTTTTCGTCCTTTTCTGGAATACTCTTTCATTTTAACACTACTTTTCCTGAATATCAACCCCGTTTTCGTTCTGACACGCTGGGCAATAGGTGCTGCTTCTTCCGGCCAGCCGAATCCGGCAAAAAGTTTTGCTACAACGTGGACACGGCTGTCCCTCGCGACCATACGCCAACAAGGGGCCGTTCCGATATTCCTTTCCCTTTCCCGCCAGATATTCCTCCGGTGTCATCCGGTTATCCTCGATTCCTTTCTCAAGCATAGCCGGAATCGCCACCGCCAGCCTCTCCCATTCCTTCATCTCCAAAGAGCACGCCATTCTTCCCGGAGCGACACGTGCCCAAAACAAAATCTCATCCCCATGAATATTGCCTATCCCTGCAAGGATACTCTGATCCAGCAGACACTCCTTGATCGATTTTTTCCGTTTTCCTAACCGTTTTTGCAGCCAGTCCCCTGTCAGTATGGGAGCAAACGGCTCCGGCCCCAGCTTCTCGATCCCGGTAAAGATATCTGTTTCTCCCTCTTGTAACAGCCAAAACCGTCCGAAACGACGAGCGTCAATAAACCGAATCTCCTGACCGTCATCCAAATAAAAAACAAGATGTGTATGCTTCTCCTTGGGAAATTCCGGCGGTGTTACCAAAAGTTGCCCTGTCATCCGCAGATGCAGCCAGATCGTATCTTTCCCATCCAGCGCAATCGAAAGGAATTTCCCCCGCCGTCCCATTCCGGTAATTCTTTGCCCTGATACTTTACGTTCGAATTCTTCCGCCGAAGGATGTGCAATCACCTCCAAACGATTTAACACAATCTTCTCGATCTTTCGTCCTCTCACTTGCGGCTCTAAAACTCTGCGAACCGTCTCCACTTCTGGTAATTCTGGCATCTCATCTCCCCCTACTCCCGGTTCTGACAAATCATAACCTCCGACTATCCCAACGGCTAATGCACAGACCTGTCTGAACTGTTTCGGTGGATCACCTCTAAAACCTCTGCCAGCTCCCGCGCCCCCGGCTGTCCGGGCGCTGACCTCTGCCCAACCGCACCATAAGTAAGCGCCGAGCCAAAGGTTTCCCCCGCCAACCGGCTGATCAGGCCCAGGGAAGCCATCGACATCGTGACAACGGGATGAGCTACCGCTTCCTCACTCATCTCCAATGTCACTCCCAAAAGTGTCAACACATCTCTTTTTGACTGCGGCATCACCGCCAGCTTCAAAATATCCGCGCCTAATTGCTGCATCTTACGCATACGTCCCAACATCTCTTCTCTTGGCGGCGTCTTAAAAAAATCATGATTGGAACAAATCACCCGTACTTGCCGCCGATGTGCTTCCTCAATCATCCGCACTACTGCCTCGTCCCCAGTCAATAATTCTATATCTAGCAAATCCACACATCCACTCTGCACCACAGCAAAATTCAGAGCCTCATAAGCCTCTACCGGCAGAGCCTTTTCCCCTCCCTCCCTTGCTGTTCGGAAGGTAAAAAGAAGCGGCTTCTCTCCCAGCGCTTCTCGAAGACAGCCTGTCATCCAGAGTACCTTCTCTGTCTGTAAGGCATCTTCATACCAGTCAACCCGCCACTCTATGATGTCCGCCGGAATTTCAGTCATATTCCTTGCCGCCTGCAAAATTCCTTCCGCCGTGGTGGCAACAATTGGAACACAGATCTTCGGCTTTCCCTGGCCGATCGCCACATTTCTCACAACTACTGGTTTCATCAATCATCCTCCTCCATCCTCTTCTGCAACCGCTCAAATTCCTTTTTTTCAAACTCCTGCACAGAAATCGCTTTCTTATTGGGATTGGCAAACACAAAAATCTTATCTACCGTCTCCAGATAATTTTGTATCTTATCATTAGTCGCACTGATTAACGCCTGAAAACCCAATCCTCGGATCAGTTGAATGCAACTGGCTACTTTTTCGGCATCCATTTTGGAAAATGCCTCGTCTAGTACCACCAACCGCAACGTTGGATTCCGCAAAAAACCTGGATTTCCGTCCAGTTTATACATCCGTGCAAAGCTGGCCAACAACGCTACATAAAGCGGATTCTGCCCCTCGCCCCCAGAATTTTTCTTTAACATCCGACTGAGGCGGATCTGTAACATTCCGTCCTCATTTTGAATCAACTGCTGCATATCAAAGGAGAGATAAGTCCGGTAGTCCGCATATTTATCCATATTCCGCCGAGACTCCTCTAATTCCTCCGCTGTGGCATTTTCCGGAGGAATAAATACGCGGATGAGATCATTCATCATTGCTCCATAATGATTCTCATGCTCCATGGTAAACAGATTCAGTTGATGATCCATTCCAGAACTTAACTCTGATGGATTGATATCCAGTGCCTCATCCATAAACATATCATAATACCGGCCGTCTGGTCCCTTGTTCCTTCCCATATAGAACTGATATTTATCTTTTCCAAAATCCAGACGACTGATAATTCGGTTCAGTTCATCCTTCTGCTGCAGGGCTTCTTTGATCGCACTGCGTATTTTATATATAAAATCATCCTTGAAATGCTGAACCGCTGTCCTCGCCTGTTCCGCCGCCCGCACACGAAATTCTTCCAAACGCTCATCATTTAAATGATCCAGCAATTCCTGGTACTCCTGGTTGTCTTCCCTGGTCGGCGAAAAATTTCGATTTTGATATGTCCGAAGATAGCTCGCGCGCAACTCTACCATCCGATTCATCTCCTGCTGCCGTTGCTCTTCTGCTTTCGCCTGTTTTCCCAAATATTCATTGCGTAAAAGATCATAACGCGGCGAATATTGTTCTTCTAAAAGCTGATTTAATTCTTCCTCCCACGCTGGCTGCACCGCCAAAGCCTGTTCCTTTATCATCAACGCCTCATTCAGGCGGATAAGATTCTCCTGTTCCCGCTGTTTTTCTCGTTCCAGCTCGTCCACTTTACGTTGTCTCTTACGCAAAATATCCTTTTTCTGATTGCACTGCTCCAGAATTGCACTCCTCTCCTCCTCCCACTGTTTTACATTCCGTGAGGAAAGTTCTTCTAGCTTTATCCGCAGCCGATTCTGTTCCACCTGTTTTTGCGGATAGCCCTCCCTATCCCGCTGCCAATCCAGATATACGGACAATTCCTGTCCCAAGATCTCCCGTCCCTGAATACGCTCTGCCTCTCTTGCCAATTCCTGCTTTGGCCCCATCGCTGCTTCCAATTCCTCTATGGTCTGGTCCAGCAGCCGGATTCTTTGGCGCACACTATTCTTGCCAATATAAGCCGACGTCGTATAAAACACAGGACTAATATGCTGAACCCGGTAGTTTCGATAAGACACACAGCTCTTGGTAATGCCCACTTTATGCTGGCGCAATTCCATCACATTCTCACATTTGATCACTCGTCCCAGCAAAAAATCTATGTATGCCTGGGCATAATCATTTCTGGCCTCCACCTCCTCCGCTAACGCCCCCGGCTCCCGCGAATGCTTATCCATCATCATTCGTTCCGTATCTAGCACCGAAATCCGGCAAAATCGCTCTCGCTCCAACCCCTCATAGATGCGAAGTGCCGCCGCCGCATAACGCGGCTCCACCAAAAGAGTCAATTTCTGATAGCCAAGATAGCCCTCCACGGCATTTCGCCATTCCTCATCGCAGATATCCAGCAAATCTGCCAGGATATATACTTGCACACTTTTTCCCGTCTCCCGGCAAAGAGCATTCTGTAAAAGAGTTCTTGCCTGCTCTAACTCCTTTGGATATGCCTTATTGCCTGCCTTCAACTGGCGGCGCTCCTCCTGCGCGCGTTCCAGATTTTTTTTCAATTCTCGCAATTCTCCCTGAACTCTCTGCTGTTGTTTTCCGGCCTCCTGTTTCAGTTCTGCTAGATCTTTTTTCAGCCGTATCAGCTCTTCCTCCCGGATAGTTCCTTTGACAAAAGCCTCGATATCCCACAAAGTCCGGTTCGAAACACAAGCCTCCTCCTCCCAGCCTAGCAAGCGTTCCGCTGTCTGCTCCCAACGCACTCGACTGCTTTCCAAGCGCTCTGTCAGCTCATTCAGCGATAAAAGCTGCTCCTTCATTTGCGCATAACCGCTCATGGAGATCTGCCCAAAAAGCTCTTCGCTTCTTGCTGTCATTTCCTCCATCTCTTCCTGCAGCTTCTCCATCTCTTGTATCGCCTTTTCGGCATTCTCCTGAAAGGCATGAATTTTTTCCTGACACGCAGATATCTCCATCCGGCCCTGCAGAATATCCAGGCGCGCCCCGAAATACTGACAAATCTCCCTCTGCTTTCGCTTTTCTGTCATCCGTTCATACTGCAGGCAAATTTCCTTTAAAAACGAAATTTCCTGACACGTATCCTCGATCTTTCTCTGCATACGCCCGTATTCCATAACGCTCTGCTGCATGTCCTCAATGTGAATGTCCTGTTCCATGCAGATATATTCTTTCACGAAATCTTCCAGCCGGATATTCATCCGAAAAGGAATCGCCCGTTTAAAAAGCAACGGAAATTTCTCTGCATCCAGACCTCCTAACCATATATCATAGAGTTGTCTGCGAAATCTCTCATTATGGGACCCAAAATAGCATTCCTCTTTAGAGAAATTTTCCAACAGCCATCGTTTGATCTCCTCAACCGACATCGCACGATCTGTTTTGGGGCAGTGCTTTTTTGTTTCTTTATCTTCCGGATTTCCCGAAACCTGTTGTTCCGTCGTTCGCCCTAGCTCCGCGATCCGATATCCATGCTCCGGCAACGGCCCCTGATGTCGAAAAAACATCCGCGAGATCTCATTGGTAGCCGTCTCCACATCAAACACCACGCCTACACATTGACATTCTCCTGTATCGGTCCGCCGCAATTCCAACACAATCGTGCTGGAAAAATTCTGATTTCGCAGATAAGAGAAGCGATTGTCTTCCCCGATATTGACCATCCCCCGCAGATATTCAATCAAACTGCGATCGGAATCATCCGCTGCTGCCTTGTTGAAGAATCCCCGGCCGTCCGTATTCGCATAGAGCACTATCTGCATGGCGTCAATCACCGTTGATTTTCCGCTACCCGAATGCCCAGTGAAAAAATTAATCTCCTCATGAAAGGACAACGTTTTGTGCCGGATATAATGCCAGTTGTTCAGACAAATCCGCGACAACGCCTCAAATCTCTGCTTCTCCATCCCTTTCATCCTCCTCACCGTAGGTTTCCATCAGCGCCTGTACATCATCCCCCAGCAGGATTACATGGATAGTCGGATAGATTACCAGACGACTCTTTCCATCCATCTCCTCCAGTACATCCAACGGCTCAATCACCTGATACCGCTTTAAAAGTGCAAGAGTTCGTCGGATCTCCGTCACCGATGGCTGTTTTTTCAGAAGACGATAAGTCCCCAGCTTCTCATGGAGTTCTCCTAAAGAAGTCACTGCGTTTACCGATGTCGATACTGTGGACATTTGCTCATCATAAATCAGTTTTAGCGCCAGGATATAAAAAGTCGCCAGTTTCGAAAGTTTTTCCCCCACGACCTGTTCCCCCCGGATATATATCACTCCGATCTGGCTGTTCTCCACCACCTCGATCTCCATGACTGCAAAATATGCCCGGATAAACTCCAGATGCCTGCCACACTGATAGTAATCCCGATTTACTTGATAACGCTTCGTCTTGCGGTCATAATGCCGCTCCAGCACAAAAGTCTGCCGGCAAAGCTGCTGAATGGACTCCGACACGCCCCGCTGTTCCTCCGAAGACAATCCTTCATAGTAATCGATCATTTCCTGCTCCTTTTTTCTATTTGATTCGGTTTTTGGCCTCAAATACCAATCGCGGATAGCGATACCGCCCATTATCCACCATCTCCGCCTCCTGCTCCCGCACTTGAAACGGACAATCTTTCCTGGCAGCGCTGTCATACGCGAGCACCAATCGTTCAAAATCTTCCTCCGAAGAAATGGTATCCCTCCCCACCTCCAGACGCCCGTCTTTCATTTGCTCCAGGATGAAAGATTCCACCTGCTTTCTGCTGTAACGGCTGTGAATCTTGTTCAGCTGCAATACCTCATCTCCAGAAAGCTCTGTTGTTTCCTCCTCCGTATCCAGACTCTCCACAAAATTCTGCTTGAAACGACGCTTTTTGTAGAGCGATTTATTCGAAATCACCGTCATATATGACAGATTCATCCGTTTCCCGATTCGTTCCAGCTCTCGTTCCTGCTCTTTTGGCTCTTCTGTATCCGCAAGATGATTGAGAAGCTGAATCACCAGCCCTTTCATATTGTCTTCTTTATTTAACAGATAATTCATACGAGTAACCGTAGCCCGGATATAGCGTGTATGCTCTCGATCCATATTGATAATACGATGCTCAATATCATCAAATCCCCGCTCGATTAATTCCAGCTGGTCTACCAATGCTTCTGCTTGTACCTCCACCCCACGAAGCTGCCGGTTGCGTCGGCAGACCTCCTCGAGCCATAAAGAATCCTGCCGCATCTCCAGAAGCCACCGTTTAATATCTGTCTTATATAAATAAAAATTATCCGAGGTCTTCAAAATATGGTACTTCTTCTGTACAATCTCCTCTACATATCCCTCTAAATGCTCCTGCAGCAAATCCCCATAACTTTTCTGCTCCAAAAGGCTGCCAAAAAATTTATCCATGTTATGCAGCATATCCTGCAGCGTCTTGTTGAGCCGCCGCGTATTGATGAGCGCTGTCTTTAACAGAGAAATATTGGAACGCGGATCATTTTTAAATGCGAACAGAATCCCGTAGATGTTCTGAATATGGACTTGCGTCTCGTCCTCATCTTCCCCTGCCAGACGGGCAAATGCCTCTATAAATACTGCTGCATAGTCCGGAATCACAATATTTACCGTCATCGCAGAGTAATCTTCCACCCGCTTTAACCATCCCGTCCGTAAAAGCCAGTTCAAAATCCGTGTGGACAGCGGTTCTAACAGATCAAAATCATCCTCTGTCTCCTCCTGTTCCAACATCACCTTCTGCTTTGCAAAATAATCTGTCAGCGTCTGCACACAGATCTCCTTGCTCAGATAATAATTGCTATACTGATATTCCTCATTGATCCGCAGCAAAGCCTCGATATAAATCATCCGGTTTCCTGACCGGAATAAACCCCAAAACAGATCCGGAATCTCTGGAAAATGATTTTCCATAATAAAAACCTTCTTTCATCTATCCGTCCAACTCGACTGCCAGATTTCGCAACCATTTCTTCTGCCGGTACCGAAGATACCCGACCACTGCCTTATAAACCTCCTCCGACATCACCATCGCATAGACCACCGCAATCGTCTGACGCAGATACAAGCCGCCCAAAAATGCCATCGGCACCCCAATCAGCCACACCCCGCTGGTATCAATAACCAGACATAGTTTCGTATCTCCGCCGCTGCGCAGCACTCCCACAATATTAATAAAATTGAACATCTTAAACGGCATATACAAAATAAAGACCAGCAGACACCGGTTGACATCCGCCGCCACCTCGGGAGAGATGCTGTACATAGCGATAATATTTCCACGGATGCCATAACAGATCCCCATGGCCGCCAGTGTGACTAAAAACTGCAGAATAAAAAAATTCTTTGCATATTTTTCCGCTTGTTTTAATTTCCCTGCCCCCATCTCGTTGCCTAAAATCACCGCTGTTGCGGCACTTAAGCCTTGAAACAGTACCACTACAATATCCTGGATCGTGGTGGCTATTGTAATCGAAGCCACTGCGTTATCTCCCATTCGCCCATAGGCCAGAGAATACATCGTCGTCCCCAAACCCCAGATAAACTCATTGGCAATCACCGGACTAGCTGTTCCCACAAACTGACGAACAAAAGCGCCGCCATAGCCAAACAATTCCCCAAATCTTCCAGCAATCGGCGATCGTGTCAGATACACTACCCCTAATATCGCTCCCGACTCGACAATCCGAGCCGTCAATGTGGCAATGGCCGCACCCTGCGCTCCCAGTCTCGGCGCGCCAAAATGGCCGAAAATCAACACATAGTTCAAAGTAATGTTAATCAAAATTGTCATGCAGCTTATCATCACTGGCGCTTTCACTCGTCCCACGGCACGCAACATGGCCACATAGATATTAGTCAGAGCCGTAAATGGATAAGACAGCGCTGCTACTGCCAAATACACCGCGCCAATCTGAATTGCTCCCTGGCTGTTGGTAAAAATCCGCATCACTGCCGACGGATACATCACACTAGGTATGACAAAAAACAAAGAGCCCACCAACGCAATCAACAGAGCCAGTCCCGTCACTTTCCGAATATTCTTTTCATCCTGATTTCCCCAGTACTGCGCCGCCAACACACCGGAACCGCTGGCCACTCCGAATACCAGTAAAGAAAAAACAAAAAACACCTTGTTTGCCAGCCCCACTGCCGCTATCGTCGTTTCTCCCAGCTGTCCGATCATCATCGTATCCACCAGATTTACAATCGTATTCAGCATACCCTGCAACGCCACCGGCAACGCAATCATCACTGCTTTCCGCAAAAAAATCCGGTCTCTCAGCATATCCTTTGTATCTGTAATCCCTTTTATCATGTAAGCCTCTCCATTCTCTGTCATACTTCATAACTTATTGTCCATAAAAAAGAATCCTGCTTCGCAGGATTCTCCGCCTGCGGCGGGTCGCAAAAGAGAAAAAGAAACGCCTGAACAGGCGTCCTTTTCTCACGATCCTATACAATCATTCTTAAAAACGGCAATCATTTCTCCGGTTCCTCATCTTCCAAATTTGCGTCTTTTGTCTCTGCTCCTTCCTCCGGTAACTTCTCTGCCCGAATTGTGTGGATCATTTTATTCTCCACCTTCATCACCAAGAAACGAACTCCTTGATAAACCACCTCCGGCTTTTCTTCCTCCTGAGGAATCCGATCCAACCGGGAAATAAGAAGGCCGTTCACCGTATCATAATTATCCAGATCCTCTTCTGGCAACTGAATTCCCAGCGCCTCCTGAGCTTCCCGCAATGGAGTCATGCCGCTCATGACAAACTCTCCGTTCTCCTGTCGGACGATGAATTTTTCCTCCACGTCATATTCATCCATAATATTGCCTACAATCTCTTCTAAAATATCCTCCATAGTGACCAGTCCTGCCGTTTGTCCATACTCGTCAATAACAATCTCCATATGAATCTTCTGGGACTGCATCTCCTTAAACAAGGAATCCAAATTCCGGGTTTCCGGAATGAACTGGGCCTCCCGCAGCACCCCTGGCACTTTAGAAAGTTCCATAGCCGCTTCCTGGGGGTTCTCTGCATGAACCAGAACATCCCGCATATGTATTGTGCCAATGATGTCATCCAGATCTTCTTTGTAGACCGGATATCGAGTATTATTCCCTTCTTGAAGCACAAATCTGGCCGCTTCTTTCAGCGGCATATCACCAGAAAGCGCCACAATATGCTTCCTGTGAGTCATGATATCCCCAGCTTCCTTTTCATCCAGCTCGAAAATATTGCTGATCATCTTTGCTTCTCTGCTTTCTAGGACGCCCTGCTCATGACCTTCATTCACCATCGTCTTGATATCCTCTTCCGTCACACTCTCCTGCCGGGACTTCCAGTATCGGAAGGTCAGCCATCCCAATGCCCCAAAACAGAACACTGCTCCGAAAATGATCCACAAGTACGAATAGCCATCATCCATATTTTTGTAAAAACTCCTCCACTTTTTTCCATCATGTATCTCAATCATTGTACTCGATTTTATGCATTTCGTCAATGGTTGTACAAAATTTGGCCACGGTCCGCCAATTCCTTTTCCATTTTTTATTTTTGCAAATATGCAAAAGAACTGCCTCACAGTAATCTATGAGACAGTCCTCTGACTGTTAAATCTGTTTTATGATGCCGCTTATGGATTTACTCATCCGTTTGCGCTTACGGTATCCATGCGCCGTCTGCTCCCACATAGAAATCGCCGATGTAAGTATTGGCCGCCATGGCGCCCTGCGATCCATTTGCCTCCGGATTCAGATAATACCATTTACCGCCAATCTCCTGCCATCCGGTCGCCATACTTCCTTCCGGAACCAGATAGAACCATTGCTGATAAGCCGGATCAAAATGCCAGCCAGTAATCATAGAACCCTGTCCAGCCCCTTCTGCCGGATTCAGATAATACCACTTGCCGCTGACGGAATACCATCCAGTAACCATATTGCTGTTGGCATCGAAATAATACCAAGTATTGTTGATTTGGCCCCAGGTGCTCGCGGCATAGCTGCCATCGCTCTTCTGGAATTTCCAGCCTTTTTGTCCATCCCCCTGCCAATTACCCGTCATAGCGTAACTGCCGCTAGGACCTCCTCCGATAGTATGAACGCTGCTGTTAGTATTGGTAGTAGAGCTACCTCCACCGCCGCCACCTCCACCACCGCCTCCCGACGATCTTTTGGTAATGGTCAGAATTCCTGGTTCCACCGTCACCTCATAGTTGCCGTCTGTTCCGGCCGTTCCGGTAATCGGATAATCTCCCGGTGTCGAATCTTTTTCTGCTGTGGTGGTAAGCGTCACTTTCAACGCCTCTATCGTGTCAGAACCAACTAACAGTCCTGCTGGCAGCTCCTCTAACGTCAACTCCGGATTCTCCGTCCGATAAGTTTTGCGTTTATCTGCCGCCTTTACTGTCACCGCCTTTTTGGCGATCTTCCATGCAAGAGCAACATCCGTTACAGAGCCGTCCTCCCACTCATAATGTTTCGGATCTTTCAGACTGATCTTTGCTTCGTAATCTCCGGCATTTACTGCTTCTGTACCGCTGATAACCATGGTTTTTTCGTCATAGCCAGTCACTGGCACCTGAATTAAGCTTCCCTGGTAAACATAATTTCCGGCATCCGTCAGCGCCGGCTTTTTTACCTTAAACTTCTTCGTTGTAACCGCGCACGATTCTGACAGCAAATCCACGTATACACTGCCGCCTGTCATCCGAGCGAAGAAATAATATGTTGTACCGCTCTCCAGCCCGGTAAATGTGTTACTACTCTGCCAGTTTTTCACCTGCTCACTGTCATCGACAGTCGCATAACCATACTCCAGCTTACCATCGCTAGCGCTTTCCGGAGGATTGGGGGTCATACCTTTTAAAAGAACACTGGTTTCCGTAATGCTGTCTTCGGATGCACTCAGAGACGGAAATGTTCTTTCCAGCAAAATTTTCCATTCCAGAACCACGGGATTTGCCGTACTATCCTCCCACACATAATCCGGACTCTTTAACGAAATCTTTGCTTCATATGTCCCTCGTTCGATTGCCGTATTTCCGGTAATGGTCATAATTGTCTCGTCAAATCCTTCCGGAATCATAGTGATACTTTCACCCGTATAAGGATAAGTAATCTTTTTTAACACCGGCTTCGGCAGTTTTGTTTTTTCTGTCGCCACTTCTCTTCCGACGGATACGGCATTTTCATAATTCTTGCCGCCTGTAACCCGGGCAAAGAAATAATAAGTAGTATTCCGCTGTAATCCTGTAAATACAGGACTCTTCTGCCAAACTGTGCCTGGTACGTTCTCATTGGTGCTGTACGTATATTCTACCGTACCGTCATTGGCTCCGGTAAAAGCCGTCAGTTCTTTTAAGGTGACGGAAGAATCCGTCTTGCCAGCCGCCTCCGGCGCCGGAATCGTGCGGGTTCCTTTTTTTATGGTCAGCGTCATGGTATTGATGCTGTCAGCGCCCCGATAACCTCCGGTCTTTGATGCCTCCACCCTAGCCCGGATGGTATAGGTACCTGCATTTACAGGCAGTCCGGCGATATAGCCAGATCCACCGCTGATCTGATGAGAATAAGAAAGGACAGGGTTTTGAATCTGAGTAACATTGCCGTTTCTGTCCTCTAGGGTTACCAGCGGAGGCGTAATCTTCGGCGCGCTTCCGGTATAGGACACACTCTGTATCTCACTAGAAGAAGTAAATTTTACTTCCGGAACCGACAGAGGATATCTGTCCGCGCTGAGCTCTGGGCCATTGGTAAAATTCGGACTGCCTTCACTTGGACTATTACTTACCGGATGGGATTCCAGGAAATTCCAGATCGTTCCGTCGTTATCTTCTCTCACAGGAGTCTCTGCCCCCAGCAACATCCAATTGATATTTTCATATCCGGAAATCGCAGCATTCGCATTATCCTTATCAAACGGATCATTCCAGGTTACGTCTACGGCATACCACGCGCCGTCTACCTCCACGTAATTCCACATATGAGCCTCGCTAGGTTCTCCATAGGCATCTCCATCTACCAACACACAAGGAATTCCCACCTGATCACACAATACTTTCAATGCCCGGGAATATCCCTCGCATACCGGCCCCTTATTGCCGGTACTGCCCGCCAACGCGGAAGTACATTCCCATGCAGCTCGATAATTCTCCCTTGCATTATCTAAATCTGAATTATAGGCATTGTTCATGACCAGCCAGTCATTATACCCCATAATCTGATCCACGACATCCGAAGAATTCACACTGCTTAAAATCGTCTTCACATTCTGATCCCGATTACGGATTGCCTGCTCTATCTCTGCCTCACTTCGATAGTCTTTGGCACGGGCATCGATATTGTCTCCACTAGCATGACTTTTCAGCATGAAATACAGGGTATAATCATAGAGTATCTGTCCCCCTACGTTCTTTCCCGTTCCATACCAATAAGTCCAGCTACTATCCAGCCAAAAAACTTCCGGATGGTCCCGATCAAAGGCGAAATAAGCGGCATAAAGACAATTTCTATAATAATTCCGCTGATTATCCTCCAACTTCGGCGTATCTTTTATAGTCATAATGGGAATTACATTGTATTCCTTTTTTACGCCTTCCGTCGCAGTATCAAATATTGTAGCATTTTCCTTTGAGAAGTATTCGTCATCAATAAAAATATCTTCTGTTCCGTCGTTATCGGTACCTTCCTCCAATACCTGATAGAAATCCATCATCTCCTCTGGTATATCGATCCGGTCAATCCACCGCTCTTCATTTGTTCCCTTCAGATCCACCGTTCCGTCAGCCAAACCAAAAAAGCTTGTCGATACCGAGGTTTCTATGTCTCCCATATACTCCAGCTCACTTATGTACTCTACAATCTCAGCGTCCTCTTCCACTTCCACCGTAACCATCGGCAGCAGAGCGCTCCCCATCTCATAGTGGTCATCCGCCAGTTCCGCTTCAAAAACATAAGTGCCGGCAACTTCTCCGTCATAGACATCCTGTCCATTGTCTGCATTGACAAGCGACCAAGTGACCGGAACCAATTCCCAGGAATCCTCCCGGCTGTCGGAGTCTGTCGCTTTTTCCCCTTTTCCGGAATCCGTGGCCTCTTGCGCCCATTTTGTGTCTGTGGCCTTTCCTGCTTCTGTCTTTCCTGCCGGCAGCATTACCGATCCGTCCTCCGCCTCCTGCTGCTCAACAATCACCTGTAAATACTCGGGCAAATTCAGTTCATCTTCCGTCATCCCCTGGTTCACCTGCTGGTTCAAAACTTCCTCCGGCAAGTCTGCCACTTCTTCAATCGACCATTTGATTGAATCCTTACTGTCTGCAAAAGATACCACCCCTCCTGCCCAAGTATTGCCCGTCAAAGCAATCGTGAGTATTACTGCCACTCGTCGTTTCCACTTCATCCTATGCTTCAACTTCTTGCTCCTCTCTTTCCTCTTATTTTTCGCCGTATCCACCATGGGGCTGGTACGATACCAGCATTATCTATATTGCAGATATCTTACAATACAGATATTTTATTTTACCATAAACTGACATAAAAATCTATGAAAAATAAATATTATACTGCAATTTCCTTACTTTTTTCTTACTTTCCTATGAAACAAAAAAAGGGGCGCCGCCCCCTGATGGATTTCCCAATCCTGAGGCGCCCCCCTTCCTTTAAGAAAAACTATGAATTGCTCTGTCCGTCCCATGCTCCATCTGCGTTTACATGATACCCATCCGGCGTAGTTTCATTCGCATACATAGCGCCATAAGGTTTTGCACCGGAAGTTTCACTGTTGAAATAATACCAGATATTATTGATATTCTTCCACCCGCTTACCATTGCTCCGGTTGACGGTTCCAGATAATAATACGTACGATTGTCCGCGACATCTGTATGCCAACCACTTTGCATTCCTTTGTCCATGGATACCCAATACCAATTACTCAGCTGATAATCATAAATCCAGCCCGTTTTCAAATAGCCATCCACACCAAAGGCGTACCAGGCACCGTTGATCTTCTCCCAGAGAACCTGCTCTACAACAGTAGCGTTTTCCAATGTCAGCATAGTTCCGCCGGCCATGGTTCCGTCTGCATAGATCAGCTTCCATCCACGCTCGTCCTGCTGCCAGTTCGAATACCCGGCTCCGGCTCCTGTAACAATACCTGTCTGAGAATTCACGTGTCCTTTTTTAGCATCCTGGCTTACCGTACCAGAAGTAGTATTTGTTTTGTTACTGGTACTACTACTGCTTCCACTGCTACTACTTCCGCCACCACCGCTGCCGCCTGCTTTTGTAAGTACATAGTTTTGTGCTGCCCGTTTCAAAACATCGGTTCCCTTAGTCCGGAACTCGATACCTAACGTATGAGTTCCCGTCGTCTGAGAACGTTTCAATGTCTGATTCCGGATTGTGATCCGAGTGCTGCCAGATTCCGAGTCGTAATCCACTCCTTCCACCAGCCTTTCACCATCCAAGAACAACGCAACGAATTCATCGTAGACGCCTACAGATACCATTCTGTGATCTTCCGTAGAATTCATTGAAATATTCGGCACACGTTCGATCAGCTCATAACCCAAATCCGTAGCGCTCTCTACATTCATATTCGTATTTTCAATCACCGTCAGGGTGAATTTTCTTTGACTGTCTGAGAAACTACTATAGCTGTTTTCCATGCGCACGGTGAACGTAAATTCTCCCGCCTCTGTGGGTACACCATACAGCTCTCCGTTGGGCTTTAAAATCATGCCGCCTGGCAATTTGCCGCCATTGAGCGAATAGCTTACCTCATTCCAGCTGTATTTGTTGCTGTTCTGAATCATCGTTCCATAGGGAACATATTTGACCGCGACCGGGATCTCCTTGGTAATAATACAGGGATCTCCCACCACACCAGTCAGGGTCAGCTCCATCAGAAGCTGAGTGCCGGACTTGATCCGCAAAGTACCGGAAATATCTGTTCCGTCCTCCACTCCTTCTTTCGGCAAAATCCGCAACTTGGCAAGATTCTGCATCTCGCCATATGACTGGATTTCACCTGCTCCTGCCAAATCATAATTCCCCTTAAATGTCCAGTAGGGATCCAATTCTACCTGATCGGACACGAGTTCTGCTGATAACTTCGTAACCGGTTCCGTTCCTACATTGGTAACCAGAATATCATGACGATAATCATAACGCCCGTCTAGGAACATTTCACGAGTCGAATAGATCACTCCATTCTCATCTTCTCTGGTCTTGGCATTCTCATCGGATAAGCTGTTGATATGAAGCTTTCCTACCCCTTCCTTGGCCTTAATCACATGAAGCCAGTAATTCTTGGCATTCTTTCCGTTTTCAGCAGAAGCCGTATACTGTACAGGCCCTTTTGAAAAATCATGAAAACTCTTGCCGCTGATTTCCGGAGAGCTGCTTCCGGCAGCATACAAATGAATTCCTGTCTGCGTATAAAATATTGGCGCCAGATTTGTCAAATCCACATCCAGATCCACCAGCATGGTGATAAAATTCTGCTCGGCATAGGAATCTTTATTCTGTTCGATTTGATAGCTTACCACAGTTCCCTGTTCGTCTACCAGTTCGGTGAATGTCACTGCCGTACCACTGTTAGGATCCGGAATGATTTCTTCATATTCTTTTGTTTTAATACAATACTGATCAAGAATCTGCTGTTCGTCATCATCGGTGCCAATAAAGATACTAAAATATACACCCTGACTGTAATTTGCCGTATATCCGCCATTGTCGCTGTTATCAAACAAGCTGTCCTTGATATCCGTAGCGCCCTTTTGTGTTGCCTCCTCTATCGATTCATAAAGCCCCACATACGCCGCCGTCACCAGAGAATTATCCTCTAAATTGTCAGCTCCGTAGGCTCTGAAGACCATAGAATACTCTTCATCCACAGCAAATCCGGGTTTTAATGTGTAGGTAACAGTCTCCACACGACTATCATCTTCATAGCTATAGCTCGTTCTATTGTATGCCGATTCTCTGCCGTTGTCTGACTTTTTGTACAGCCCGCGATTTGTAACACGATTCCCACTCCGATACATCTGTATTCTCAGAGGCAGACATCCCAAAACCGTTCCGGCAGAATCATAGGCTACTATGGTAATCCTAGAACCGCTCGACAATAAATAACCGGCATCCATAGCTGTCATATCTTTTGTAAATATCTGAGCCGTAATGTCGGTTCCCTCAGCCTCCGCCGTTGCCGGATCCTCATAACTGCCACTGTATACTGTCACATGATCATAAAGAACCGCTTCAAAAACTGACGGATTGATCTCCAATCCTAGATAGTTTTCTGCTTGATCATTTAAACTCTTCCTATCTACCGTAAATTCCAGATAACGGTTCGTGTTGCTGTCATAATAACCATCATTGTCTATGATGCTGATTTCTGTCCGTGTTCCCTCGCTGTCTTGTTGGTAAAGCGTTGGTATCAGCCATTGCTCCGAAGGTGTTGTTTCCAACGTTATTCGGTAACGGATATTTTCTGCCGCCAATTGATCCGCCGCGCCTACAATCATCTCCCAACTGCTATAACCATAACGGGTGCTCCGGCTAAGATCGACGATTGCGTCTGACGTGCTGATCTCATAATCTTTTTCTGTGGTATTGTACGTCCACATTACATTATCCGTATCTTTCAGCACATTTTCCCCAGTAAAAATCTGATGGAATGATACCCTGGTCAGCTCGATAGGCGTATAACCCGTCAAATCAACCTGAAGATATCTTTCCTCCAGTGGCAAAAGGGACAAGGGCATAAGTCCGTCTCCATCGGTAAACTCCTTTTTCTCCGGATACACCACCACAGTATCCCCGGCCACCTCAAAATTCATCTGGGTTACAACTGTCCCATCAAAGAAAGCCGATACATAAAAGGTGTGATCCCCGATCTCTACACTGTCTTCCGGTGTCATGAACCATACATTTTTTGTCTTGCCCTCCCAGGTAAACTGTACCTCATAAGGGAAAAACGGATTTTCTTCCGGAATATTGATGGTATAGCTCCCGTCTTCTTCAAAGCTCGCGTCGCCAAACCCATTTTCAAAATCTTCCTGACTGACCACATAATATACCTTGCTGCCTGTATTATAGCCGATTTCATCCTCTGACAATTCTTGTGCATTGCTTGGCGTTGCTTTTTCCTGCTTTTTATTTAGTTCGAAATCTTTGCTCTGTCCGTCTTCCAGATCTATATCGTATACCAGATCCTCGTCCAACAGTTCTTCTACAACATCTTCCTCCTCATTGGAATCCTTTTCCTCTACGGCACTTGCGTTCTCTTGCGAAGTCTCCTCTTCTGTCGCAGCGGTCTCCTCTTGCGAAGGCTTTTCTTCTACTGCAACAGTCTCTTCTTGCGAAGGCTTCTCCTCTGCCACATTCGCCTCGTCAAAAGTTTCTTTTTCTTTGGTATCTGTTGTGGAAGATTCCTCTTTTGCGTCGCTCTCTTCTACAAACTCTGCTTCCTCTTTTGCAGATGTCTCGTCTTGCGAGTTATCTTCTGCAAAAGCTGTCTCGTCTTCGGTTGTTTCTTCCTCCTCCACAGAATCTTCTTCGGTTTCCGAATCTTCTTCCGTATCAGAGAAATCTATTTCCATTCCTCCTTCCTCGATACTTTGTTCCTCTGCGGTATTCAGCGGCAGCTCTTCCGCTGCCAGGATCCCCTGGGTCGGAAGCAAAAGCATTACCGCCAGAAACACTGCCAGCCCCCGTTTGATACGTCTCATTTCTTTCATTTTCTCCTTTCCCATCTTTTGACATTTCTGCGCTGATTTTGGCTGTCAATCCAACACCGCCTTACCTTTCTCAAACCATGCGCACCCCGAAGGGACTATAGCAAACGACGATTTCTTATTTCGTTTGCTGTAGATATAACTCTCCAAGAGCTGTCAGCTCCTGAAGGGAATACAAGCGGCATTGCCGCAGATCCCCAGATCCATAGTCAAACACCAGCATCCCGTCCATGATATCACAAAGCATAGGCAGATATGCCACCGTCTGCAGTCTGTCATCCAGCAAAAGGCCATAACGCTCTCCCGCTGCGCTGACATACTCCGTTATAATATATTCTTCTGTTTGCGTTACATAAGTAAGATAAGCATCTTCCTCAAGCTCGGCTATTTTTTTGTTTGTCTTTTGATCGTACACTTCCGGCGCTCCATGAAGGGTGGAAACGATCCGATAGCGATCGGTATAAAACTCTTCTTCCAAATCTTTAGATGGCGGTTCTTTCTTTTCTTCTTTTATCAAAGACCCATCCGTTGCACTGTAATTTCGGACTGTACCATCATACCAGATTACTTCCAGCCAGGAATCCTCTTCCGTTCTTCTAAACTGCTGATCGTATATGTACTCCGGATCTGGCAGCTCCATTTGTGCCACCATCTGACCATCTCTGTCATAAATGCGGAAGTCTTCATATTTAAAAAGCATAGAAGTCTTTTTGTCCTGGCTGATACGGGCTTCATCATGAAGATAGCGGGCGTCATAGGAAGCCAGTCTGGCTTCTTCATGGCCTTTTTTCTTCATAAGACGCACAGACGGTCCGTTTCGTCCGGCAAGTACTGCATATTCTCCTGCCAGAACTGCAAAATCATATGTCTCCGGATTCGTCTCTGTTAAGACCAGGTTTGCCCCACCATCATAAAAGGAAAATGTATTATCATCGGCTGTAGTCAGAACATATTCCTCTCCAATAGCAAAACCTGTGATATTCTTCTCATTGGTATAAGCCAGCTCCATCTCCTCCAAAGTCTCTGGATCAAACTTTACCAGTAAATTGCCGTTGGCAAGATAAATCCCCTTGGCATCTGTCTTGAGAAAGAAATTATCTTTGGAATCATAGCCTCCCACATAGACTCCTTCCTCGGTGTCTACCAGGCCAAATAAAGACTCGTCACTTTTATCTGCTGCAAATGCAAAATACCTGCCGCAAAACCCTCCTTCATAATGATCGTATCCTGCTTCATCATTTTCCTCAAAGATAATCAAATCCTCATCTGGCCGGGCCAAGTCAAAAATCTGCAGGCCACCGCCGGCAAAACTGACAGCAAGCATATCCCCCTTCTCATTTAGCGAAAAAATGCGGTTATGAGGATTTGCAAAAATATCATTAACCGCCACCTCCATATGCTGTCCTCCAAAGGAACATTCTGTCAGCTTCTCACCGTCGGACACCCGATAAATTGCCGCATATGCCTCATCCCGGTTCACGGCTGCCACTGTGGTTCCATCTCCGGAAATTGCCAGAGTGGTGGCTACTTCTCCCTGCCATAACGGTTCTTTCTTTTCCAGATCATAAGCAGTCACTCCCTGTTCTCCCGCATAAATGATATGGGTTTTATCTGCAAACACCACTTCGGCAAGGGCAGAAGGCTGCATTGGCAATACCGCAATCTGTTCTCTGCTCTCCATATCAAATATCGCTGTCTCATATTGATAAACCGCCGCAAAACAAGAGTTGTCCGGAGATACCACTATCGTAAACGGAGCAGATGGAAGCTCTATCGCATCCAGAGACTTAAAACTATCTGAAAGATCATAAACTCCCAGTGCATCTGTCAATGCTTTCCTAGCTTGTGCCGTAACTGGCGCTTCCAGAATACTGCTCCCCTCCGGAATCGCCTGAAGCGCTAGTTCAATCGCTCCGGATACATTCCCCTCTGCCAGACGGTTCGCCGAATATTCTGCTAGAGTCAGGGATTCCTGCGTCTGTTCCATCCGCTTCATTCCGGTAAATGTACTTCCTCCACCAGACAAAAATACCACCGATAAGAGCGCAGCTGTGATCCTGGCCCGTTTTCTGCGGCGCACCACTCTTTCATCCCGTATATGAAGCAACCGAAATGCTTCCAGCATCTCTCCTGCTGTCTGATAACGCATATCCGGACTGACAGCCATGGATTTTTGAAGAATCCTGGATATCTGAGGGCTGCAAATCTCCGGCCCTAGTGGCTCTACTTCTCTGGCATCCTGAGCCGGACGACGGCCAGACAACAAATGATAAAGCGTGGCGCCCAAACTATAAATATCAGAACGCACATCAAGCATAACCCCAGAACGACTTCCCGTACTTCCAGAAGATATCGATCCCTTTTTCTCTTCTGTTTTGTCCTCTTCTCTTCCCTTTTTCTCTGCTGCCTCCAAACTTTCTGCCGCTAAGACTCCCGAAATGGTATCGGATTGTCCGGACAATGCCACCGTTTCTAAAACCTCTGTCGGCTCTGCAGATACCTGCAGCATTGCGGTCTCCAAATTTTCTGTCGCTTCTGGTAGCACCATCGTCTCTAAGACTTCTGTCGCTTCCGGCAGTACTACCGTCTCCAAGACTTCTGTCGCTTCCGGCAATACCATCGTCTCCAAGACTTCTGTCGCTTCCGGCAATACCATCGTCTCCAAGACTTCTGTCGCTTCCGGCAGCACCATCGTCTCCAAGACTTCTGTCGCTTCCGGCACCGCCGCCGTCTCTAGCATCTTTGTAGCCCCACTTGCTTCCGACAGCACTATCGTTTCCAGATTTTCCGTGAGGTCCTCGTCACGGACTCCTTCCAGCGCTTCCGTCGGTTCAAACGGTTGTGCAAACATTGCTGTCTCCAGATTCTCTGTCGGATCTAACGGCTCTGGCAAGGCCACAGTCTGCAGCCTCTCCGTCAAATCTTCTTTGGCTGCTTCTTCCAAGGTTTCTGTCGCTTCCAAAGATTCTGGTAGGGCTTCTAAACTTTCTCTCTTCTCTGTCTGGTAACTCTTTTCTTGTTTTTTTATCTCTTCTGTGTGATTTTCGTTCCTGCCAGCTTCTGTACTCTGCTTCGTTTCATTCCCTGACTTGCCAGCATACTCGATCCCATAATGCTCCGGCGAAGCATATCCTCGACTGAATCCCGCCCTCACTGCTCCGTCTTCTCCCAGCGCAAGCGCGATGTTATAGTCGATCAAGCAGATATCACCATTGGGTCTTTGCATGATATTGGCTGGCTTGATATCTCCATGCAAGATTCCATAAGGCGGCTGGCTGTGAAGATATTCCAGCGCCTGTAGCAATTCACAGGCCCAGAGAATCACTTGTGGCTGTGTCAGGCGCTCTCCTCTTTTTAAAAGATGATCAAGGCTCTCTCCGTCAATAAAATCCATAACGGTATAGACTACCCCATCTTCCTGAACAAAGTCATACACCTGAGGAATATATGTGTGACTTAGCCCCTTCAACATGTCCACTTCCCGGCGCAAAACCTCAGGCTTTGTATTCAGATTCCGTTTATCTGCTTTCAATACAATCTGCTTGTTCAGTCTTATATGGCGCCCCAGGTATACGATCCCGCCTCCCCCGGCGCCTATCTGTTCTTGTATTTCATAAATTCCTGCTATCACACGAGCCATGCTTGCTTTCCTGCCTTCTCTACCATCTGCCTTTTATCCCATTTTCAACCATGATTTCTTCTGCTGTCAAAGGGCTTCCCATATTCCTGCTCCAGCTTCTCTTTTAGCCACTGGCCTGTGATCATAAAAATCACAAAAAAAATCACTGCCAGGATCGCTGCTGTTGCCATAACTCCTATACCACCCCAAAATAACCATTCACTCATTGATATCTGCAACATTTCCTGCCTCACCCCGTTTTCAACTGATAATAAAATCAAAATCCTCATTTGCCAGAGTAATCACATCGCCCCCATAAATCGGTCGCTCCTGTCCGGCGGCTACCATAGCTCCATTCACATAAGTGTGGTTTAAAGAGTTGCGATCGCGAATATAATATTGTCCCTGAATCAATAAAATGTCCGCATGCGATGTTCCGATTGCCCGATTATCCGCAATCTGAAAATCCACAAAATTTGCTCCTCTGCCAATATGAAAAACTTCCTTTTGAATCACCGCACTTTGGCCATTTCTCCGGCGGATCAATTTCCCGACTCGCTGTCCCTGAGGGATGTTTCCTTTATATTCTTCTTCCAAATTCACAGTAGCATCACAATTTTCCCCACAAAGTTCCGTTTCCGATGGAGCCTGCGGCAAAAATCCTCCTGTATACACCGTCGATACAGGCTCTGAATACCTCGCAGACAAACTCTCTTGTCTCATCTCTCCCGGCTGTGACCACATCGATAAATGCTCCTGCCTCACTCCTTGGTTCGGCGGCCACACAGAGGAATTCTCTCTGACCATATCCCCGGATCTCTGGCTGACCGCTCCTGTCTCCCGAATATCTCCCTCCATTAAGTCGGTCAAATAGGAAAATAGCTTCCGAAAATTACAACCTCCCGGCTGATTCATATAATGAAAGACTTTCGCCACATAGGTCACATCCTGATCCAAACGGAATTGCATATGAGAAAGAAGCCAACGTAAAAACTCTTCTACGGTCTGTCCAGGTTGAAATTCCTCTACGGGCAAATATATCAGGCCAAACTCCCTCTTTGTGGCATCCATAAAAATAAAATCAATATCCAGAAGTAGTTTCTCCCGGGGAAGCCTAGATTCTTCCAATCCCAGCAGCACGTGAACAAGGGAAGAACACAGCTTCAACACTGTGAGCCTTTCCATCTCTTTTTGAAGATAATTTCTTAATGGGATTTTTGATGTCACAAAATATTCTAAATATTGCTCTCTTTCATTTTGAACAAAAGATAATGGAAGAATTCCTGAAATTTTATTGCTGTGGATCATTCCTCTTGCGAAAGAATCCAAATGTTCCCATTTTTGAAGATGATACACCAGAAGGGTATCCTGTCCCTGGTTTTCATAAGTAAATCCTGTCATTACCATGTCCCCCCTGTCGCTCATTCTTCTAAAATTTTTCCAAAAATATACATTTTTTTAATTTTACCTGCCTCTTTCTCCTCCAGCAATATGTACCGGTAACTGTACCGGCTATTTTTATTGTATACATTCCATTGCTTCATTGACAAACCTTCTTTTTTAACTTTATAATGCAAGGAGTATGGAATCGAAGGGATACACATTGATGAAAACTTTTGGGGAAATTTTAAGAAAACATATTGAGCAAAGCGGTTTTAATATTTATCAATATGCCCGCAGAACAGGAATTAACCGTGTCAACATCCAACGCTATATTGCCAATCAGCGGACACCTGATCCGGAAGTTTTTGCCGTCCTTATGGAGCATCTACAGTTACAGCCTCCAGAAAAACAGGAACTAGAAACTACCTATGAAATTTCCAAAGTGGGAAAGGAGCTGTATTTTCAGCGCTTATCCGTCAAGGAACTGATTGAATCCGTATCCCTTATCTATAAAAATGAAAAACAGATGGAGACCTATTCACAAACAACCCTCGCAAATTCTTGCTATCCTTTTGTTTCCCACAGAAAAAAGGATACCTGCGTTGTCTCTGGCTTTGTGAATGTTCTTTATCTTTTTCAGAGAGAATTAGGCCGCAATGCTCTTACCTTCGAAAATCCATTCGCTTATCTGTTTCTTCCGCCGGATCCCAGACATACTTTTATGGATGCCTGGCTGGTTCCTGCCAAACCCCGGCAGAATGATATGCTGAAAATCACCCAGATTTTCCCCCTGGCAAAAGTAAACATGCGCCCCAAAAGTCAGAGCCATAACCTGCATGTGATATCCTCTATCCTTCCGCTCTGCCTTTCCACACATTTCCAGTACAAGGCTTATTTTTACTATGATGATCCGCTCAACGATCAAAATTACGGCATTCTCTACCCTTATTATGCTATTTTAAAGGATTGCGTGATTCTCTTTTCGCAAGATATGAAGAGCGCTTTCTTATCTTTTGATCCGGCTATAGTACAGCTTTATCAAATACGGTTCCAAAAACACCTGCTTCACTGTCAAGAAATCGTCCAAACTACTGACCATTTTCTCCCACAGGAATCAGGCGTCCGATCCTTTGCTTCCACAGCCTTGTTTCCGCAATACCATGTAAATTACGCCCCTTATCTGGCTGATATCGTGGCTCTGCAGGCATCTGATATCCCTCATTACCATTTTTTTACCAGACAGGGGCTTTTTAACTTTGCAAAATATGGAATTTGCTCTGGTATGCTTCCTTTTCCTGAAAAAGCAGTCTCTCCAGAGGATCGTCGGGCTCTCCTAACCCATCTTTGTGATATATGTAAAACCGGCCCGCCCATCCTGCACATCATCAACCCCAATACTTTCTGTATTCCGGAAAACCTGAACCTGAATGTAACAGAAGAAACTGCTTATCTTTTAAATTATACCGAACATTCCTCCTGGAATTGCATTTCTATTCAAGAATCAGGCATCCGATCCGCGCTCGCTGACTTTCTATCCTTCCTTCCAGAAAGTCCTTATGTATATACAAAAGAGCAGACCTTTGCTATTATAAAAGAAATAGTAGAAAAAATTTAAAAACCAAATCATGATCAAAGAGGCAAAACAATGGAAAAAAAAGTATTTATCTCTTATAGTAGGAAAGATACCGAATGGGCAGACAAAATTAAAAGCACATTAGAAGAAAATCATATTGACTGCTGGATGGACCGGGCAGGAATCTATGCAGGAGGAAAATATACCCGGGAAATCATCGATGCCATCAAAGGCTGTGACATCTTTCTCCTTGTATTATCTGAAAATGCCGAACAGTCTGAATGGGTTCCCAAGGAATTGGGTAAAGCCATCCAATACCATAAATATATCATTCCTGTCAAAATCAGCAGTTTCGAAATCGTAGAGTTTGAATTACATCTGGAAAATATACAAATCCTGGAAGTATTCGACCTCCCCGATTTCGACTCCCGCAGACTGATTCTTCATACTGTCAAAAATATCCTGGAACAAAAAAGCATGGATTCCGGCCAAAATCCTTCCACCATTTCCATTGCCGGACCGATGAAGCAGACCGTCTCTTATCTGAAACCAGAGCCTGCTCCGAACGGAAAACCATTTCGGCTTTGGATCCGCACGAATGAAGATAAGCCGGAAGAAATGCTGCTCTATCTTCAGGGACTTTTCACCATAGGAAGATCCAAAGACTGCAGTCTGCATTTTAAAGATTATCATATGTCACGACAGCATTTCGCTCTGGAATGGGACGGGAATGATATATATATTGAGGATTTGGGTTCTATGAATGGAACTTATGTGAATCAAATAAAAATTTCCGAAAAGCAGAAGTTACAACAGAATGACAAAATTGCCGCCGGCTCGATAAAAATGACAATCCAGTGGTGACAGCTTTTTCGCTGTCGCCACTAGATTCCGATATCCATTGATTTATCATACCTATGTAGCCAGTTCCAGGCTCACCATCAGTGCATGATTTACCCTTTGCAGCAACTCCTCATCGATATGGCAGATTTTTTCTTTCAACCGCTGCTTGTCAATTGTCCGCAGCTGTTCTAGCAAAATCACAGAATCTTTGATCATATCGCATCGGCGGGTATCCAGCTCCACATGGGTTGGCAGCTTCGCCTTATTCATTTTTGATGTAATGGCTGCACAAATCACCGTGGGACTATGTTTATTTCCCACATCATTTTGAATAATCAGCACCGGTCGCACGCCCCCCTGCTCCGATCCCACCACCGGCCGCAAATCTGCATAATAGATATCTCCTCGTCTGATTATCACACCGTCTCACGCTCCGTCCATCATACTCTGCTGCAGCTCCAACAAAATCGAAACTTCAGCCTGTTTTCAGTATTCCCCGTCTTTCCCCGGCATATACCTCACTATTGCCAATTTATGATGAAAACGGTAGTCCTGTGTGCTAGAATAACGCTCGCGTATCTTTTCAAAATTCAGGATATTCATCCGCAAAATAATCCTTTGTTCCTACCACCGCTCCTCCCCGCAGATAAACTCGGGGAACTCGTTTTCCAATATCACAGACAATCTCATAATGGAACCCTCCTCCCCATTCTGCCAGATCTTCCACACGAATCTCCTCCCGTCCGTCTTTCCCGATCAACGTTACCCCAGTATCTACGTCCACATCCGAAATTCCGGACACATCCACCATCAGCTGATCCATACAGACACGCCCCAAGATCGGCGCCCGCTTTCCCTGTATCAGCACATATCCCCGTCCAGAGAGATTCCGGGGATAGCCGTCTCCATACCCCACCGGAATCGTAGCAATCCGCATCGGCGTTTTGGCCACAAACGTTCCCCCATAACTGACCTGCCTTCCCGGTCCGATCTCTTTCACATAAGTAACAAAACTCTTCAGACTCATCACCGGCTGCAGTGGCACTGGTTTCTTTACCACCTCATCCGACGGATACATTCCATACATGGAAATACCTGCCCGTGCCCAATTTAAACTGGTTTCTGGCAGATCAATAATCGCGGCACTGTTCGCACAGTGTCTGATTGGTATTTGCACGCCTTGTCTTTCCAGCATCTCCAAAAAATCCAGAAAATGATCCAGTTGCGCCTTTGCCCAGCTCTTGTCACTTTCGTCCGCTCGCGCAAAATGAGTAAAAATTCCTTCTGCCCAAATTCCTGGCAAATGACAGATTTCCGTTGCCAACCGGACCCCGTTCTCATCCCCATCTAGACCAATCCGGCTCATACCAGTATCCACTGCCAAATGAAAATTCGCCTGCTTTCCCAGTTTTACCGCCTCTTTTGATAATGCGCTAGCCTGCTCCATCGTAAAAATCACGGGTCGGATCTCTTGTTCTATCAGCCTCTCATAATGACTTTTATGTACAGGTCCGAGAATCAGAATCGGCTTATGAATTCCATGGTGTCGAAGCAGCAATCCTTCCTCTGCCGTAGCCACTGCATAAGCTTCCACATAAGGATCAATAGCCCGCGCCACCGGCACCGCTCCATGTCCATACCCATCTGCCTTCACCACCCCCACCAATCGGGTTTCCAACGCCAGATTTTTTTTCATAGACTTCATATTAAAAACTACCGCATCCAAATCGATCTCTGCATAGACTCTTGTGTATCCTTTCCGCATAATCTATCTTCCTTTCCTCTCTTATCCTTTTCCCGACCAAAATCTTTTCTCTGAAAATGCAAAACTATCAAAAAGCAAGAGCCTCTGCCAACTCCTGCGCCATTACTGCTCTCTCCCCTTGCTTTTTTGCCGCCTTTTCTCCCGCTAGTCCATGCAGATATACCCCCCAGGCAGCCGCCTCAACTCTACTCATTCCCTGAACTAACAGACCGCCAATCACTCCGGAAAGCACATCTCCGGAACCGCCCTTCGCCATAGCACTCGACCCACTCGTATTGATCCATGTAAGACCCTTGGGATCCGCTGTCACGGTAGAAGCATCCTTGAGCACACACACGGCTCCTGTACGGACGGCATATTCTCGCGCTGCCTGCAGTCGATCCGCCTTTAATGCCGCGATTGACTGACCAGTCAATCGCGCCATCTCTCCCATATGGGGAGTGACAATCACCCGTTCCGAAAAATACTTTGTCAGCCATGGTGTCCTCGCCACAGCATTCAAACCATCCGCATCCACCACCACCGGAACTTCTGTCGAGGCCAACACCATTTCCATCAGTTTCTCCACATAAGGAGCCTGCCCAAGTCCCGGCCCAATCACAATCCCATTGCTCCAGGCACAGCATTCTTTCACTGCCTGACAAAAAGTTTCCCATTCTGGATAACATTGTAATGTCTCTTCCTCATGCCTTCCTTCTCTGTCAAAAGGTTTCCTTGGTATTTCCAGTACATCCACAATCGCCTCCGGCAATAGTGTCTGCAGTACGGTCCGGTTTTCCGGTACCGTCAGGATTCTCACCAACCCAGCCCCCATCCGGTATGCCGCCAGAGCACTCAAATATGCGGCTCCGCTCATTCCGATTGAACCTGCAATCACCAGCAACTTGCCAAATGTTCCCTTATTGCTGTCTGGCGGCCGTTTCGGCAGTCTGTCCACATCTCCCCATTCCAACACCGCCGCATCCCAGCCAGTCCGTTCCCGACTACTGTCAAAAAAACCGATATCCTTTACCAATACTTTCCCTGCATAGTCCCGACCTGGATACAACAAAAGTCCGGATTTCATATAACCAAAAGTAACGGTCACTGTAGCCTGGGACGCCGTCCCCATCACAGCACCCGTATCCCCATGAATCCCAGAAGGGATATCCACCGCCACTACATCGATATCCTGTCTTTGGTTTATCTTTTCAATCAGCTGGCGGTATTCCCCCTCTATCTCTCGGCCCAATCCAATGCCAAACAACGCATCCAGAACAATCTCGCCATCACACAGTTCCAGATCTGTTGCCGGTCTCATAGAAATCCCCACCTGCTTTGCAATCCTTTTCTGAAGCTGATATTCCTCCGTGCCATGTTCAAAATTTCCTGCTAAAAATATTGTCACTTCATAGCCTCTTCCCCACAAAATCCGGCCTGCCGCAATTCCATCTGCTCCATTGTTACCCGTTCCACAGACCGCTGCAATCCTCACAAGATTTTTGTTCTTTTCTGTTTTCAATAATTCCTCTGTTGCATCCGCCACTGCCAATGCCGCCCTCTCCATCAAAACTATTGACGGGACTCCAATCCTCTGAATGGTATCCTGATCGATCGCTTTCATTTGCTTCCCTGTTACCGTATATTTCATTTCGGCTCCTCCCAAACACGTTTACTCTATATCATTCGCACACAAAAGCTGGCAGACCATCCATTCCCCTTTTGTCTGCCAGCTTTGCAGTTCTGTCCCCGCTATTCTTTACTCTTCTCCATCTTCTTCGCCTTTGCCTTCTCTTCCTGATCCTGCATACTGCATACCCGGTAAGATAACCGCATCAGACTCTCGGACAGATGTACATTCTCTACCACCACATCATCTGGTACATTCAAATCTACATGAGCAAAATTCCAGATGGCCTTTATTCCTGCATCTACCAGACGATCCGCGATCTCCGGCGCCTTGGTCTTGGGAATCGTCAATGCCGCCATCTGTACTTCATTATCTGCAATAAACTGTTCCAGATCATCGACTCCCCGAATCTCAATTCCCCGTACTACCAGTCCAATAAGGCGAGGATTGATATCAAACATCCCCTTAATAATAAATCCCCGCTTCTCAAAATTTGCATAATTGGCAATCGCCTGTCCCAGATTTCCGGCGCCGATAATAATCAGATTGTGTTGTCGGTCAATCCCCAGAATCTTGCCAATCTCAGCATAAAGGTATTTCACATTATAACCGTATCCCTGCTGGCCAAAACCGCCGAAATTATTCAAGTCCTGCCGAATCTGAGAAGCAGTCACCCGCATTCTCACACTCAGTTCATTTGACGAGATACGTTCTACTCCAGACTCCAGCAATTCTCCAAGATAGCGGTAATACCGAGGAAGCCGGGTAATCACTGCTTTCGATATCTCTCTTCCTTCCATGATATTCACCTCTTCATATTTCCTTTTATTCTTACACAATTATTATATCTGCACAAAAAGACAATGTCAAATAGGTTTTTACTTAAATACAATGTCACTTTTGAAATAAAAATTTGTCCATAAAAAGACGATCCTATTACAAACAAGCGAGTAATCAAATAAGTCCCCCGCCATTTCCCATATCCCGTATCCGACGGTTCACGAACACGAGATATGAGATATAGCGAAGGACTTATTTGGCTACCCTCTCGTTTTCCCTATCTTCTTTTCCATTTCCCAAATAAGGTCTTCTTATACCGTCCAAGAGCTTCGGCAGCCCCCGCAACTCCTTTATCGGCCGCTTTCTGATAACAGGACACTGCCATAGAAATATTTTCCGAAACTCCAATCCCCTCATCATACATATCTCCGAGGAATTTCCAAGCCAGATTGTTTTTCTCTTGCGTCGCTTCCTCTAAAAGACGCTTCCCCCGGATGGTATCCCTGCCAATTCCTTTGCCATAAAGACAGCAATAACCCAACAACTCCTTAGGATAATCTTGCCGTTCTTTCAAAAGTTCAGTCATCATGCGAACTGCCAGCTCATAGTTAACTTCTGTACCGCGTCCCCAGAAATAACAGTAAGCAAGATATTTTTTAGACGCTTGATGTCCACGGCGAAAACCTTCTTGAAACCAATAAAAAGCATTACCATAATCCTTCTCGCAACCCCAGCCGTTATAAAAGCAACGTCCCATATTATAGCAACCATACTCGTCTCCAGCTTCTGCTGCTATTTGAAAGAGCCTCAACGCCTCGGCATCTTCCTCTTTTACCCCTCTGTCGCCATACAGATAAGCAAGCCCCAGATCAATCGTGCAAACCGTAATCCCTTCCCGGTGTCCTCGCTCACACCAACGAATCGCGTCGGCATAGCGTTTCAATTTCTGATACTCCAAAACGAGTGAATGATAATAGTCTCGCATATCCACCTTACCATCCATCGTCTCCGCCCATCGAAGAGCCTCTTCTAAATTCTGTTCCACACCATTCACGCCATTCCGCACACTGTTAAATGCATTTCGAAAAGCCGGGATACAGCCTTGCTCTGCCGAACGGCGGAACCACTTAAGCGCCTCGGCAGCATTCTGTTTTTCACATTGAATAAACTCTTCTCTGGATGGCTTTTGAAAATGAAGAAGCATATCTCCCCAAAAATAAAATAATCCAATGGCATATTGAGCCATCGGCTCCCCATCCTCTGCCATTGCCAACACGCCATCAAAAGCGTCCTTTAGCGTCCCGGTCATCGCTTTTTCGATATCGCCCTTAAGAATATCCATCCGATCGGCGCCCAACACACAAAGATCACTCCCCAGTTCGATTCCGCGCTTGGACAATTTTTTTGCTTTTCGGTCATCATCCTTTACATTTCCGTCTCCCCAGCCATAACATCTGGCCAAAAAGTAGAACGCATCCGGCTCCTCATTTGCTACCGCCTGTTCCAAAAGCTGCACCCCTTCTGCATACCGAGAAGAATCCTCCGCCTGGAAATACAGCAACCGAAGTCCCTCTTTTAACGTGTCAGAATAATAATTTCTCATTTTTATCTTTACTCCTCCTTAAAAATATATGAACATCCCACAAAAAAATAGCCCCATCCATTTCCGGCATATACCGCTATCTGGATCATAATATACATGATTTCCCATTGCTTCTCTCCCCTCTTCCTTAGCGTACCTTTTGTCACTACTTACCTAAATAACATTGCTATTGTTTTTTCCCATTTTCTGTTATAATATATTCATAACAATTCTTCCCCTCGACAGACAAGGGGAGCACAATCAATTGTAGAAAAGAGGATTATCATGGAAATCAAACCTGCCACGGGATATCGTTCTAACAAAATCACTTCCGTTACATCCCAAACTACTACCCGTTCTCCCAAAACCAAAACTGCCGCGTCTTCCAATCTCGATACTTATGAAAGCTCTGTTGCCAAACTGCTTGGTGAACACTTGATAACTGCCAGCAAAGATGAACTGTACTTTCATGGCCCCACCCCCTCTTTGGGAGAACTAGCCATCTATGAACCAGACGAAGCAAAAAATGATGGAATTGATTGGGAAAATATAGAAAACTATGTCTCTCACATCCAGATCACGATCGACAATGCCGATGATCTCCAGCGCTCCGTTCACCATATGGCTTCTATGTATATCGCCGCCAAGACCAGTTTGAACCATCAATTTGCCGACCACGAAGACATTCTGTCAGAAAAAATGAACAAACTGGAACAGCTTTGGACGCAGGCCAAAAATCGACTTGTCAACTCCTATCAAAACTCTGTGGGCCGCTTCTACGAACAAATGGGAAATCCTGGTGCTGCCTCTCAACTGGGAAAAGAGTTCTCCTCTGCCATCGATAAACGGGCGGAAGAGATCGAATCCCTTGCCAAAGAGCGAGGCATTCTAGATAAGAAAGATAATGTTTCTTATGCTCTCCTCTCCTTTGGTCTGGAAGCCATGTCTTTAGATAACTGGATCGACAATCCAGACGCGGAAGTTTCTTCTTTAAAGGAACTGGAAGCCGCCGGTTTTGTCGCCAAAGCTGCCACCAAAATGAATCCCCATGAATGGAACCTGATGAGCGACAATGAACTAGGCATTCATCTGGCTGTCCAGTACATGAAGATAGCACATACCCTCAGTCATTGGGGCATGGGAGAAGAGATGTCTTCTCTGCTTTTGAGTTCCTTTGAAACCTACATGAACCGGCAGCTTGATGATACATCAATCCATTCTCCAAACACTTTTACCACCTATCAGCATGCCCTCAAACAATACCAGAAAACCGGAGATATCGAAAAAGCTTTTATCGCAGCATCCAACCAGGCAGGCATAAGCCTTTCTATCCGTGATCGGCTGAACATGAATCAATTTCTACACAATTTAGAATATGGCAATTCTGCTGATATTCTGCAATCTATAATAGGAAACAGTGCTTATTCTCTGTCTATCCATGCATGACGTTTTTACTCGTACCGCAACGCTTCAATCGGATCTTTTTTGGCGGCCTTTGACGCCGGATACATTCCAAAAAAGATCCCCACCATGGCCGAAAAGCCTACGGCCAATGCTACCACACTTGGTTTTACAATTGCCTGCACCCCCAAAAGACTGCTGCCGATCATTACCAACCCTCCTCCTAGCAGAATTCCCACAATTCCACCGCAAGCTGACAGGATTGCGGATTCCGTAAGAAACTGAATCATGATATCCCGGGTTCTAGCGCCCAGACTTTTGCGGATTCCGATTTCCCGGGTTCGCTCAGTCACTGACACTAACATAATATTCATAATACCGATCCCGCCCACCAACAAGGAAATAGCGGCAATGCCGCCTACCGCTGCCGCTAAGCCGCCCATCATACTGTCCATTTGTCCCATCTCGTCCTTGGCGCTGTTCAACCGGAAATCCTCCGGCACCCGGTCCTTGCTCTTTGCCACATACCACTTCAGGCTGTTATAAAATTCATCCATGGTTGCTTCATCTCTGGCATAAATCCGCAACGCATAAAAATAATCATTGGGCCAAGTCAGAATCGTGTAAGGCAAAAATGCCTCACCGCCTTCCGTATTCGCTCCCATCATCATGGCCTGAAAAGGACTCAGCTTTTTGCGGTATATCCCCACTACGGTATACTCCTCCGTAGTCCCGTAAAGAGTAGTCCGAAACGTTCGTCCCACTGCATTTTCCACGCCAAAAAGATTCATGGCGCTGACGGTATCCATGACTACATTTTTTCTGCGCCCCAACACATCTCCCTCATTCAAATACCGGCCATATATCATATCAACTGGCTGCACTTCCTGATAATTGTAATCAATGCCGCTGAAGCTGAACTGGATCGTAGTCCTGCCACTGATAGCATCTGCCGATACATAAGGTCTGCTGTCAATATAAGCAATCTCATCTCCAAATACCTCTTTGATCCGCTCCATCTCATCCAAGGTAAAATAATCACTCTGCCGCACATCATCCACCCAATAGCCAATCGAAAGATATGCCTGTGTCACTCCGATCTCCCGATACAATCCCTCAAACATACTTCGCATGGTATCTCCGATAGACACAATAGCAATGACCGAACCAATTCCGATAATGATTCCTAACATGGTCAAAAACGAACGCATTTTATTGGCACGGATAGCCGAAAATGCCATTTTCATATTCTCTATCAGCATAATCCCTCTTTCTTCCCGCTCTCACGGCGTATTCTCACGCGTTTCCCGGTACAACAGCCATTTCCTAAAACCGGTTGCCATTTTTCTAAACATTATCTATCTGCTCTGTCTCTACTCATATCGTAGCGCCTCGATCGGATCTTTCTTAGCTGCCTTAGACGCTGGATAAATCCCAAAAAAGATTCCCACCATAGCCGAAAAGCCCACTGCCAATACCACCACAGCCGGCTTCACAATCGCCTGCACACCGAAAAACCGACCACCCAGAGTCACAATTCCGCCTCCCAATAAAATCCCCAGGATCCCGCCACAGGCAGACAATATCGCGGATTCTGTCAAAAACTGCACCAAGATATCACGGGTTCTTGCCCCTAGACTCTTCCGAATTCCAATCTCTCGGGTCCGCTCAGTCACCGATACCAGCATAATATTCATTATGCCAATTCCTCCCACCAGCAGAGAGATAGCCGCAATGCCGCCCACAGCCGTTGCCAGACCGCCCATCATACTATCCCACTGGCCCATCTGAGCTTTCGCCGTTTCCATACGAAAATCCTCTGGATTTCTTCCTTTTGATTTTGCCACATAAGTTTTCAAGTTGTCAAAAAACGTATCCATCGTAGCCTCATCCCGAGCAAAAATCCGGATATCATAAAAGTAGTCATTGGGCCAGGTCAAAATCGTGTAAGGTACAAATGCTTCGCCGCCCTCTGTATTGGCCCCCATCATCATGGCCTGAAAGGGATTCAGATCCTTACGGTATACCCCTACTACTGTATACTCGTCCATGGTGCCGTAGATCGTTGTGCGAAACGTTTTCCCCACCGCATTCTCCACCCCAAACAAATTCATGGCGCTGGTGGTATCCATCACAACATTTTTCCTCCGCCCCAGCACATCCCCCTCATTCAAGTACCGGCCATACACCATATTGACCGGCTGTACTTCCTGATAATTATAGTCGATCCCCTGATAGTTAAATTTTACAGTGGTTCTGGCACAAACCGCATCCCCGGAGGTAAAAGCATCGCTGTCAATATAAGCGATCTCATCGCCAAAGATCTCCTTGATTCGCTCCATCTCATCCAGAGTAAAGTAATCACTTTGCCGCCAGTCATCCACCCAATAACCAATAGCAATATATGCTTGAGTAATCCCGATTTTCCGATACAGTTCCTCAAACATACTCCGCATGGTATCGCCAATTGATACAATGGAGATCACAGAACCGATTCCGATGATGATTCCCAGCATAGTCAGAAAAGAACGCATCTTATTGGCACGGATGGCTGAAAATGCCATCAGCATATTTTCTATCAGCATAGCTATTCTTTCCCTTCTGTTACATTGCTTCTATTCATTCCATCTTCTTTTACCGTTTTGGCGCTATCCGCCTTTTTCCCAGGCTCCCGCGGCACATTAGAGTTGTCGCTGACAATCTCCCCATCCCGAAACCGAATAATCCGCTCCGTAAACGCCGCGATTTCCTCCTCATGAGTCACCACTACCACCGTAGTCCCTTCCTTATGAAGCTGGGAAAACAACTCCATAATCTCCACGGATGCCGCCGTGTCCAGGTTTCCTGTCGGTTCATCTGCCAGAAGAAGCGGTGGCTCATTAGCCAGAGCACGGGCAATCGCCACCCGCTGTCTTTGGCCGCCGGAAAGCTCGTTCGGCATGTGCTCCGCCCGCTTTCCCAAACCCACCCGCTCCAAAAGGACCCTGGCTCGCTGCTCTCGAAATCTCTTGTTTTTGCGGGCATAAGTCATTGGCAATTCCACATTTTTCAAAGCCGAGGTTCGTGAAATCAAATTAAACGACTGAAACACAAACCCTATCTTTCGGTTCCGTATCAGCGACAATTCGTCTGGATTCATCGCCGCCACATCCACACCATCCAGATAATAATGTCCCATAGACGGCCGGTCCAGGCAGCCCAAGATATTCATTAATGTCGATTTGCCCGATCCAGACTGACCCATGATCGCCACAAACTCTCCTCGATGAATCGTCAAATTGATCCGCTTTAGCCCCAGAACTTTCAGCGCCCCTGTATCATAGATTTTCACCAGATCTTCCAGACGAATTAGTTCCTCACTAATATTTTCCGTCATATACTGCGGAGGGCTTCCCACTCTGTTCTTCTCACTTCTCTGATTAAATAATCCCATAGCTTTCCTCCGTCGCAGCTGTTTTATGTCTTCTCAAATCCGTCCTAAAACGCCCGATTCACTGCATAGGGGCTGTCACAACTGCCATACCGTCCTCCAGAAAAGCCATCGGCGAAGGAATATAAAAGATCCCCTCTGCCAGACCTTCCCCTTTCACTTCCACATTTACATCGCTCTCCACACCGATCTCCACCGGAATCATCTTCACCACATTATTCTCCACCGTGGCCAGACAAGTCCCGTTTTCTTTTTCCACCAGCGCCCCCATTGGTACCACCCAGGTATCCTTCGACTCATTGAGCACAATCTGCGCCCGGGCCGTGATCCCGGCGATCAGCTTCGTATCAGCATTCTGAATCTGTATCGTAGTCGGAATCACCCGCTCCGTGGAACCGCCGCCCTTTTCTTCACCAGTCGGAGAAATCGAAGTGATCACTCCCTCCTCTGTCTCGCCGCCAAGAATATCCGCCGATATCTCCGCCTTCTGTCCTACCTTCACCTTACCGATGGAATACTCGCTGACATTGATTCGCATCTCCAGCTTTTCCAGATTATCGATCGAAAACAGAGGCCGATCCGCATCCACCGTATCGGCAAAACGTCCCACCCGGGAATTGACCCGCACTACTGTACCGTCAATCGGACTGGTGACCTCCACCTCCTCCAATTCCTTTCTCTTCTTCTCCAGTTCAAACTCTGCATTCCGTATTCGCAAATCAAAAGACTCATTTGCCACCGGCTTACCGTTTTTCAAGGTAAAGGTAGCCACCTGCCTGGATGCTTCCGCCAGTGTATCTTTTGCTGCCTCCAGCTCCATCAAAGAGACATCTCCTCCGGCATACAGCATAGCCTTGCGATCATAGTCCCTCTTTGCTGCCTGCTCATCCTGCAAGGCTTTTCCATAACCGGCCTCCGCCTGAATCTGAGCTTCATTCCGCTCCGCAACCGCCAGATTATAAGCATTCTGGGCAATCTCCACCTCTTTTTGCACATCTTCCGGATCCAGCCGGGCCAATATCTGTCCCTCTTTCACCTTATCTCCTTCCTTCACCAGAATCTCCAAAATTTCTGCATGTAGCCGAGATACTACTTCCGCGCTATCTGTACCCGAAATCGGACCACTGATGGAAAGTATCTCCTCCACGTCTCCTTTGCTCAGCGGTACCGTAGAAACCATTATCGCTCCGTCATTACCGCCTCCCTTTCCTTTCACCACCAGAAAGAGAGTAGCAGCTACAACTGCCACTCCCACCATTATTTTCTTTTTCCGGCTCCAGGACTTCCATCTGCGCCAAACTCTTCCCGGCCATTTTTCCTTTTTCTTCTTTCCTGGCGCATCCTCTGTCATCAGTCCTGCCAATTCCTTTTCAAATTCCTGATCCGTCATGTCACAAACTCCTCTTTCCTGTCAATGTACCTGCCAACTTCTTCTTGCCTTTTCTTATTTTTCTCCTTTCCCTATCCTACTCCTGTCCGGCTTATTCGTCAATCCATTTTATCCCCCCCGACTTTGTCAACGTCTTTTTCTGTTACTGTTCACACCCAATGTCATTTAGATAAGGAAACGAGAAGCATAAGCAAGGAAATGAGGCGAGAACCAACGCCAAACCGTCTGCGGGATTTTGACTTTGCAGAGATTTA
>JAAWNY010000024.1 GCA_022799175.1 Lachnospiraceae bacterium | reverse complement strand
GATTTTGCTAAGTGCGAAATGAAAATGCCCAAACTCGCTTTGCTCAGACAGTGTGCATTTTCATTTCAACGCAAACTCCGCAAATTTAAGAACTTCTATCATCCCTGCAAATGCGAAGCAGGCAAACCCATTGCCGCCGCCTCATCCCTCTGCCCACTCCTTTCTTCCTGGCTGGTTTTCTCAGTTTTTATTCCTTTTTATTTGGAGCTTTTTCATAATGGTTTTTTCATAAATAAAACTGGTTCTAAATATTTCTTCTATGGATGATTTCCGATTCTGCTAAATTATATTTTATGACCTTGGGAATATTCAGCCTTGGAAGAGGAAGGATTAAAATTTCAAATCCCGGATATCCTGTAACGTCTCTCCATAGGATCGCTTCTTTCCAAACAGGAGGGTCGTCCCCAGTACAAAGCCTTTTACGCCTCTCGGGGCGTATTCCAGAATCTTGTCGGCGCTGCAGGCCCCGTCCCAGTAGATTTCAAAGTGCATCTCATCCTTCAAAGACAGCAGCCTGGTGTACTTTTTTCCGACATAGGGAAGATACATCTGCCCGGCATTTCCCGGGTTTACCGACATGACCAGCACTTTTTTAACAATCCGTAACATTTCCATGACTGTCTCTATGCTGGTTCCCGGGTTGATCGCAATGCCGGGGATCATGCCGGCATGGATGATTTTCTGTAAGGTGGTGGAGGGGTGGTATTCTGCCTCCGGATGGATATATACCGTATCCCCTGCCCGGAGCCGATCCAGAAAGAGATGGATATTATTGTTGGGATGCTCAATCATCAAGTGCACGTCCAGCGGCTTTTGAGCTATGGACGCAATATATGCCATGTCGTTTAATGACATGGCAAAGTTCGGTACATACCGTCCGTCCATGATATCGATATGGAACGAATCGATGCCCCCGTCTTCCAGTTTTTTTACTTCTTGCTCCAAGCAGCCATAGTTGGCACACATCATGGAGGCGGTTAATTCAAAGTTCACATTATTCTCCTTATCTGTGGGGATTTACAGGCAATGGTTCCATTGCCAAAACCATGGATTCTGCTCAATGTCCCGATCTGTTTTTTACAGCCTCCACCAGTTCAGTCCCGATTCCTCCAGGGCGGCGATATCATAGATCCCTTTGACATCAATCAGAACCCGGCCTTCTTTCTCTGACTTTTGATGGTATAAGCTTTTGATCTCCTCCAGCCCTAGATTTTTAAATTCCTCATGGGCTACTGCCACGATCACACAGTCGGCATGTTTCACTTCTTCCAGGCGGGTCAGGGTTACCCCGTATTCTTTTAAGGTGTCGCTCTCCTTGGCCCATGGATCCACTACCGTCGGCTCGATCCCGAATTCCTGAAAGCATTGCAGGATATCAGCTACCTTGCTGTTGCGGATATCCGGGCAATTTTCTTTAAAGGTAAGGCCGAGTATGACCACATGAGATTTTTTCGGCGCCTGCCCGGCTTCAATCATTTTCCGGATGGCCGCATTTGCCACATACCGCCCCATACTGTCATTGACAATCCGGCCGTTGAGGATAATTTGGCTGTGGTACCCCAGCTTTTCTGCTTCATAGGTAAAGTAATACGGATCCACCCCGATGCAATGGCCCCCCACCAGCCCCGGACGGAACCCCAGTGCATTCCATTTCGTGTTCATCCCGTCCACCACTTCGTTAGTATCGATCCCCATGCGATCAAAGACCATCGCCAATTCATTCATGAAAGCAATATTGATATCCCGTTGGCTGTTTTCCACTACCTTGATGGCTTCCGCCGTCTTGATACTGGATACCGGGCAGGTGCCGGCTTCTATCACCAGATCATAAACCTTCTGGATCTCGCCTAATGCTTCTTCATCCATTCCTGAGACAATCTTTTTTATATTTTCCAGGCGGTGGATTTTATCCCCCGGATTGATTCTCTCCGGGGAATACCCTACCTTAAAGTCTATCCCGCATTGCAGCCCCGATTCTTCTTCCAAGATCGGGATACATACGTTTTCCGTAACCCCCGGATAGACAGTGGACTCATATACCACAATCGATCCTTTCGTCAGGTTTCTTCCCACAATCCGGCTGGCCCCCTCGACCGGGGACAGATCCGGGGTATGGTCCTGGTTCACCGGGGTCGGCACGGCTATGATGTGGAACCGCGCCTCCCGTAATTTTTCCTCTTCGCTGGTAAATTCCACTGTGGTGTTTTGGATTGCCTCGTTCCCTACTTCATGCGTCGGGTCGATTCCTTTTTGGTATAGGGCAATTTTTTCCTGGTTCAGATCATAACCGATTACCTTTGCCTTTTTGGCAAAGGCAACCGCAATCGGCATTCCCACATAGCCCAGGCCTACCAGGGATATCTTTTCTTTTCGCGCAACGATGGCCTGATATAATGACATTGAAAAATCTCCCTTCCGTATTTCTCTTATTTTTCGGTTGAAAGCCGGTAGAGCTGTTCATACCGGCTGGTGGCTTTTTCATTGGCTCGTTTCATCTTCTCATCCAGCCACCCACCATGAAACCGGTGAATGGCATATGTATGTTTGGTGAGATTCGTATGCCCCGACATGTAGTCATAGGGGTGGAAATAATCATAGGCATAAAGATTCATCCCCTCAATATTCTGGGTGGTGCCATCCATCCGGTAGCCGTTTTTTAAGGCAGTCCTGGTATCATAAAATCCACAGGTGATTGGGTTGGGCCTGCCGTTTTGGTCCAGAAAGCTTACCGCCTCCCTGGCCTTTAAAAACTCCCCGATCATCCGGTGCCCCTTTACGGCGCCGCTGCCTCCCCCGAAGTTTACCACCTGCCACTTTTCCACCCCGCAAAATGCCTCCTGGTATAGCAGCGGATCCAGACTTTTGATGACCTCGACATCCGTATCCATATAAATGCCCCCATACTGGTACAGAATATCCAGCCGGGCATAGTCCGGCACAAACCCATAGGCCCCTCTTTCGTACGCATCCCGCATATAGGCATGTTTTGCGATATCGTAATTGCTCTCATCCCACCGGACCACCTCATAGTCCGGACAGTACCGTTGCCAGCTATCGATGCACTGCTGCAGATTCGGTGGGAGCGGCTTCTTCCCCAGCCACATATAATGGATCGTTTTCGGGATCCGGGGCTTGTCCGATAACACCGGCTCCCCGCGGGAAACCCCGCTGCAAAAATTATGGATGCACATCATGGGCATGAGAAAGCAGGGCATGTTCTTCGTGCAAGACATGCGCCCCAGTTGCTCCAGGGCTTCGGCATACCGACTGATAGCTACGAGAATGACGATATTTTCCCCGGCACCAGCCAGCCATTCCACCGGCTCAACCATAACCCTCCGGGTTCCGATATCGATGGTCGGGGTTGGTTCCCTGCGGTTATTATCGAGGTAGCATACCACTTGATCCTGCAATTGATATTGATGCAAAATTTCCGGGACAGTGACGGTGCCGATGACGCCGGCCCCGAATACGACAATTTTGCTGCCAGCCCGTTGTACCTGCCTGGCAAATTCAGAAAAATCACAACAGCGAAGTCTCATTTTCCTCTGCTCCTGTTTCTCTTCACTTTCTCATAAAAGCATTCCAGTTCGTTCTGGCTGGATCGCATAGTCAGGCCATGCTTCTGTAAAAAATCATCCGCGATTTTTATCTGGCACGCCTCTTTTATCTGGCCGGCAATATCCCCTGCCAGATCCAGGCGGATGCCAACCTGGTATTGTTCCACAAAATCTACATAAGACTGAATATCCCCCACAATTACCGGGAGCTGGGCATTTAAGTATTCATATACTTTATTGGCCGTACCGGTCTCTAAGAACATACGGTTCTGCCCGGTCACATGGAATACCGCAAGGCCGCAGTCATACCGGGTCATTTCCCGGACCAATTCCTCACTTCCCTTGTTGCCTTCATAGTGAAGATACGGGCTCTGTTCTTCCAGCTGCCGACAGTATACCGGATCGGATTGGGAATAAAAATGGATATGGATTCCCCGGGAGGTCATCTCCTTCCATATGTTTTCAAAGTACCGGTGGTGGTTTCTGTTCCCACCGACGATCCCGCCCTCATAGACGCAGTGGATTTCCTGATCCGCCTCGCTAAGCTTTCTCTGGGGAATCCCGATATCGACAGGGTCCAGAATCCGATTTTCCAGCACATAGACTTCCCGGTCTGCCAATCCATACTTTTCCCTGGCAATCTCTGCCGCCCCGGATGAGGTATAGAGATTTCCATCGGCGTACTGATTGGCCAAATATTCCAACGCCAGGATTTCCGCACTCACATGACTGCGGATGCTTTGCATGTCGTGAGTATCAAAAACGATGGGCTTGGCAGTTACCCGCGCGATATTGGCTAATAAATCTGGTTCATTGGAACAGTGGAGGAGATCAAACTCACTGTTCCCGATAAAGTCTACAATCCCGTTTATGGAGGAAAATCCCCATATTTGATCGTAAGTATCCGCCCATTGCCGGTTGGCGTCATTCGGGGGCGCTAAGGTATATAACAGGAAAACACGGTACCCGGCGTCTTTCATAATTCTGGCGATTTTATGGGTCCGGATACAAGCGGCATTCTGGATATACAGGATATTTTTTTCCGGCCCCTTTTTCCGATAATATTCATAGTCATTCAGTTCTACTGGCATCATGGTTTCCTGTGGCCCGGTATAATACAGCAGGCCTTCCAGCATGACATAATAACTCGTAATGCCCAGCTGCATGAGCTGGTGGCTGATGGCTCCGTACTCCCTGGTGCATAAGATAATATCCGTTTCATCAGTATAATAATCGGGCAATTCGCGATAAGAAATGACAGGTATCCCGCACAAATAAGTTCCGGATAAGGAAAGGTTATTATCTACAAAACCAATCAGTTCATACTTATCGTGCAGCTTTGCCCAGGCATTCCTGCCGTAGAACCCGGCGCCGAATAGAAGGAGCTTTTTCTTTAGGTTATTTTTTTTCCACGATGGTTCTTGTAATGTCATGTTTGTCACCTGTTGTTTTAAATTGGTTTTCAAAACGAAAACGAAATTTTTATTAATTTTATAAATCTTAATCTCTTCGATACAAATCTCTTGTATACACTTTCTCTTTTACATCATCCAAACAATCATCATATCTATTAGCAATAATACAAGAACTTATTTCTTTAAAAATTATCAAATTATTCATGACTAAATTTCCAAAAAATCTTGTTCCATCTTCCAAAGACGGTTCATATATCACTATGTCTACTTCTTTCGCTTTAAGCCGTTTCATAACACCCTGAATGGAACTTTGACGAAAATTATCACTATTACTTTTCATTGTCAGACGATAAACACCTATAACTATCTTTTTGTCAGAATATTTATGACAGGCCGAATCCTTCATATAAGAATAGTATCCGGCTTTTTTTAATACTTGATTTGCCACAAAATCTTTACGAGTCCGATTCGATTGAACAATAGCATCAATCAGATTTTCTGGAACATTTTCATAATTTGCTAATAGCTGTTTAGTATCCTTGGGCAAACAATATCCTCCATATCCAAATGACGGATTATTATAGTAATCTCCTATTCTGGGATCTAATCCTATCCCTTCAATAATTTGTCGTGTATCGAGTTCTTTTAATTCTGCATATGTATCCAACTCGTTAAAATAACTGATACGAAGGGCCAAATATGTATTAGAAAAAAGCTTTACTGCTTCTGCTTCTGTAGAACCCATAATTAATATTGGCACATCTTTTTTTCGTGATCCAGTATATAAAAGAGAAGCAACACGTTTTGCAGATAAACGCGCTGATGGTTTGTTTTTATAAAATCCTACAATAATTCTCGAAGGATATAAATTATCGTATAATGCTTTTGATTCCCTTAGAAATTCTGGACTAAATAAAATTCGATCTGTATCATATTTTTCACAAATTTTGCTAGTAAATCCCACCGGAACTGTAGATTTTATTACGATGATTGCTTGCGAATTAATACACATTACCTCTTCAATCACATGCTCCACTATGGAAGTATCAAAAAAATTTTGTTGGCTATCATAATTTGTTGGTACAGCTACAATTACTAATTCCGCTTCCTGATAAGCTTCATAAGAATCTACTGTTGCCATCAAATCCAAACTGCCATTCAACATATATTCCTCAATTTCATTATCCTTGATGGGCGATTTGCGACTGTTAATTGCATTAATTCTCTCTTGCAAAATATCTAATACCACCACTTTGTTTTTCTCCGACAAAAGAACAGCCAGAGATAATCCCACATAGCCAGTTCCTACTATTGCTATCTTCATCTTGTACCTCGATTGAATATTTCTCCATTCTCAACCATATAAAATGATACGTACTTGTTCTAAAACAAATTTCATTTAGATCCTCTAACAATACATCGATGCAGCCTTGCTGATAAATAATTATATCTGGACGTTTCCGGAATCCAATAGACATACCCTGGTGTTGTCGAACATTTCAAACCATATTTTTCTAAAATATCTTTAATTAATACTTCATCATAATTAGAATGGTAGGAACATATTGCACATTTTACATTTTTCGATTCACGGATTAATCTTTCTGCCCCTAAAAGCGCATCCCATTCATTGCCCTCGATATCCATCTTAATAAAATCAACGGGTTCATCAATTAAATAATCAAGCGTTGCATATTTCCCTGCATTTATTGATGTGATAAATTTAGGAATAATTACCACTTTCTCTTGATATTCTTTAAATGTTTCTTTAAGAGCTTCTATCCACTCATCTTCTGATTCAATTAAATATAGTTTAGATACCTTATCAATTATTTCCAGAGAAAAGTTTCCTTCTGCTGTACCGATATCTACAACGACATTTCCCTGATTTATATTGAAATCCATATCTAAATATCTATGTGGTGATTGTAAATCCTGTTCAATCAAAAGACTTCTATAATATACCTCTGCCCTCTTTTTAGAATCTATTGATTTGGGAAAAAATAATTTTTTCCCCTCATGATAAACATAATACATTCTACATTCAGGATCATAATATGCATCTATTTCTATCTCTTCATATTTATCAACAAAATCATAATTGAACATTCTTACATCATTTCGATTTATATTTTCTAATATACCTTTAATCTCTGAATCTTCACTATTTTTATATCGTTCTGATATAGCATATCGATAAAAATAATTTTTATTTTCAATCAGCATCTCCATATCCGGATACATAGATAAAATCTGATCTTTAATATCATTATAATAATCCGTTAAAACCACTATTTTATCAGGTCTTACTTCCTTTAAAATATTCGGTAAAAAAACCTGTTTTCCTTTAAATAAGCTTTTCGTTTTTGCAGGATCATTATCAATAAATCCCAGAACATCATATGTATCAAAAACATCACTATGATCTAGCATTTTCTTTGCTATATTTCCTGTTCCCCATATAAAAATTCGCATAAATATTCTCCCATAATTTGAGCCTTTTATCTCTCAACCACATAGTCTTCATGCTGATGTGTCGGAGCAGACATAATTGCCTCAAATTCTTCATCGCTAATTTTCATATTCCGCTTTATAATAGATATGTAATCTTCCATCTGTTTCTCATCATACAGCGGCTCTGACAGTTGTCTAAGCGCTTCCTCTCGAGTCATCTGTCCACTTACTATCATACTTGATAAATGAGAGGTTCTCTTATCCACACCAAACTTTTTAGGGAACCAGTACAATTGAGCAAAAGCTGTAAGTATATTCTCTAAATGTTTTCTTCCATAATATTCAAAACCGCAATAATCCTTTAGCTCCCTAAATGCCCGATCTCTATTATAATCAATATAATCTAAAGGCCTTGGAGATTTTAATCCCAGCAAACGGCTATTAACATTTCTTTGACTGGTGGATAGAAATTCCAATTTGTCAAGAGGCTCTTTACCAAATTTATTATGAATATCTATGAGATTATCCATATCATAGGCGGTATGTGTATTTCCTCTTTGCAAAATGCACTCAAGTGCAAAATTTCCACCAGACAAAAAATACTGCATATGATACTCCCTCATTTTTTTATAAATAAAAGCAAACAGTATATTATCCTGGGGAACTGCTATATTAGGTACCCCGGCTTTCATATAGGAGAGAGTTAAATCATTGTATTGTATCGGATCCGGCTTAATCACCTCATAATCAAATCCTGTTGCTGAAATTAATCTTGAAATATTTAATTTTGATATTTCTGTATCATATCCGTCGTCAATATGTACTGCCAGTACTTTTAATCCCCATTTTGCTCCCAAATAGGCAAGATATGAGGAATCCAGTCCTCCGGAAATTCCCATAATACAATCATATTTTTTGTTTTGGCCAAATTTCTTTACTTCACTTAACAGTTCTGCCAGTTTTTTTTGACCTTCCTCGTTGGGAAAATAGATCTTACCTATATTTTGAATTGCCCTGGTACAATAATTACAATACCCATTTTCATCAAATCGGATATAACTATCTGATGAATCGTCCATAATACATCTTGTGCATCTTATCATTGCTTTTCCGCCTTTCTTTCACTTTTTCATAGATTTTCTTGTTTCTTTTGTTCGATAGCCTGATTATAAAAATCTAAAAGTCCTTGTATTTTGCTTTCAAAGGTAAATCCCTTTTCCTGGAGTATTCTCTCTTTGATTTTTATTTCCGCAATTGTCCGCATTTGCGGATAGAGTTCCCTATCCATGTTAACCTGTCTTCCGAAGCCATTTTCTTCAGCAAATATGCGATGACATTCCACATTTCCTACCGCTACCGGAATTCCTGCATTTACATATTCATATAATTTATTAGGTGATGAATGCTCCAGGTAAAGCTTATTACTGTCATTCGTATTATATATACACAGGCCAATATCATACTTCGATAATTCTACCGAAAGTTGCTTAGAAGATAAATTTCCTTCAAAGTGAATTTTGGGATTCATTGACTCTAAATAATGACAATAATTTATATCATAATTAGTATAAAAGTGCACATGGATTCCTGACCTGGCCAGTTTCAACCAAATTTCTTCAAAATATCGTTTGCTTGCTTTATCACCCTCTAAAATAGCCCCTTCATAAACGCAATGCAGTTCTCCATCGAAACGGCTTATTTTCTCCTTTTTTTTATGTGGAATCAGCTCCTCGGAAGTAAAATTCTCAAGCACATAAGTTTTGTCCCAAGAGAGCCCAAATCTTCTTATCGCCTCATTTCGCAATCCTTCTGTCGGATAAACCACTCCAACAGCTTCTTTATGAGCGATATACTCTAATGTCAATTCTTCTGGAAACATAGTTCTGTTTGAACTGCTCAAATCATGGCAATCGTGTATAATCGGTTTATTTGATCTGGCTAAAAGTGCTGTTATGTAATCAGGCTCACTGGAACTATGTACAAGATCAAAATCACTATTATCTATAAAATCCTGCAAAGCCTGTATTGACATAAAAGAATAGATATCTTCGTAAATATTCGCATACTCGGAGTCAATATCATAGGGAGAAAATTTCAAATATGCCAAATGAACTTTTTTTCCTGTCTTTTTTACGGCTTTGGCTGTCTTATGATCCCGGATTCCAGCGGTTGCTGATACAAAAAGAATATGGGTTTCTTCTTTCTTATTCTTTTTATAATACATGCCTGTATTTTCTTTATAAGGAAATAATCCATCTACCAAATAAAAAAATGTTTTTTTCCAAATATAAATATTTTTTATTTGGAGGCTCCTTAACTGCTCAACAATTTTCTTTCCGTTTTCTACTGCAACAAAAACATCTGTGTTTTCTTTCTTTAATAATTCAGGAATTTCAATAGGCTGAACAATAAGTATACCCTCTTTTTTACTTCCCCATAAGGATTCATTATTATCAGACCATGCCAATATACTATATTGATTTTTTAATTTCCTGTATGTTGCTGTTCCAATTCTTCCACATCCAAAAATAATTGCATTTTTCATTTTTATCCTTTATTTTTCTAATAAATCCATAATAGTAATTTTAGGCGCTACACAACATACTTCTCTCTGGATTTCTCTTATATATTGAACCGGAGTAACTAAAAGAACATCAATATCATAAAAATGTATTTTATCTGGTGGGATTGCGTAAATACCATTTGTCATAGAACGTTCATTTTTATATTGCTTATCACATACAAATACAATCTGTACTTTCTTTGAACACCTTAATTCATTCCATACCATTCGTCCTAAATATCCCATTCCATATATCCCAACACGTCGAAATCCTTTTCGTTCGATACAAGATGCCAAGCTATCTCCTGATATTTTCATTTTTTCAATTTGTTTAACTATAGGCTGGCTTATCTCCTGCACTTTTAAACGGTTATCATCCATCTTCTTTTTCTGTATTGCATATTCTATATTTTCTTGTATGACTTTTTCCTTTAGCCGTAAATAGGTATCATCTACAATGCCCAGGTTATTTTCAACTTGTTTTGTATACTCTAAAAATTTAATTCGTTCGCTTTCTATATCAACTATTTCTGGCTCTATTCCATAATGATCCATCAATCCTCTATCTGACATGGTATCCAAATATCCCCATGTCGCCTGATTTAGCCAGAATTGAAATGTTTTTATTAACCGCTTACTTATCCACTCCCCTGCAAATTCATGAATTACAAATTCCATTTCACTCTGAAAACGTAAAAAAGTATTCTTTTGCGTATATAAATGCCCATTTTTAGTTGGATGAACCGATCGTTTTTTATTTCTGCTTGTATAAGTATAGACCCATATCGGTTCTCTTATTAGGCAAAAATCTCCTTTTTGTGCTAAATCAAGTCGAATCAACTGATCAACCATAAACCATAACCTTGGCTCCGGAAAGCGCTCTAAATACCTCTGATACTTTTCAACATCAATTTCCGATCTTTTAAATACACTGCCGCTGGGATGGGAATGTAGTAAATCATGTACATGCAATGCCGATTCCCCTTTAACACAAATTTCATTGTCATAACATGTTCGTAACAATCCATCATCATCCAAACAGGTTCCTGTAATATAAACCACATCTGGATGATTTTTGGTAATAGAAATAATTGACGGAATAGCATCAGATATAACAAAATCTCTCGTGCGCAGCAAAAAAATATATTTACCATAGCAGTTTTTTATACCACTGAGAATATTCCCATCCAGACCAAGATTTTTATCATTACGGCAACATCGAATCCGTTTGTCCTGAAAGCTGTCAACAACTAAATTCAGGTCTTCTTCTGAACAGTCATCATTTACCACTATTTCTATATCAGATCCCTTATAAGCAACAATAGCAGAAATACATTTTGCCAAATCCAGCGATTGATTGTATGTTGGTATTAAAAAACTGATTTCTACCATTCTCATTTCCTTTCTAAATAATATTTTAAAACATTTTATTTTTCCAGGTATTTGGTGTATGCTCGTTTATTATCTCCAGATCAAGATGATATCGGAATTTTTTAGGACCTTTCTTTTTAATGTATTCAGTCATTTCTGTTAGTCCTTGCTCAAGCGTATATTTTGTTTGGTATCCCAAAAGTCTCCTTGCCTTATCAGCAGAGCATGTGGCCAGCTTTACCTCTTGCGGTCTATCCGCAACATATATTGGATGCAAATCATAATCCAGAATTTTGGCTATCGTCGAAGCTAATTCATTAATAGTAATAAATTCTTCGTCTGGCCCTATATTGATAACCTCCCCATTCAATCCTTCCTGAAAAGCCAGTTTTTCAAGACAAACCACATCATCCTGAACAAAGGAAAAACATCGTTTTTGTTCCCCGTCTCCATATATAATAGGCTGTCTTCCCTGCAGCATCATGTTAATCATAATGGATGCCACATTTCTATATGGATCATCATATTTCTGCCGGGGGCCAATAATATTATGTGGCACAGCAATGACATATTCCATCCCATGCACTTCCCCCAGACACTGTATTAGCTGTTCTGCTGCTAATTTAGAAATTCCATAGGGATCTTGCGGTTTCGGATTCATATCTTCTGTAAAAGGAATTTTTTCCTGGCTTCCATACCTTGCCATACTCGAACAATATACGAATCTTTTTACATGTTGTGAAACAGCAGCAGATGCCAAAGAAGCCGTAATTTGATATGTATTTTGGCATACTAATTCCGGAGAAAAAACACTTAAGCCTTCATATGCAGTACAAGCCGTATGATAGACTACATCAACTCCTTTCATAAGTTTTTTCATTGTATTTAAATAGCGGCAATCCACTTGATAATATTCAACATCTTCAGGGACATTATCCAAATATCCGCCAATTAAATTATCAACGCCTACGACTTCATGTCCCTTACTAAGCATGGCATCTGCAAGATGGCTTCCCAAAAATCCTGCTACTCCAGAAATAAATACTCTCATTGTTTCCTCCATATTTCAAAAGATTTAATTTTAAATATATATAATTTATTAAAATACATTAATTTATTTTAGAAACGGCATAAATGTACTCCTTCAAATCATCTCTCAAAACTTCACGGAATATTAAATTCTTGTCTAAAAAAATCTTGTCATATTCGATTTTTTCTATTGCCTCCGTCTCTTTCCATACATTGCCATCCTCGACATTAAGATAACATAAAGATTCTCCATCCAAATAAATTTCTGTGATATTTTCGTTTATAAAACGCATAGTGGATAAATATTGGCCCTTATAAGTTAAACTATTTTTACAAATGTCCGTAAATATATTATAAAATTCGATTTTTTCATCTCTCCAAAAACAGACTACTATCGAATCAGCTACAGAATCCGACATATGCCATGGCATAAACACAATAAAATTTTTTGTACAAAAGGATTTTCTAAATATTGGATTTTTGCTAAATCCCAGTATTTCTACATTATGATTATCATAAATATGGAATTTTCTTTTATCCAATTCTATAGAGTGCACTTTATTATCATCTAGATCGAAAAAATATATGTGGTTGCTGAATCCTGACATACATATTTTTGTACCGCATACAGAAATAGAATTATAACCTGGCTCCTCCGATTCCGCTTCAAAATAGCGGCATGTTTTAGTATTGATATCAAAAAAAGCCAGTCTTCTGGATGTAAGGGATGTACAAATAATAGTTGTTTCTGACATACATGCATCAACGCCAACAATATCCACATCACTCATAAAAATGCTATAATATCCCATTATCTGACATTGTTCCAGATTAAACTCAATGATACGATTCATTCCTGAAGATACACACCATATAGTTCCTTCTCTTTCCCAAAAGCTATATATCCCCAATCTAATATGAGATGCTGCATCTATGGGACACTCTTTAAAACTATCATTCTCCATATTATAAACAACAATCGATTTTCCTAAATCAGGAAGGCATACAATATAATTCTTCCATTTTATACATCTGGGATGTCGGCGGTATGCTTTATTATCATGATAAGGGATGATCCCTCGGTAAATTACCTGTTTCTTTTTTCTGTCTAACAGACAAAGAATATTATTGTTCCGTTCAACAAACCACATGCTGTTATCTTCATAACATGCATTATCATATTCTAAACCCACATTAATACCTTTTTCATCCACACCTTATCACCTCAGCAAATTAAATATTTGTTCTTTCTTAAAATACAATCGATTAAAATTCCATCATTTTGCTTATTATATTTGTATTTTGTATCATCACAGGCATTCCCTTTCTTCTGCACAAATGTACTACTGAGCTTTCATCTCCATAATATGCATCACTTAACGCAATCGCCCGGTTCAAATCTGATGTATCATCATATATTCCCCAGCCTTCGGTTTGATATGCCTCTACAATCTTCTGATACCTTTCCCATAGATCCGGTCTTGCTGATTTAATCGTTGCCTCAATTAATGGATGTGGCCTCCAAAGCATCGTTACTTGATCTTTACCTTCCCGAAACAACGTAAACGTGTCTTCTATTTTTACTAGCTGCTTTTCTCCTTGCTGTAAAAATGCTGTCAATCCGGTGTTATAAAAGATAACTTTCTTCCATCCGCCATCCGTTTTTTCCATTATCTTTTTCCACTCCTCTGGCACCAATACATCTTCTTTTTTGGTAGACAATACTTTATCTATCTTAGGAGAACCCGATCCAACAATCTTTTTCTCCCAATAATCTCTGGTGTTTTTTCCTGTATGATCTTTCATATAATCTGTCAACACATTAATATATATCTTTCGCATATTTTCAGACTGTACGATCACTTTATTGGCATTAAAGACACCCATTGTAAGACAGAAATGCTTTATACTTTCTACGGCAGTCTTATTGTCCGGCTCAATTTCCCCTAAAATGAAATATGGGATATAAATTAAATTGTCTGTGAAATTTTTCAGATTTCCAGAATAAAAAAATGGATGCACACTTGTCACATAATTATTTTCATCATACGGATTATGGATATAAATTGCATCTGGCTGGCGATTCTCAAAATCATATTCATCATATCTGGTAATCGGAACATAATCAGGATATAATTCTCCCTCATAATGCGCTTCACGAAAACTTCCATCTGGATTTTTATCATAGTAGGGAATCGGAATCACATAAGCATCTGTACTTTCATCTGCATCTGCTGCTTTCCATATACTTTCCAGAGAATCCCACATAGATGCCTTGTATGGCAGGAATACAACTTCCTTTTTGTCCTCTGATAATTCAAGCTGAATACTGCTTTGTAAATTTGCCAGTTGCTTTCTGATCTTTTTAGAAAGTTTCCGACATACATTCTCATCGGATGTAGCAATACTCATCTGATAGATTTTTTCACAATAATCCTCCAAAATACTGACAATAGAACGATACTTTTCTCCAAAGGTTTCCAGATATGTACCGATTTGAATAGCAGAATCCTGACATTGTACAAAAACATCTGTTAACTCCTGGGAAGCAGCAGGAAGCGCTTTAACAACAGAGTTATTAGCCTCCATCATTGTATTAATTAATTTCAATATGTCTTTTTTCCTGCACCTCTCCACTATCGTTGCCTCCCTGTCCAAAACGAACTTTTTCTGCCTTCAATTTGTTTCCACGCTCATCCACCCAACCGATTTGCCTTGCCGGAACCCCCGCCATCAATGCATAATCCGGCACATCCCTTGTTACCACTGCACCAGCAGCTATCATCGCCCAACGTCCTATGGTATGACCGCATACAATGGTTGCATTTGCACCGATACTTGCTCCTTCTTTAACCAATGTTTTTTTATAACCCGTATTTCCTTTCGGATATTTTGCCCTCGGAGTTAAATCATTAGTAAATACCATGGACGGCCCGCAAAACACATAATCCTCCAGTTCCACCCCTTCATAGATAGAAACATTATTCTGAACCTTTACCCCATTCCCGATTTTTACGTTGCAGGATACATTTACATTCTGGCCGAAAGAACAATCTTCTCCAATCCTGGCCCCCTTTTGAATATGGCAGAAATGCCATATTCTTGTTCCTTTTCCTATCTCTACATTTTCATCAATATAACTGCTTTCATGTACAAAATATTCCATTATGTTTTCCTTGATTTCATTCCTCTGTTTTTCTCTGTCAGAATTCTTAAGCCTTACCTTCCCATATATCGCCCTACCGCACCCGCAACAAGCCGTATTTCCTCTTCCTTCATATACGGATGAAAAGGCAGCGACAGTACAATCTCCGATAACCGGTTGGTGACCGGATAATCGTCGTCATCATAGAAGCAATTATCAAACGCTCTCTGCCGATGCATCGGCTTTTGATAATATACAGCGCTCGGGATTCCCTGCTTCTTCAAATATTCCTGCAAACCATCCCGATGATTTTTATCAGGCAGCTGAATGGTATATTGAGCCCAGCTGGAATAAAAGCTTTCTTTTACAACCGGCGTCTTGACAATCCCTTTTAACAGCTCCGTATACCGGGCAGCAATCTCCTGCTCCCATATCAGTTCCTTTTCGGCAAAAACAGGAAACTTGGCCAAAAGCACGGCTGCCTGTAAGGTATCTAATCGAGAATTCATCCCAATCCGGATATTGTCATATTTGGAACTTCCTTTTCCATGTATTCGATATGACTTCAGTAAATCCGCCCATTCGTCATTGTTGGTAAAAATAGCGCCACCATCTCCATAGCATCCCAAAGGCTTTGCCGGAAAAAAGCTGGTAGTTGCGATTGAGCCGAAAGAACAGGCTTTCTCTTCCCCTATTTTCCCGCCAAATCCCTGAGCTGCATCTTCTAAAATCAGCAGCTGATATTTTTCGGCAATTTTCTTGATTTTGACATAATCTGCCGGTTGGCCGAACAAATCGACGGCTATAATTGCTTTCGGCGTCAATGCCCCCTTTTCTATGGTCTTCTCAATCATATGTTCCAAAGAATCCATATCTATATTACAGGTATCTGGATCCACATCTACAAATACAGGAACCGCCCCTACGGCGGATACCACTTCCCCGCTTGAAAAAAAGGTAAAATCCGGTACAAATACGGCATCTCCCTGCCCGATATTCCATGTCATCAATGCCAGCTGCAGGGCGTCGGTGCCATTGGCACAGGCAATGCAGTGCTTCGTCCCCACATATTCTGCCAATTGCTTCTCGAGTTCTGCTACCTGGCGTCCGTGAATAAAATTCGTATTTTCAATTACTTCCTGCAAAGCCATATCCATTTCGCTTTTTAAATATTGGTACTGCCTTTTTAAATCACGGAATTCCATTGCTCATTCCCTCTTTTCTCCCCAAAAAACCGCCGGCAGATATCGAATATCCTTTTCATGACGGTGCTTGAGGCATCCCATAATACTTACTGAAACCGCCCGGTAAAATCTGTGGAAGCACAGTCCACAAGAGGGAATTTGACACGGATTCCTTCTGCCGCCGATTTATAAATTGCCAATACCAGCTCCAATGCCTTTTTCCCGTCCATCGCCGTAATATATGGCTGCCTGTCATTCTTAATCGCATGGATCATATCCGTATAAAGCGGCGTGTGCCCATAGCCATAAACGTTCGGCGGATTTTCATGGAACTTCTTTTTTACTTCTTCCGGATCATCCAGCAAATCGGCAAATCTCCATTCTTCAATCACATTCACCGACTGGCCCCCTGCCTTTACTGTTCCTTTTTCCCCAAATATATATAAAGTCTCTTCCAGATTTTTCGGATAGATATCCGTGGTCCCTTCCACGATTCCATAGCTGCCGTTTTTAAATTTTATCAGGGCAATCCCCAGATCCTCCGCTTCTATATAGCTGTGATTTAATTTATCGGTCATGCCAACGACTTCTTCAATTTCACTCCCCATCATCCAGCGCAGCAAATCGATATTATGAATACACTGGTTCATAAGAGCACCTCCGTCCTGCGCCCATGTCCCTCGCCAGGAGGCTCTGTCATAATATTCATGATCCCGACACCACCGTACATGGGCTGTCCCGTAAAACAACCGGCCAAAACGGTTCATATCGATGGCTTCTCTGATGATCTGCACGGATTTATTGAACCGGTTTTGGTGACAGGCACTGACTTTCACATGATGCTTAACCGCAGCAGCGATAATGGCATCCGCATCCCGGATGGATAATGCCATTGGCTTTTCTATGATACAGTTAACCCCATGGGCAATACAATCCAAAGCAATCGATGCATGCTTGCCGCTCTCTGTACAGATTGCTGCCAATTCCGGCTTTTCTGTTTCAATCATTTCCCTGTAATCCGTATATTTCTTTACTTCCTCTCCCAGCTTGAATTTTAATGCTTTATCCTCCATACATGCCGGATCGATATCACATATTGCTACAATTTCAAGTCCATTATTTTTTGCTGCTGCAATATGATTGGGTGATATCCTTCCGCAGCCAATTAACACATATTTCATCTTTTCTTTCCTCTCTTTACCTGATTCATAATTCTGATTAACCGCTTGCACAAATATTGATAATCATATTTCATGATTTCTTCTCCATTTGGTGAATATTCTATTTTCCCTGATTCGGTAAATCTTTGATATTGTTTTTTTAGATATTCACATAATTTTTCATAATCTGTGCTACCGTTGTAATCCTCATAGGCAAATCCAACATTTGTTTTTCTTATAATATCTGCCAGCTCACTATGTTCAATATCCCCCATAATCACAGCAACCACCGACCGCCCCGCTGCCATATATTCCAATGCTTTTCCCGTTATCACACCGCCTTCATTATGTTGAAAATCATAAGAAGCAATCAATAATATGTCTGACTGTTGCTGCAATTCCAAAGCATCCTGTCTTGATAATCTTCCGTGTGTCACACAATGATCGCCCAATCCGGATATTTCTGCCTGACTTTTAAATATCTGAAAGGCAGATTCATTTCCTGCAAAATGAAATTCTATATTCTGGCTGTCAATCTCTTTTTTTCGAATCAAATCCCCCATTGCCTCAAAAAAAACTGACAAATCACATAATCCGCCATACATCGATCCCGTATAGGAAAAAATCATTTTAGAAGAACCTATCCGGTCTGTTTTCAGATTTTTCCGGTCTGTTTTATCAAACCCATTTGTCAGGCAATAAACCTTTTTCCGAAATCTCCCGGGCACTCTTTTGCAAATCCCCTTTGATACACCTGTAATACCATCTGCATTTTTCCATATGTACTTTTCATATCGTTTCGGTATCCAGCTCACATAATCCGGCGTAAATTTATAACGATAGATACTGTCTCTGATATCAAATATCCATATAATCTTTTTATGATGCTTATGGAAATATTTCCCGACGAAATAGCAAAAAGAGTCCCCATAAGAAGTAATAATATAATCAAATTTCTTGCCTTGCAGCAATTGCCCTTTTATATTTTCAAACAAATCAATCTGTTTGATTTGACCTACGATATAATCCATGCTCCCTATAATAGGATATGCCGTCTCAAATGGATAAAATTCTATATTACCTGTTTTAGGATTCCGCCTTTTTCTGTTTTCTAAATTATCAAATCTTCTTTTTTTATAAGGCTTTATCATGTCCTCATAAAATTGAAAAAACCGAATATACTTTGAGGAATTTTCCGCATAATGAATGCGGATTCCTTTTACATCATTTTTCAGAAGGGTATCCTCTTCCCCCATTTTCTTTTCTGTAAGGACTTCTATTTCATAACCGTTTTCCTTCAGATATTTTGCTATCTTACTGGTCCGTACAGCTGCAATCGTATGATCTGGAGCAAAATAATTACATACAAGCAATACTTTTTGCTGCATAATATTCCATTCCTTCATTATTAAATATAATCTTCTTTTTTTGATGATAAAACTTTATCAATTTTCGGCGATCCAAGCCCCGATATCTTATCTTCCAAATATTTCTTTCTGGTTTGATCCTTTCCTGTAGCTTCCATCAAAACGTTGATATATATTTGCCTCATATTCTCAGATTGTACAATTACCTTATCTGCATAAAGAATACCGGATGCCATACAGAAATGTTTCATTGCTTCTACTGCCTTTTTATCATCCGGACTTATTTCATTTAAAATAAAGTATGGTATATATATTAACTGTTCTGTAAACTGCTTAAGATTTTTAGAATAAAAAATGGATGCACACTAGTTACATAATTATATTTATCATACGGATTATGAATAAAAATCATGTCCGGATGCCGTTTCGCAAAATCATAATCCTGGTAACTGGTCACCGGCACATATTCTGGATATAGATCTCCCTCGTAGTGCATCTCCTTAAAGCTCCCATCGGGATTTTTATCGTAATAGGGAATAGGAATCCCACATTCTTCATCGTCTTCTCTCCCTGTTTATTCGCCTTTCCGACAGGATACCTTACTCTACTGCTTAAACCGCTGAAAATATTTCATTTCCTGTCAGATGTACATTAAATCCAAATAATAAGGCATATTGGTCACCATTTCTGGTGATGCAGCTCCTCCTGCTTCGCTCCCTGGTACATCATGAGTCCATCTCAATCATTAAAATCATGTTCCCTGGGTCCTGGCATACCCAATACGCGGTTTTCCGCCTTCTAATGCCGTGTTGTTTTTTATATCATAAACAGGCATCTGTTCCTTTCGGTAAAGCAAAGACGAGTCTCTGCTTATCCAGATAACTGTTCCAATGATCAACTGCTGCAAAATAATAATTATCCTTCCAGCTCCCCCTGCGGCTGCTCCATCCCTTCTCCCCGCTTTCTGACATTCCTGGCAGCATTCTCTTTCCCGTCCGCCTCATATCCACAGCTGGAACAGAAAAACCTCTTTTCTTTCCAGATTCCCATTGCCCCGCAGCTACTGCATTCTCTGCTAATATCTTTCCCGAATACATCTGTCAGTTCAATCGATTGCTCTCTGCATTTGAGAGCTAAGCGTTCCCGAATATATCCCCGCTGCCACATAGATGAATAATGGTTGATGGCTTTCCCCCGGTTAACCATCTCCGGCTTCGGAAACTTGGGAATATAAATAACAGCCGGCTTCTCTTCCCGCAGAAAGCGATTCAGTTCCTGATTAATATAGCTATGAAGCTGCTCCTCCAATCGCTGCTTCTTGGCATAATACTTTTTTCTTCCTGGATTAGCCTCTTTATTACGACTATGTACGATAGCTTGCTCGCGAATCCATGAGGACAGCTTTCCCTGATACATTCCAAACTCTTCTCCATACAAGTGTCCCTGATCCGTTACAATCATCGTTCTCATACCCATGGATATCCCGACACGTCCACCATAATCCGAGTGCACTTTCACTTTCCGATCGACAGGAACCAATATTTCTACTCGCTTTTCCTCCGGAAAGAGACGGATATACAGCTGCCTCGTATAGCTATTGCCGTCTGTCAACGGGATAAAAATCCTTTTACGCTTTTGTTTTACAGCAATATAGATCCCATGATCTCGATAGCGATAAGCTCGTTCCGTAATGGAAAACCCATTTACACAATCCGTATGAGGTGCTGCATGATACTTTCTTACCTGTCTTCGCAGATAATTTTCCAGTTTATGAACATCCACCGTTTTTGCCAGCCGGACGTACTGTAATCCCATCTCTCCTTTCAGTTCCAAAGAAGAATGATTCAATACCGCCTCCAATACCAAATTCACTTTGAGCAGATAGCGCAGGAAATGCTTTTCCTCATCACCCAGTCCTTCATTCCGATTCACAGACCTCAAAACTGCTGCTTTCGTCGCTGACCACTGACTCTTGATATCTCCAAGCGCATCAAAAATTGCAAGATAAAAATATACCGATGGCGTTCCCAGGCGTTCCCTTAATCCGCTGTGTGTCATCTCATTTTGGATCGTATAACCAGGATAAAGCTTTGATAAACTACAGATTCCACTATAACGCTGATAAACATAATTCTTTATCTTATTATAATCTTCCGCTATCTCCACCAGCTTACGCATGTCCTCATCCAGAATCGGAACCTTGTTGTATTGCCGGACGATCTTGCATATCGTTTCTGATGTCATATCCTTTCCTTCTTGTTCTGTCTGAAAACCTAATCAAATAAACCTGTTCATGTATGTTTGATCCAATCCTTTGTGATATAAATTCTTAAAAAGTGTACTTTTTGATAATTCATGTCTTTACAAAATTTTCCGTCATATTTTACAAGAAAATATAGGATTATCTATTGCTTTTGTGTTTGAATAGTGGTAAAATTATTTCGAATTAGGTAAATTAAAGCATGTATAAAAAAGTACACATTAAAAGAACAGAGGCTAGATGGCTGCACTAGTCTCTGTTTTTTTGAAATTTATCTCTGATTTTATTTTAAAAATAAATGGAACCCTTTCGGAAAATAAATGGCTCAAAAATAGGGGACAGTGACTGATATGAATCACTGTCCCCCTAATTTTATGAAATTCTCACCTTTTTAAATCAGGGGCTAAAATCGGTATCAACTGCCGTAGCCTTTTCCCCTATTCATTCTTGTAATCCTATTTTTCTGTTCTATTCCGTCAGCCTCTTCGTCTCTCTGGCAATAGCCAGCTCTTCATTCGTCGGAAGCAACATCACCTTCACCTTGGAATCCGCTGCAGAAATCACTGCGTTCTTGCCTCTCACATCATTGGCCTCATCGTCGATCTTCACACCCAGATAACCCAAATAGCTGCAGATCTCCTTTCTGGCATTTTTATCATTCTCGCCCACACCGGCGGTAAAAGCGATGGCATCCACGCCGTTCATGGCAGCCGTATATGCGCCGATATATTTTGCCACCCGGTAGATAAACGCATCCAGAGCAACCTCAGCCAGATGGTTGCCCTCTTCCTTGGCAGCGCCGATATCGCGGAAATCACTGGAAATACCGCCGCTCATGCCAAGAACCCCGGATTTCTTATTCAGGATATTCAGCACGTCGTTGACGTCACGATTCTCCTTGTTACAGATATACTGTACTACTGCCGGATCGATATCGCCGCTTCTGGTTCCCATGATCAGACCTTCCAGCGGAGTCAGGCCCATGCTGGTATCCACGCACTTACCGCCGATGGACGCCGAAATGCTGGCGCCATTTCCCAGATGGCAGACAATAACTTTGGCATTCTCCGGATCCAGGCCGCCAAACTTGATCGCCTCACCGGAGACGAACATATGGCTTGTCCCATGGAAGCCATATCGGCGGACGCCATATTTCTCATAGTATTCGTGGGGAATGGCATACAAATACGCTTTCTCCGGCATAGCCATGCCAAAACCGGTATCCCATACAGCTACATTGGCTTTTCCGGGCATAGCAGCCTCGCATGCCTCGATACCCATCAGATTGGCCGGGTTATGCAGCGGTCCCAAATCAAAGCACTCGCGAATCACTCTCTTTACATCTTCATCTACCACGATGGACTCACTGTAGGTGGTGCCGCCATGGAGAACCCGGTGTCCGATTGCGGAGATTTCATCCACGCTGGCAATCACGCCGTGTTCCTTGTCCTGCAGCGCATCCATAACCATCTGGATGGCCACCTTGTGATCCGGCATGGGACTTTCCACAACATATTTATCCTTATCCGCCGGCTGATGGGTCAGCTTGGAGCCCTCGATGCCGATTCGCTCACAGAGGCCTTTAGCAATTACGCTCTCATTATCCATATCAATCAGCTGATATTTTAAAGAGGAGCTTCCACAGTTTACAACCAAAATTTTCATAGTTTTTCGTTCTCCTTTACTCACCTGTTCCTTATTTTACAATCTCGCCTTCGGCATCTCTCGGACAGGCGGCCGCATTGGACTCGTCCGTGTCAATATGCATGGCAAGGGCATAGGAATCGCTGACACGAACAACAACATCACCGAACACCAGGCTTCTGCCATCGCTGTCAATCTTTACGGAAACGATATCGCCGTTCTCGACGCCTAAAGCTTTGGCATCGGCTACGGTTGCATGAATATGGCGCTTGGCGACAATCACGCCCTGGCTGATCTCAATCTCTCCCTTTGGTCCAACTACCTTGCAGGCGCCGCTGCCACTCAAATCACCGGATTCCCGAACCGGGGCGGCAATCCCGATAGAACGGGCATCTGTCATAGAAAGCTCGACCTGCGTCTCCTTTCTAACCGGTCCTAACACAGACACACCCTTCAGTTCTTTTTTCGGTCCCACGATGGTTACCCTCTCTTCACAGGCATACTGGCCAGGCTGAGACAAATCTTTCTTCTTTGTCAGCTCATATCCCTCCCCAAACAGAGTAACCAAATCCTCCGGGCTCAGATGTACGTGACGCGCTGATGTTTCTACCATGAATTTCATGTTTTTTCCTCTCCTATCTTTGTTTTTTGTGAATCGAGACCCATAAAAAACGATTCTATCCTTATTTTATTGGTTTTAGGTAAATTTTTCAAGCCTTTCCCGGATACAAATTTGCACTTTTTAATAAACAATGACAGCCATTCTCTCTGCCTGTACTATAAAAATCCGTCGCCATAGACAATTCAAAATCAGGGATACCCAATGCGCCCTCGGGACATTCATTTATTGGGGCGCGTTTGCTGCCGGGCACATGAAGGTTACTGTCATAATCAATCATTTGGGGGCTTTACGGCAAAGACAGATATCTTTATAATAAGGGCATGGGAAAAGAACAATGTCATTAAGTTTAGCTCTAAGAATACTCAGCCAGGGAAAAAGAAAGGATTTTTTATCATGAAAACAGTGGGAATCATAGCAGAATACAACCCCTTTCATCATGGACATCTCTACCAGATCCGACAGCTGAAATCCCGGACCGGAGCCGATTTTGTGGTAGCTGCCATGAGCGGGGATTTCGTCCAGCGGGGAAAACCAGCTATCTATGATAAATATACCCGAACCCGGATGGCTTTAAACTCCGGTGTGGATCTAGTACTAGAGCTGCCGGTTTGTTTTGCCACCGGCAGTGCTGAAGACTTTGCCGCCTGCGGAGTGGCTTTGCTTGAGCGGCTGGGAGTGGTGGATGTGCTGGGCTTTGGCAGTGAATCCGGTGACTGCCAAAAGCTTTTCCAGGTGGCTTCTGTACTGGCGGAGGAACCCAATGAATATGTACTTAAGCTGCAAAATCTTTTAAAACAAGGAGTTTCGTTTCCCGCTGCCAGGGCTGCAGCCATCGAACACTGTTGCGGCGACTCCTTAAAATCTTTGCTTCTTACCCCCAACAATATTTTGGCAATCGAATATTTAAAAGCGCTCATCCGGCGGGACAGCCCGATAAAACCCGTGACCGTCCGGCGGATCGGTCAGGGTTACCATGATACCGCCGCCGCAAAACAGGAAATTTTTGCCTCCGCTTCTGCTATCCGTAAGGCCATCCGGGAAAATAATTATGCCATGGTACGCCGCCAGCTTCCCCAAGAGGTATTGGCGGTTTTGCAAAATATGCCTGATGAATGTCCGTTTCCGGAATACACCGATGAAAAAACGCTTTCTGGTTCACCGATGCCTGTTTTTTCAGATGATTTCAGTGAGCTGCTAAATAGCCGTCTCCTTAATCTGGCACATCAAGAGCAGGAAAATCCCTTTGGCGTTTATGCCGATATGGCTCCGGAACTTGCCCGGCGTCTGCAAAAAAACCTTCTGAATTTTGACAGCTTTTCAGGCCGGGTGATGCAGTTAAAAACACGAAGCTATACTTACACTCGTATCAGCCGGGCTTTGCTGCACCTTTTGTTGGGAATCACGGCGGAACAGACACTTTTTTATCGGGAACAGGATTATGTATGTTATGCCCGAATCCTGGGCTTCCGCCGCCAATCTCGTCTGTTGCTTAGCCAAATCAGCAGGAATTCTTCTCTGCCACTCATCACAAAAACTGCCGATGCCCATAAAAAGCTGGACGCCGGCAGCCTGGCCATGCTGCAAATGGATTTTTACGCTTCTCATCTGTATCAATCCCTGGTTTTTTCCAGAAGCGGAAGAAAAATGAATAACGAATATACCCAATCGGTAATTATTCTTTAAACGGTTTTATTGCTTTTTAAAAGCTGCGCTAATGTTGGCTGGATTTTTAGAAACTCCAAAAGCTGCTGGATTTCTTTTTGATTGTCTTTCGGTTTTCCCTCCTTCACCGCCCGGATCAGCAGATTTTTCGGCGTATGCTCCATATCAATAAATTCCAGAATCTGCGTTCGGTAGCCCTCTCCCTCCAAAAGTTCCGCCCGCAGCGCATCTGTATAAAGAGCCGCTATCCGCTCCCGAATCACACCATACCGAAGTACCGGCTCAAACAGCTCATTCTTTATCTGCCGGTTCAGCTCATGCTGGCAGCACGGCACAGACAAAATCACCTTCGCTCCCCAGCGCACAGCCTTGGCCAGTGCATAGTCGGTGGCCGTATCGCAGGCGTGAAGAGTCACTACCATATCGACCGGATCCACTCCCTCATAACCGGCAATATCCCCAGGAAGGAAAGAGAGCTTTTCATAGCCATATTGATCGGCCAGCCGGTTGCAACGCTCTATGACATCCTTTTTCAAATCCAGGCCAATGATCCGGATCGGATAATGCTTCATGCAGTGAAGATAATAGTACATGGCAAAGGTCAGATAGGACTTCCCACAGCCGAAATCGAGAATTACATTCTCTTTTTTCTTGTCCAGCCTGGGCAAAATATCCTCAATAAATTCCAAAAAACGATTGACCTGGCGAAATTTGTCATACCGGCTGCGAACCACTTTTCCTTCTGCTGTCATTACTCCCAGATCCACCAGAAAGGGAACCGGTCTTCCTTCCTGCAATATATAGTTCTTCTGCCGGTTGTGAAGAAAAATTGCAGAATCAGCAGCCGGTGATTCCGTTTTCCGGCCATTTTCCCTGCCTGGCTGAATTTTTCTTTGAATCTTTACAGTCATCGTACCCTTTTTTCCAACCAATACCGTACCGCTGCCCAGCCCGGAAAAAATCTCCGCCTGACGGAACTGATTTTTTAAAAGCTCTTTGGCATATTCCTTCAGCTCCTCTTGCGAAAGATTCTCGTGAAAAACCTGATTCCCCTTCCTCCCCTCTGCCTGGAATAAAAGCTGTCCCCGAATCATAACCGGACGGACTTTGGTTTTCAAGAACCCGTCCTTATTTACCGGATTGCTGAAAACCATCTGCCGGAGGGATTCATTGATAAAAAGATTTAGCATGGATTCCAGAGTCTCTTTGCCCATGATTTGTCCTTTCCGATATAGTTGATGGCTTCTGGAAGTATATCCTCAGTTTTTGAAGCTGTGAATGGGCGCGGGAATCCTTCCTTTGCGGTTCACAAATTTCTCACAAGAATACGGATTCACCGGCATAACCGGTGCATAACCCAAAAGTCCTCCAAATTCCACAGTGTCTCCTACTGTCTTGCCAATCACCGGGATCACGCGGACAGCTGTCGTTTTTTGGTTAATCATCCCGATGGCCGCCTCATCGGCAATTATGCCGGCAATCGTTGATGAGGCGGTGTCTCCCGGAATAGCTATCATATCAAGGCCCACCGAGCAGACACAAGTCATGGCCTCCAGCTTTTCCAATGTCAGTGCTCCCTTTGTTACGGCGTCGATCATCCCCTGATCTTCACTGACTGGAATAAAGGCCCCACTCAGGCCCCCCACATAGGAAGAGGCCATGACACCGCCCTTTTTCACCTGATCGTTGAGCATCGCCAGCGCAGCTGTGGTTCCCGGAGCGCCCACGCATTCCAGGCCGATTTCCTCCAGGATTTCTGCCACACTGTCACCGACCGCCGGCGTAGGCGCCAGGGACAAATCGATAATGCCAAAAGGAACCCCCAGCCGTCTGGATGCCTCCTGGGCAACCAGTTGGCCTACCCGGGTTATCTTAAAGGCCGTTTTTTTGATCGTCTCACAGAGTACTTCAAAGTTTTCTCCCCGGGCTTTTTCCAATGCCACCTTCACCACGCCTGGCCCACTGACTCCCACATTGATGATCGCGTCAGCCTCTGTCACACCATGAAAGGCTCCTGCCATAAAGGGATTATCATCCGGCGCATTGCAAAATACCACCAGCTTGGCGCAACCCAGGGAATCCTGCTCTTTTGTGGCCTTTGCGGTTTCCAGAACCATCTCTCCCATCAGCCTTACTGCGTCCATATTCAGCCCTGTCTTCGTGGAACCCACATTGACCGAGCTGCACACACGCTCGGTACACGCCAGCGCCTGAGGAATAGACCGAATCAGATTTTCATCTGCCATTGTCATTCCCTTCGATACCAGTGCAGAATAACCGCCAATAAAGTTTACTCCTACGGCATGAGCCGCCCGATCTAAAGTCTTAGCAATCGTCACAAAGTCCTCCGGGCTTTTACAGGCACAGCCCCCCACCAGTGCGATGGGGGTTACAGAAATCCGTTTATTGACTATCGGCACGCCAAAATCACGCGCGATCGCTTCCCCGGTCGCTACCAAATCCTGAGCATACCGGGTGATTTTTTCATATATTCTTTTGTTGACAGTATCCAAATCATTGTCACAACAATCCAGCAGGCTGATCCCCATTGTAATGGTACGTACATCCAGCCGTTCATGTTCGATCATGTTATTGGTTTCAATCACTTCAAACAGGTTTAGCATTCCATTTCCCACCCTTTTTGTTCATTATCATTTAATTCCTTTGCGTTCTTAAATCCGATGCATTTTCGTGAATATTTCCTCGCGCTGGCAGTGAATCTTCACGCCGATCTCTTCGCCCAGCTGCTCCAACCTGGTATAGATTTCCTCAAAAGATACCGTCGCCTGGTTGATATCAGCAATCATCATCATATTAAAATATTCCTGTACAATCGTCTGGGAAATATCCAGTACATTGACATTTTTTTCTGACAGATACGTACATACTCTCGCAATGATTCCCACCGTATCCTTCCCCACTACTGTAATAATCACTTTGTTCATTTTTGTCATGTCCTCTCTTTCTTTCAGATATACAGAATCTGTGACATTTCATCCCGCCTAGCCACTGCAATGGAAAAGTCGGATGCCTGGTACGGAGTATCTCCTTCATCGATCTCCAGTCTCACTGTCTCATAAGCCAGCGCCTCATAATTATTCTCTTTGCTCAGATGTCCCAGCAATATATGCTTTAAGTGGTCATGAAGCAGATGGTTTAAAAGGCGGCCGGCATTTTCATTGGATAAATGTCCGTGATCTCCCAAAATCCGTCGTTTCAGGTAATAGGGATATGGTCCTGCCTGCAGCATATTGACATCGTGATTTGACTCGATCAGCAAAGCATCCAGCCCCTGAAGATGATCGATGATATAGGAATCAAAATGCCCCATATCCGTGGCAACCGCCATATTTTTCCGCCCATGTTGAATCCGGTATGCCACAGGGTTTGCTGCGTCATGATCGATCGAAAAAGGCAGCAGCTTCAATTCTCCCACTGCAAACTCCCGATCCGGCCATACTTCTGTCAAAAGCTCTTTTGGATATTCGCCCAGACATTTTTTACCGGCGATTTCCTCCAATGTCTCTCTCGTTCCATAGATCGGAATCCCATATTTCCTGGCCAGGATGCCAAGTCCCCGTATATGATCGGAATGTTCATGGGTAATCATAATCCCATTTAATTCCATCCCCTTGATACCAATCTCATTGAGTCCCTGTTCGATTCTCTTATTGCTGATTCCGGCATCTACCAGGATATGTGTGTTTTCCGTCCCTATGTAAATGCAGTTTCCACTGCTCCCGCTTGCAATACTCACTAATCTCATGTCTGTTATCCTGCTCTTTATGTTGCTTTTACCTGCCACAAATTATATAAGAAAGCCTTGAAATTGAAGTAACCGGGCAATCTGTTCCCGGGCCTCCTGGAGCGTACCATTATTGTCAATCACTTCATCCGCCAGCGCCAGGAAATCCTCCCGGCCCGGCTGATTGCGAATGATATTTTGACACTTTTCCCAACTATAACCTCTGTTTTCCATCAAACGTACAATGCGTTTTTCCTCTGTAGTATCCACATACCACAACGTATCACACAGTTTCCGGCTCTTTTCATCAAATAAAGCGGCCTCTACGGCAATCAGCACGTGTTCCTTTCCGCTGGCGGATTGGATAATCGCTGCTACCTTTTCACAAAGCTTCTGCCAGGTCAATGGATGAATGATTGCATTTACCTGCAAAAGAGCGGAAGAGTCCTGAAATATCAATTCTGCAAATGTTTTCCGATCCAGACTACCATCCGCTTGCAGAATCTCTTTTCCAAAGCATTCCGTTAAAAGTCGAAGCCCTTCCTGACCGGGTTTTTCTAGTTCTGCTGCCACTTCATCCGCCTGTAGAATATAAGCATGGTACTCTTCCTTAAGAATGTTTAAAATCCGACTTTTGCCTGCTCCCACTCCGCCGGTAATCCCAATCACCAAAGCAAAACTACCAGTCTTCCATGTAGGTTGAGAATTAATTTTCCAGGGTTCCATTCTCTCTCGCCTCTCTCTGTTTCAGCAAGGAAAGAAGCAGGCTTTTGGAAATGCTGACATTTTCACCAAAAGGATTTATCACAAACCCTTTCAAATCATTGAGATTACGAATCAGAATATTGCCAAAATCTTCCATTGTCATGATCAGCGCCCGATCGTGTGTCTCGTCTTCATTCCATTTCGCATATTCATCCATGTCGGTAAATGCCAGATAATATTTATCCCCTTCTATATTTTGGATTTCCTCAAATTTAATTCTGACAGAAGGTCCTTCTTTTTCCGTCAACACTGTCTGCTGTTGAATCGGCGATAGCAATTGCGCGTCCATCAAAATCTCTGCCATATGTCCACGGGTTTTCTCGCTGTCATGGCGAAGCATGGCACGCATCGCCTCCACTAACTCCGGATTTCTAATTCCCTCTGATGGTTGATTTTTCATAAAAAACATCCTCTTCTTTCTTAGCTGCGAAATATTCTTTTTCGTTCTGTAGCCATTCTTTACCAGAAATGTCCTTCCATTTCTCTCACACTCCGGCCTAGTATATCACAATTTTTTGCTGTCATCCACCATATCTTTTATTTTATTTTCTTCCTGTTCACCCAAAACAGGAATCCCATGAGCCTTTAACAACTCTGCTGTTATTCCATCTCCTTTTGTAAGATTTCCCGAATGTGTGCCATCGTATACCATACCGCTTCCGCAAGAAGGACTCCGTTCTTTTAAAATTGCGAAACGGCAACCATAGAGTCTGACCAGCGCCAAAGTCTCTTCTGCTCCTTTCTGATACTGAGCCGTCACATCTTCTCCATCAATGGTTATTACCCGATCTCCTTTTATTTCCGCCGGTTTCCTTGGGGTCGGCAACCCACCCATCAGTTCTGGACATACCGGTATCAGATGGGCTCGGTCCATCAATTCTTTCCCCCATCCGGCGATCTCGCCTTTCCCGTCATATCGGCAATGCACTCCTAAAAGGCAGGCGCTTACTAACACATTGGGCTTGTATAATCCTGTTTCCTTAATTTCTGTACCCGTATCTTTGACACTTGCTTCGCGGAATAAAAGTTCCGGAGATGATCGGCTGACCTCTTCTTTGGTATCAAACCAGCTGCTGCCTTGATGTGCCTCTACTTCCAGCGCAACCCGCAGCTTTGCTGCCTGTTTCATCTGCTCCTCTAAAAGCTGTTTTACCGTTTCTGCTTCTTCCTTGGGCGCTTCCACCAAAAGTTCGTCGTGGATCTGCAATACAATCCGGGATTTCAGATTCTGCGCCCGTAACTTTTGATCTACAGCAATCATCGCCAGCTTCATAATATCAGCCGCCGAACCCTGAATTGGTGAATTCATGGCAACCCGTTCTCCGAAGGAACGTTGCATATAATTGGGGGACTTCAATTCTGGGATCGGACGTCTTCTGCCAAACATAGTGGTGACATATCCTTGCTCTTTTCCGTTTTGTACCTGCCTATCCAAAAAAGCTTTGATCCCCGGATAAGTCTCAAAATATTTGTTGATATATTCCACGGCCTCCTGCCGGGAAATGCTCAAATCCTCACTCAATCCAAAGGCGCTGATTCCATAAACAATCCCAAAATTGACTGCTTTTGCATTGCGTCTTTGCAGAGGTGTCACCTCGGCAAGCGGGGTGTGAAACACCTCGGAAGCTGTGATTGCATGAATATCCTGAGCTTCTCCATAGGCTCGAATTAACCGGGGATCTTCCGACATATGAGCCAAAATGCGCAATTCAATCTGGGAATAATCTGCATCAATAAATACAAAACCTTCTTCTGGCACAAACACCTTGCGAATCGCCCGTCCCAGCTCCATCCGCACCGGAATATTCTGCAGATTCGGCTCGGTACTGCTGATTCTCCCGGTAGCCGTGATGGTCTGATTGAACTTACCGTGAATCCGCCCATCCTCTCCAATATAAACAGCCAGCCCTTCCGCATAAGTAGAATTGAGTTTTGTCAACTGACGGTAATCCAAAATTTTCTGAACCAATGGATAATCTGGCGCCAGCTTTTCCAGAACATCTGCTGCTGTAGAATATCCAGTTTTTGTCTTCTTTCCATGAGGAAGTTTCCTATGTTCAAATAAAACCTCTCCCAGCTGTTTGGGCGAATTGATATTGAACTCTTCTTCTGCCAGTTGATAAATTTCCTTCTCCAACTTGTCAATCCTTACCTTGAGCTGCTCTCCATAAGTTTTGAGCTGGGCTTTGTCCACCCGTATACCAGCAGTCTCCATGTGATGCAGACTATAAATCAGGGGCATTTCCATATTCCAGAATAAATCTATCATCCCCTGTTCGGTTAGTTTCTTCTCCAGTACTGGCATCGCTTTCCATGCGATATATCCCAAATAACAAGCACAAGAAATTGCATGTTCTTCTCCGCGAATCAGTGCCGCGCCTAACTTTTCTTTTCCCAGAAAATCCGTCCTTGATGGCACTGCCAAATCCAGATAATCTCTGGCTAAATCGTCGTAATCATAAGTATCTTTTAGAGGATTCAGCAGATACCCGGCAACCCCAGCGTCCATAACTGGACAGCCATAATCCAGCTGCAAATAGTTCAGCTGACCTTTCAGATCCAGTACGACAGCCATATTGTCTGGAATGCCTTCTGACTTGTCTTCCTCCTGTTTTTTTTGATTTCTCTTCTGAAAACTCTGCAAAAGATCCTCTAACTTTTGGCAAAGATAAGCCTCTGTCACGAAACCAGAAACCGGTACAGCATAACATTCTTCCTCGCCAAAACAAATCCCCAAGCCATCTATCCCACTAAGACCAGGAATCAACTGAAATCCCACACGACTTGTCTGTCCTGCTTTTTCAAAAAGATGTTCTACTCCGGCATATTCTTCTACCAGCCAGAAATGTTCTTCTGCCGGACAAGCATTCATTTGCTGGGTATCAAACCGGGACAAAATCGATTTAAAACCCAATCGTTTCATGTACTGATAGGCTCCTGGTGTATACAAATTCTCAATTTTAGCATCTGCATAAGAAAACTCGATGGGACAATCCAGACAAATCGTAGCCAGTTCTTTACTCATCACGGCCATATCATAGTGTTCTGACAAAGCCTTCTTGGCCCGTGGCGGCTTGATTTCTTCCAGATGAGCATACGCATTCTCAATATTTCCATAAGTTACGATCAGATTGGTCGCCGTCTTTTCTCCGATAGAAGGGACTCCTGGAATGTTGTCCGAAGCATCCCCCATCAATGCTTTTACATCGATGAATTCCTGTGGTGTTACCTGATATTCTCGTTTCACATCTTCCGGATAATAGTCTTTTACCTCAGTCCCATTGCGGTTGGTTTTGGGAATCCGGATTTTAATATGGGTATCTGCCAGCTGCAGCAAATCCCGATCTCCAGACACAATTGACACTTCTACTCCATCTCCAGCCATCCGTTTTGACAAAGTTCCCAAAATATCATCTGCCTCATATCCGGCCAATGTCAAAACAGGAATCTCCATAGCGGACAAAACCTCTTTCATCAGCGGAACTTGCTCTCGCAATTCTTCTGGCATCGGTTTTCTGGTGCCTTTATATTCCGCATACATTTTATGACGGAAGGTTGGTTCGTGCACGTCAAAAGCCACAGCCAAATGATCGGCTTTTTCCTCCTCCAGAATTCGAAACATAATATTGAGAAATCCATACACAGCGTTGGTATGAAATCCTTCTGCATTAGTCAGCTCCGGTACTCCATAAAAAGCCCGGTTTAAAATACTGTGCCCGTCAATTAATACCAGCTTTTCCATTCTCTTCTCCTTATCCTAAGAGCCCTGTCTGCAGCCAGATCCGCAGCTGCAATATCATCGTTGTCAGCACTCCGGTCGCACATAAAGTCCCTACTGCATAGCAAATCACCCGTCGAAGTCTCGCTGCCCGGACCTTCAACCAGGCCAGATCCATGCTTTCCTCCAATGCTCCGGCAATATCAAAGACTCCGGTACCTGCATCTAGCTGCCTGAGTCCCACAGAAACAGTATAATAAATCTCCAGTTCCTCTCGGCAGGCTTCGCACCCTTCAATGTGCTCCAAAAACTCGTCCAGTTCTTCTTCCCCAAGCATTTCATCAATATAAGGCATCACCATTTTCTCTGCTTCTTGGCAGGTCAGCATATTCCTCACCTCGCTTTTGCCTTTCTTCCTTCTGTCCTTCATTATACACAGAACTTCTTTTCTATTCAAGGAGTTCTGAATATCAATTTTCTTGACGCACTCTTTATTCTTTGTTAAAATCAATCTTTGAAAAAGGCTGACTAAATTTTTTCAGCCGGAAAGGAATCCTCCATGCCAAAATTAAATGAGAATTATCAAAATCTGAAAGAAAGTTATTTGTTTTCTGAAATCGCCCATCGGGTAGCCGCTTATTCTGAAAGCCACCCGGAAAAGAAAGTGATCCGGCTGGGTATTGGCGATGTCACGCTTCCTTTGGGAAGTCTGACTGTGCAAGGACTTCATGAAGGAGTTGACGCTATGGCTTCCTCCGATACCTTCAAAGGTTATGGTCCGGAACAAGGATATGCGTTTCTTCGCGATGCCATTCGTTCTTATTACGCTCGCAACGGAGTTTCTATAGATTCCGCCGATATTTTTATCTCGGATGGCGCCAAAAGCGACACCGGCAATATTTCAGAACTTTTTGCCGCTGACAACACGATTCTGATTCCCGATCCGGTCTATCCGGTTTATGTGGATTCTAATCGGATGAGTGGCAAAACCATCACCTATTTGTCCGGCAATGCTGACAATCAATTTCTGCCCATGCCGGACAAGAAAATTCATGCGGATATTATTTACCTTTGCTCACCAAATAATCCTACTGGTACGGTTTATAATCGTGCTCAACTGAAAGAATGGGTCGACTATGCTTTGGAAAACCAGGCCGTGATCTTGTTTGATTCTGCTTATGAGGCTTTTATCTGCGATCCGGATCTTCCGCGAAGTATCTATGCTATCGAAGGAGCCAAACGGTGTGCCATCGAATTCTGTTCTCTTTCCAAAACAGCCGGTTTTACGGGTACCCGCTGCGGATATACGGTTGTTCCAAGAGAATTGGTATTTCCCGCATCCGATGGCAGAGAGATGTCCCTCCATGCTATGTGGAACCGACGTCAGTCCACCAAATTCAACGGCACCTCTTACATTATTCAGAAAGGAGCAGAAGCCGTGTTCTCTCCTGAGGGGATCCGGCAATGTCAGGAGAATATCCGCTATTATCAGCAAAATGCCCGTCGGATCGCCGATACTCTTACTGACAAAAAAATTCGCTTTTTTGGCGGCATTCACTCTCCTTACATCTGGTTTGAATGTCCGCAACATATGGAGTCCTGGGAATTCTTTGATTATCTGCTCAACCATGCCCAGATTGTCGGTACTCCCGGCGCCGGCTTTGGCGAAAACGGCCGTAACTATTTCCGCCTGACTGCTTTTGGAAGTCACGAAAATACCATTGAGGCGATGGAACGCTTTCATAAACTGTTTTGATAACATTCTGATAATTTTTTCAAAAAATCACTTGCCAAAAGCTTCCACTTGTGATACAATATCCTCGTTGCGAAAGCAAGCCGGCGTGGCGGAATGGCAGACGCATCAGACTCAAAATCTGACGGGGGCAACCTCGTGCCGGTTCGAGTCCGGCTGCCGGCATCCTTGGCAGGGGCAAAGTCCTGAATCTCTTCGGTAATCAGAGATTTCAGGGCTTTTCTTTTAACCAAATCTGTCTTAGCAACGTTTCTCATATTCATATACCAAAGTAAGGAGGACATACAAATGACAACATTTAACCATACCCTTTCTCATAAAATCGCTATATTTGGCACTTTGACCCTGACTGTCGCTCTTCTGGTTACTGGCTGCAAAAAATCTCCGGAGAAAATTGATTTAAGCAGTACCCACACTTCCGAAGCAGAAACCATGGCCGCTACTACGAAAGCGTCGGAAGAAACTACAGTCGCCAAAACCGAGTCTGTCGAGACTACGGTTGCCGAATCGGCTCCTTCTGCCAGCAGCAAAAATATTTCCACCAAGATTAACACCTATTCTTCCGGCAAAGTCTCTATTGCCTATCCCAGTGTGATTAACCTGTCGGATACTGAAAAAACAGCTGCCCTTGACGCTCTGCTTAAAAAAAATGCCCTGTCCGTACTGGACGCCTGGAATATCCAGGAGACGGAAGATTCTTTATCCATATCCTGTCAGGTGCTCTCTGCTGACCGCAATCGTATCACAGTTGTCTATACCGGTACTTATACAGCCAAAAAAGCTGCCTATCCCACCAACGTTATGTACAGCAATACCGTTGATGTGGCTAATGTATCTGACATTGGCTTTGATCATTTTGCTGATCCTTACACTATGGCTGGTTATGTACTCTCCGAAGACTGCACCTTCTATCAAGTGGAAGAATCTTTGAAAGCTCAGCTTATGAATGTCAAAAATGATACCAGTCTGGAAACCTACACCCAGATGTTTACCAATGCAGATTTTCCACTGGAAGGTGATTTTCCAGAATCTTTTAGTTATGAAAACCAAGGGGTCATTTACTTTTCCATTCCGGTTCCGCATGCTCTCGGCGATTATGCGATTGTAATGTTTGCCCCTGACTCCAAATAAGACAAAAAACAGGTGACAATCTCTCCTGTGATATGTATAATAACAAGCAGGGAATGATACCACCGCAAAAGCAGCTGTGACAGCAGCTGTCCAATCACACAAGAAAGGATAACATCTATGGAAAATGTAACCATCATCAACCATCCTCTTATCCAACATAAGATCTCCATTCTTCGCGACAAACGTACTGGCACCAATGAATTCCGTGCCTTGATCGAAGAGATTGCCATGCTGATGGGATACGAAGCGCTTCGCGATCTTCCCACCGAAGATGTGGAAGTGGACACCCCGATTGAGACTTGCATGACTCCTATGATTTCTGGCAAGAAGTTGGCAGTGGTGCCCATCTTAAGAGCCGGTCTGGGAATGGTCAATGGCATTCTGGCTTTGGTCCCCAGTGCCAAAGTTGGCCATATTGGATTATATCGGGATGAAGAAACGCATGAGCCTCATGAATATTACTGCAAGCTCCCTACTCCGATTGAGCTGAGAACGATTGTCGTTACCGATCCGATGCTTGCCACTGGAGGTTCCGCTGTGGCAGCTGTAGACTTCATCAAACAGCATGGTGGTCGTCACATCAAATTTATGTCTATTATTGCCGCTCCGGAAGGTGTGAAACGCCTGCAAAAAGCACATCCAGATATTCAGCTCTATATTGGGCATTTGGATCGCTGTCTTAATGAAAATGCCTATATTTGTCCTGGTCTCGGTGATGCTGGTGATCGGATCTTCGGTACCCGATAATCATAAAAAATCCCCGTGGAGTATTGTGGTTTCATAAGATGTGCTTTCCTATGAAACCAGGAAAGCCTCTGCTGCCGGAATTTTTCCAGACAGCAGAGGCTTTTATATTTTCTTTTTGTATTTTCCAAGATATCACCGCTTTTGAGCAATCTCTCCCTGATTTTTATAGATAGAATGGGCATTTACACATTTTCGTACACTAGATAGCGGATAAATGTTTGTATTTTTACCAATTACCGTTCCTGGATTTAGGACCGAACCGCAACCAACCTCCACCTCATCGCCAATCATGGCACCAAACTTTTTCATGCCTGTCTCAATATCTCCATCCTCTCCATGAACTTTGACGAGCTGTTTATCTGATTTCACATTGGAAGTGATCGAACCAGCCCCCATATGCGCCTTATAGCCCAAAACCGAATCGCCTACATAATTATAATGGGGAACTTGAACATTATCAAATAAAATCACATTTTTCAACTCTGTAGAATTGCCTACCACTGCATTCGCTCCTATGATCACCTTGCCGCGGATATAAGCGCAATGTCGGATCTCTGCCGCTGGACCAATGATCACCGGACCGATAATTCCTGCTGTGGGAGCTACTCGGGCCGTTTTATGAATCCAGATCCCTTCCATTGGATTATCATACTCACTCTTTGGCAGAGAAGCCCCCAACTTGCGGACAAAATCTCCGATATGAGGGAGAACCTCCCAGGGATATTCATACTCTTCCATCAAGTCTTTAGCTATTGTATGGTCCAGATTGTAAAGCTCTGCAATCCGCATTTCATTCTTTTTCATAATCCTGCCTCCTTTTCTTTTTCCTTTTGAGAAAGCGACTGCTTTTGATAATTTTTACCTGCTTTCTCAAAATATTCCCGAAGCTGGTACTGATTATTCAGCTTCAATACATAATACGTGCGCCCTGCTACAAAACTCTCCAGCTTCTGCATATAATCTTCCGGGGTAATCGCCCCTTCCGCCACATAGGTCAGTCCCTTTTCCCAGCTGGCAGTCAATTCTGGATTTAACAACTGACGGATAGAAGCATTTACCACCTCAAAGATTAGCTCTCCTAAAAGAGTGGGCGTAATAATTTGCGTCTTTCCATTCAATGCCAGATACTTAATATTGACCAGTTTTTTTAGAATTTCAGCTCGGGTAGCGCTAGTACCAATACCGCTGCCTTTGATCTGGGAGCGAAGTTCCTCATCCTCAATCCATTGTCCTGCGTTTTCCATGGCAAGAATCATGGAGCCTGAGGAATAGCGCTTTGGCGGAGAAGTCTCTCCTTCCTTTATTATCAACCGTTCTAGAGAAAGTTCCATCCCCTTTTTCAGAGTATCTAACATAGCAATGAAAGCAGGATTCTCCTGATTCTTTCGGTTCAACTCAGAATCTTCTTTTTCAGAACCTTCTTTTTGAAGGAGCTTCTTTTCTGCTTCCCCTTGCTTTGTAGGTCCAACCGTCGCATCGGTGGTCTGTTTTGATAAACGTTCCCCATCGATCACTTTCAGATAACCGACCTCCTTAAGAACCCGGAAACTACAAAAGAAATGTTCCCGATCAACCTCTAACTCCAGAGAATATCTCTGATAGATAGCCGCCGGATAAAAAACACTCAAAAACCGTCTGGCGATTCGTTCATAGATCTTAAGCGCCAAGGGAGCCAAGCTCCGAAGTGCACCAAATCCCTGTCCCGTAGGAATGATTGCATAATGATCGGTGATTTGTTTATCATTAACATAACGAGTCTTTCCAATATTTTTGTAAGCTCCTTGTGACAAAATTTCCGCCGCATAAGTTCGCAGTGGCGCAAAATTTTGCAAACCACCGATATTCTTATGAATTTCTTTCGCCACAGCGGTGGATAATACCCGGGCATCCGTACGAGGATAGGTGACTAATTTTTTTTCATATAACTCCTGTACAACCCGTAGAGTTTCGTCCGGACTGATCTTAAAAAATTTGGAACAATCATTTTGAAGTTCAGCCAAATTATAGAGCAGCGGCGGATTCTTGGTTTCTTTTTTCTTCTCTATCTTTTTTAGAATACCTTTTAGCGGTGATTTTTGCTGCAAAGCGGTGATCAGTTCTTCCGCTGTTTTTCGTTCTCGAAACCCATTCTCCTTATACAAAACGGGAGACTGAAAATAGCGGGATCCTTCCACGCTCTTCCACTCGCCGTCAAAATGCATCCCCTCTGCTTCCCATTCACCAATCACCCGATAAAATGGTGTCTTGATAAAATCACGAATTTCTCTTTCCCGACGAACCACCATGCCCAACACACAAGTCATCACCCGACCTACCGATAGCACAGTCCGCTCTGTCTTCATATAGTTGGAGATCGTTGGCCCATATTTGAGGGTCAACAGCCGGGAAAAATTAATTCCCATCAAATAATCTTCCTTGGCACGCAGATAAGCAGACGCGGCCAGATTATCATAATCAGACCAGTCTTTGGCATTTTGGATCCCGCGCAAAATCTCTTCTTCTGTCTGAGAATCGATCCAGACCCGCTTTCGCGTCTTTCCTTTTACCTCTGACATCTGATCTACCAGGCGGTAAATATATTCCCCCTCCCG
>JAAWNY010000104.1 GCA_022799175.1 Lachnospiraceae bacterium | reverse complement strand
AACGAAAATATACAAACTCGCTCCGCTCAAACAATGTATATTTTCGTTTCAACGCTCAATTCAGGGATTTAAGGACTTCTAAATCTCTGCAAAGTCAAACTATCACAGACGATTTCCCATTGCTTCTCTCCCCTCTTCCTTGGCTGATTTTCTCGTTTCTTTATCTAAATGACATGATGCTGGGATCAAAAAGTCATTTTTGAAAAATGAGTTGTGCAAGTTTAACTAAAAATATCCATTGAAAATGTTGATTGGAATAAATTTTTAATTCATTTGTTGTGCAATTTCACAACAACTATTCTTTGAAATGACCTTTTGACCCCAGCATCATGACATTGAATATTGGGCTGCATGCCCCTTCTAAAATAAAAACACTCCGGAATCCTTAGTTTCTGTTGGATTCCGGAGTAAATTACCTATGAATAAAATAACCGATTTACTGCACTAAAGATTCCTCTGACAGATGCCCTGGTGATATTTGAACTAACTCCTACACCATAAGTCACCTTACCACTTCTTTGATCCATCAGATGTATATAAGAAGCAGCCTGCGCGTTAGAGCCAATCTGCAATGCATGCTCGTTGTAATCTAACACTTTGATCTGAATCCCCAGTTCTTCTTCAAGTCCCCGCTGCACGGCATCAATCGGGCCATTTCCCACACCCTCAAAGACTTTCTCAATTCCATGATCGGTATAAGTTACCTTTGCCAGCGTTGCATATATATTCTTCTCCACCTCAGTATCCGTAATCTGACAACGCCGGAAATGCATCGGCTCTTTTCGATCCAGATAATTGCGGCGGAACTCATCCATAATCTGCTCCGGAGCCACCTCACCCTGTTTCTCAGAAATCTTCTGAATCACATCTGCGAACTCCTTATGCATTCCCTTCGGAAGTTTGAAACCATAGAAGGTATCCATAACAAATGCTACACCACCCTTACCAGACTGGCTGTTGATACGTACAATTGGCTCGTACACTCTTCCGATATCGGAAGGATCGATCGGCAGATAGGGAACTTCCCAATGCTCTCCGCCACGCTCCTTGAGCGCCTGCATTCCTTTATTGATCGCATCCTGATGAGAACCAGAAAAGGCTGTAAATACCAGCTTACCGGCATAAGGATGGCGCTCATCAATCTGCATCTTTGTACAACGCTCATATACCTCGGCAATCTCACGGACATTATCAATCTCTAAATCCGGATCAATTCCCTGGGAAAACATATTATAAGCCAAAGTCAGAATATCTACATTACCAGTACGCTCACCATTGCCAAACAGCGTTCCCTCCACACGGTCTGCCCCAGCTAGCAACGCCAACTCGGTGGCTGCTACTCCGGTTCCCCGGTCATTGTGCGGGTGTACACTCAAGATAATGCTATTTCGATCTTTAAAGTGTTTATTCATCCACTCAATTTGATCCGCATAGACATTTGGCGTCGTCATCTCCACTGTAGAGGGCAGATTGAAGATAATGGGCCGATCCGGCGTCGCCTGTCCCCAGGTATCCTGTACTGCTGTACAAATCTCCAGGGCATAATCTAATTCCGTGCCAGTAAAGCTTTCTGGAGAATACTCTAACAACAGATCGCCGTCATATCTGGCCGCGTATTTCTTAACCAACTCCGTCCCATCTATCGCAATCTGCTTGATCTCCTCTTTATTCTTATGAAAAACTACATCACGCTGCAGAACTGATGTGGAGTTGTAAATATGCACCACAACTTTTTTGATCCCCTCAATCGCTTCAAAAGTTCTCTTGATCAAATGTTCTCGACATTGCACTAGTACCTGTACGCGTACATCATCCGGAATCAGTTTTCTCTCTACCAATTGACGCAAAAAATCAAACTCAATCTGTGATGCCGCCGGAAAGCCGATCTCAATCTCCTTAAAACCAAGTTTTACTAACATGTTGAAAAACTCGATTTTCTCTTCCACAACCATTGGCTCAATCAGAGCCTGATTGCCATCTCGCAAATCCACGCTACACCACAGGGGCGCCTTACTAATTTGCTTATTCGGCCACTCCCGTTCCGGGTAATCTACTACGGGTACTCTCTGATATCTCTTATAATTTAACATAATTTCTTCCTCCTCGAATCTGTATATGGATCTTATCGCAACCGTCTGGTAATCCCTACTATTGCAAAACTGAAATCCGTTTTCCTTCTGTCACTGCTTTTTTCAAAATCTCATCTACAGTTTCGCAGTCGGTAAATCACGCCATAGTTCTCGACAATAAAAATTGTCACACTTTTAGGTCTAACCCCATCGATCATCATTCCTTTGCTGATATATTTTGCCACTGCAATCTAATAAACTGCCGTTGGCATTAGCCTAAATTTTATCACAATTCCCTTTTTCTTGCAAGTAATTCCTGCTCTTTATCTAGATAACATGCCCCTGAGATCTCATTACCCCGATCACTTGTTCCACATATTTTTCACACAATTCCAGACTGGCGGCTTCTACCATTACTCTTACCACTGGCTCTGTGCCAGACTGACGCAGAAGAATCCGTCCATCACTGCCCAAAGCTTCCGTAACCTTCGCTACCTCCTCCTGAACTCTGGTATCATCCTGGGCCAGCTGTTTATCATGGACACGTACATTTTTCAGCACTTGTGGGAAAATATCTACCTCCGAGGCCAGTTTTCCCAAAGACTCTTTCTTTTCCAGCATCACTTCCATCACTTTCAAGGAAGTCAAAATCCCATCTCCGGTAGTTGCATGTTTGCTGAAAATAATATGTCCCGATTGTTCGCCGCCCAAACAATTTCCATTTTTCACCATATTTTCATACACATATTTATCTCCCACCGCCGTCTTCTCATAGCAAATGTTCTCACGATCCAACGCTTTATAAAGACCGAAATTTGACATAATAGTCGTCACTACGGTATTGTTTACCAAAACGCCGTTTTCCTTCATATATTTCCCACAGAGATAAAGAATTCTGTCGCCGTCCACCACTTCTCCGTTCTCATCTACTGCAATACAGCGATCGGCATCTCCATCATAGGCGAATCCCACATCGCATCCGTGGTCCTTCACAAATTTCTGCAGACCACCAATATGTGTGGAACCACAATCGGTATTGATATTCAGCCCATTGGGATTATTATGGAGTACATACGTCTCTGCTCCCAGAGCATCAAAAACATTTTTAGCAATGGCGGAAGCACTCCCATTTGCACAATCGAGAGCTACTTTACGATTTTTAAAAGAACGGGTGGCAATCGAAATGAGATATCCGATATAACGATTTCTCCCTGCCGCGTAATCTACCGTACGTCCAACTTTATCTCGAAGTGCGAAAGGAATCTCTTCCATCTCGCCGTCTAAATAACGTTCAATTTCCTCTATCACATTTTCTTCCAGCTTTTCCCCTTTGCCATTAATCACTTTAATTCCATTGTCATAATAAGGATTATGGCTGGCTGAAATCATAATACCACAATCAAATTCTTCCGTGCGCACGACATATGATACACTGGGGGTAGTCGTAACATGAAGGAGAAATGCATCGGCGCCGGAAGCCGTCAATCCGGCCACCAGGGAATACTCAAACATATAGCTGCTTCTCCTTGTATCTTTACCGATCACCACCCGACATCTGCCTTCTGGATTCTCTGGCGTTACCCGGCTTTTTTGCCCGTAATACCAACCCAAAAACCGTCCGACCTGATAAGCGTGTTCTACCGTCAAATTTATATTGGCTTCTCCGCGAAAACCGTCTGTTCCAAAATATTTTCCCACAAATGCTGCCTCCCTTTTATATTGGTTTTTCTTTTATAAACAAAGGAAACTCCCCCCAAAACGGAGGAGGGAGTCCATCATTGGTTTATTGTCTGCAGAAATCGCCCCAACGCATCCTGCCAATTTGGCAGACGTTGAAAACCTTTCTCTGTCAATTTTTCTTTACTCATCCGACTATTGGCCGGACGTTTTGCTCTGGCAGCAAATGCCTCACTGCTCACCGGAGTCACTGTCACCTCATTCATGCCAGCCTGGCGGAAAATTTCTTTTGCGAATTCGTACCAGCTACACTCACCTTCGTTTGTGGCATGATAATGGCCATAATGATCGGTTTGTATCATATCAACCAAAAGTCTCGCCAAATCATAGGTATAGGTCGGTGAGCCCACCTGATCATCTACCACACTGACTGCTCCCTTTTCTTTTCCCAATCGCAGCATAGTCTTGATAAAATTTTTTCCAGCCACACCGAATACCCAGGCAATCCGAATGATAAAATAGCGATCCAGCAGCTCTTCGATAGCCAGCTCGCCCTCGTACTTCGTCTGTCCGTACACATTTAACGGCGCCCGTTCATCCCCTGGCTCCCAAGGGCGCGTTCCGTTGCCGTCAAACACGTAATCTGTGCTGAGATACATCATCTTGACACCCGCCTCACGGCAGGCTACTGCCACATTACGGGTACCTTCTCCATTGATCTTCCGGCAGAGATCCTCCTGATCTTCCGCGGCATCTACTGCAGTATATGCCGCACAATGAATTACCGCGTCAACATTTGCCTGAGAAATCACACGCCGGCAGGCAGCGGCATCCGTGATATCCATCTCTTCCACATCTACCCCCACGCCTTCCAGTCCCTGCCGTTTCAGCTCATTCATCAAATCTGTGCCAAGCTGTCCTTTGGCCCCAGTCACCAATACTTTCATGCTCATTCTTTATCTGCTCCTGTTTTCACATCCAATATTCTGAACATTGCAACTGCCTACAACCGTTCCCCATACATTTTCTGGAAATAGTTGCTGTATTCTCCACTGATTATATGCTCCCACCACTCCCGATTCTCCAGATACCAACGAATTGTCTGCTCTATTCCAGTATCGAAGTTATATACTGGCTCCCAACCTAGCGCCTTCTCTAACTTCTCTGGATCAATCGCATATCTCATATCATGTCCTGGACGATCTGTCACATATTTGATTAGACTCTCCGGCTTTTTCAATGCTCCCAGTATCGTCTTTACTACCTCCAGATTCGTCCGCTCATTATGCCCTCCGATATTATACACACATCCATCGGCTCCTTTCCGGATAATCAAATCTATCGCCTGGCAGTGATCGTACACATGAAGCCAATCCCGAACATTCGCTCCGTTTCCATAGACCGGCAGCTCCTCGTCCGCTAATGCGCGGCTGATCATCAACGGTATCAGCTTCTCCGGAAACTGATACGGACCATAGTTATTCGAACAACGCGAGATCGAAACCGGTATCCCGAAGGTCCGGTGATACGCCATCACAAACAAGTCCGCGCTGGCCTTCGAGGACGAATACGGACTGGAGGTGTGCAGCGGCGTCTCCTCCGTGAAAAACAGATCGGGGCGATCTAACGGCAAATCCCCATATACCTCATCCGTCGATACCTGATGGAAACGCTGTATTCCAAACGCTTTGCAGGCATCCAACAGTGTGGTCGTTCCCATCACATTCGTCCGCACAAAAATTCCGGGATCGGTGATCGAGCGATCCACATGACTTTCTGCCGCAAAATTCACCACCACATCCGGTTTTTCCTTCTCAAACAAAGCAAAGATAAATTCCCGGTCTGCAATATCTCCCTTCACAAACTGATAATTTGGCTTATTCTCCACCGGCTTTAATGTTTCCAGATTCCCCGCATAGGTGAGGGCATCCAGATTAATAATCCGATCCTCTGGATATTTCTCCACCATATAATGTACAAAATTTCCCCCGATAAAACCGGCTCCACCTGTTACAATCATTTTCATAGTTTTCAGTTCCTTTCTCCATCGTCAGT
>JAAWNY010000103.1 GCA_022799175.1 Lachnospiraceae bacterium | reverse complement strand
GTTTTTCTTACTTTTAATCATCGGGGCAACAGGATTTGAACCTGCGACCTCTCGGCCCCCAGCCGAGCGCGCTACCAAGCTACGCCATACCCCGTCTGTCTCATGTATGATATCTAACCGACTTTGCTATTATAGCAGATATTTTTCATTTTGAAAAGAGGTTTACAGCAGGTTTTTTATTTGTTATCATATTACTGAGGGATAAGTTAGAATATAAAGAAAAAATTGTGAAAAAATACACAATATTTTGGGGCTCAAAATTTAATTTTGTTCAAATTATCTTATAGAAAGTGAGAATCTTAGAAATCGATTATTGTCAGAATGCGGGATTTGTGTAAGAAACTGGTAGCAGGAAGGATAGCAATATGAATTGTGAGATTAGAAAGGGGATCGTCAGTTTTGACATGGATATGACGCTTTTGAATCATGCAGACTGGCAGATTCCGGACAGTGCGAAGGAGGCGCTAAAAAGGCTGCAAAAGAATTACTATGTGGTGATTGCCACTGGCAGGGATATGGACGCCAAGTATAGTACCGGGCTGACGGAGCTGGTGAAGCCAGATGCCGTGATTCATCTGAACGGGACCAAGATTACGGTGGGAGGGAAGCTGATTTATGAACACCGGATGAAAAAAGAGCTGGTGGAGGGGCTGCTGCGGTTTACGGAAGGGAAAGATTTTGCTATGGGAGTCAGTGTGGGAACGGAGGATTATTATATGAATCCGGAATATGTGACACGACATGACTGGATCCGCTGGAGGCAGTCGGATCGGTGCTTTCGGGATCCCTGGAAACTTTTAGATATGCCGGTGCTTACTATGGCATATATGGGAAAAGAACCAGGAACAAAGCTGGTGGAGGCGGCTTTTCCGGAAGTAAAGCTGCCTATGTTTTCTAGCAGAGAAGGCGCCGATGTGATTGAGCGGAATATTTCGAAAGCCGGAGGGCTGAGAAAGCTCTGTGAGTATTGGGGAGTACCGCCAGAGCAGACGGTGGCATTTGGAGATAGCATGAATGATTATGAGATAATCCGGATGGCAGGGATTGGCGTTGCCATGGGAAATGCCCGAGATGAGCTGAAGATGGCGGCAGATTATGTGACATCGTCTGTCGGTGAGGACGGGGTTTGGAAGGCATGCATACATTTAGGCTTATTTGAGAATGAACGCTAAAACAGCTGATTTTATGGTTTTAAGCAGGTTTGATGCCTTGTCAGCTGAACGATATCAAGAAAGGTTGCAGGGCGTTTGACTATAATATGAAAATGAGGGGAAGGATGGAACGAATATGGCACGTAACTATGAACTGGTGGTGATCGGAGCTGGTCCTGGAGGCTATACGGCGGCGCTGAAGGCGGCAGGGCTGGGGATGAAAGTGGCTGTGGTGGATCGGGAAAGACTGGGAGGCGTCTGTGTGAATCGGGGCTGCATTCCGACAAAGGCACTTTTGCATGCGTCGAATATATTTTCGATGATGCAGCATTGTGATGAATTTGGGGTTTCCACAGATTTTATTTCTTTTGATTTTAAGAAGATGCAGGAGTATAAGAAGCGTTCGGTTCGTCAATATCGACAGGGAATCGAGAAGCTTTTTGCGGAAAATAACATTGATTTTATCAAAGGTACGGCGACCATACGCAGAGAGAAGACCGTGGAGGTGACAGGTGAAGAAGGCAAAGAATATCTCCATGCAGATAATATTATTATTGCCACCGGAGCTAGTCCGGTGATTCCGGATATTCCAGGCATTGAGTTGCCGGGAGTCAGCAACAGCGATCGTTTGTTAGCGAGCCAGAATTGGAATTTTGATCGGGTTGTGATTATGGGTGGAGGCGTGATTGGTGTAGAATTTGCTACTATATTTCAGGCACTGTGTTCTAAGGTGACGATTGTGGAGATAGGGCCGCATCTGTTGGGGCCGATGGATACAGAAGTAGCATTGGCTCTGGAAGATCAACTGCGGGATAAGGGAATTACGATTCTTTGTAATTCAACGATTGAGGAGATTACAGAAGAAGAGGATCTGAATTGTCAGATTAAGAACCACCAGACAGGAGAAATCAGTCGGGTCCGGGCAAGTCAGGTAGTGGTGGCTGTGGGACGGAGACCTTATATGGAGCAACTGATTGGAGAGGATGTATCTTTGGAGATCCGCAACGGCAGATTATCGGTAGATGCGAATTTTATGACGAGTGAGATGCATATCTATGCGATTGGCGACGTGGTATCCAAGACACAGTTGGCGCATGTGGCCATGGCCCAGGGAACCTATGTGGTGGAAAAGATTGCCGGAAAACCCCATAGCATTCGTCTGGAAGCAGTGCCTAATGGAATGTACGTGTCACTGCCAATTGTTCCTAACTGTATTTATACTGTGCCGGAGATTGCGACCGTGGGAATTACCGAACAGACAGCCAATACTTTGGGGATGAAGGTACGGTGTGGTGTATATGATATGAACGATAACGGAAAGTCGATCATCACCCATAAGGAAAAAGGATTTATCCGAATGATTTTTGAAGCTTACTCCAATACGATTGTGGGAGCTCAAATGGTATGCCCTCGGGCGACGGATATGATTGGAGAGATGGCGACGGCGATTGCCAATGGACTGACGGCAGAACAGCTCTCCCGGGCGATGCGGGCGCATCCAACTTACAGTGAAGGAATTGCGGCAGCGATTGAGGATGCTATGAGAGAAAAGGGGTAAGATCATGAACGAGATTGCAAGAAGAATTACACAGCTCCGAAATTTGATGCGGGAGCGCAGAATCGATGCCTATCTGGTGCCAACTTCCGATTATCATGAATCGGAATATGTGGGGAGACATTTTGCCTGTCGAGAATATATCACCGGTTTTACGGGTTCTGCCGGTACAGCGTTGATTGGAAAAGATTGGGCGGGACTTTGGACCGACGGCCGCTATTTTGTACAAGCAGCGGCCGAACTTGCAGGAAGTGGTGTGGAATTGATGAAAATGGGTGAGCCAGGAGTGCCAACCATTGAGGAATATCTCGAGCAGCATTTGCCGCAACAGGGAATTCTCGGATTTGACGGACGAGTGATTAATGCTCGAATGGGGGAAGAACTGAAGAAAAAACTCGAGAGTAAAGATGTGTCTTTTGCCTATACAGAGGCATTAATTGGCGAGATTTGGGAGGATCGTCCGGAATTATCTGCCGAGCCAGTATGGGTATTGGATGATAAATATACCGGGAAACCAGCGACGGAGAAGATTGCTAGATTGCGTCAGCAGATGGGTAAGGTTCAGGCAACCGTTCATATTCTGACGACATTGGATGATATTGCCTGGCTTTTCAATATTCGGGGGAATGATATTTTACATAATCCCGTGGTGCTTTCTTATTTGGCAGTGACAAAAGAGGAGCTTTTCTTGTTCTTAAATCCCCAAGTATTGTCTCTAGAAGTCCGGGCGTATCTGGAGAATTTAGGAGTAACGATTTGTCATTATCAAGAAATCTATACTTATGTCCAGGAATTATATCATGAGCGAATTTTGCTGGAGAAGGGAAAGGTCAATTTCACGATTGTCAAGTATCTCGACGACAGCAATCGCATCATAGACAAGATGAATCCCACTGTGAATGATAAAGCACAGAAAACACAGACAGAGATAGAGAATTTGAAAAAAGCACACATCCGGGATGGGGTGGCGATGACGAAGTTCATATATTGGATAAAGCAAAATATCGGAAAGCTCTCAATGACCGAATGCAGTGTGGCAGAATATTTAAAATCTCTTCGCAGAGATCAAGGAGCATTGGATGAAAGTTTTGCCACGATATCCGCTTATGGGGCGAATGCCGCCATGTGTCATTACCATGCAGAGCCGGGGAATTGTGCCGTTCTTCAACCCCAAGGACTATACTTGGTGGATTCCGGCGGACAGTACCGGGAAGGGACTACGGATATTACGCGGACAATGGCATTGGGACCTGTGACAGAGAAGGAGCGAGAACATTATACATTAGTATTGATGAGCATGTTGCGTTTGGGTCATGTGAAATTTTTGGAAGGCTGCAGTGGGTTGAGCCTAGACTACGTGGCGCGGGAGCTGATGTGGCAGCGGGGATTGAATTATAATCACGGAACTGGACACGGAGTCGGATATCTACTCAATGTGCATGAGAGACCGGTAGGAATTCGCTTTAAGACGGTACCAGAGCGCCAGGATGGAGCGGTTTTTGCGCCAGGGATGGTCTGTTCGGATGAGCCAGGGATCTATATCGAGGGAAGTCATGGGATACGCACGGAGAATTTACTATTTTGTAAGGAGGCAGAGACGACAGAATACGGGAGATTCTTTACCTTCGAATACCTGACTTATGTGCCGATTGATTTGGATCCGGTGGACGTGACTCTAATGGAGGAAAAGGATATCGCTTACTTAAACGAATACCACAGTCAAGTTTATGAGAAGATATCGCCGTATCTGGACAAAGAGGAGGCAACGTGGTTATGGACGGTGACGCGTCCGATTGCCTGAAGAAACAGCAGCGGTGCAGGGAGAACGACTTCCGGCACCGCTGCTGTTTCGCAGCCAGGATTTTTGGAGTGTGTATTTTTGGGAGATACGGGAATAAAGAAAAAGGCAGGGATAAAAAATGGCAGAAAAGCATGGCAAAAAAAGAAATATGGGAAATGGCAATATAATAAAGGAAGAAATAACAGAAGGCGGTAAGAGAAAGAGACCGGAAAAAAGAAGTTTGTGTCCAGTATCAAAACAATGTGGGGGATGTCAGTATCTGGATATGCCTTATCAAGAACAATTAAAGTTGAAGCAGCGACAAGTGCAACAGCTTTTGGGAACATTTGGTAAAGTATATCCCATTGTGGGAATGGAGAATCCCTTCCACTATCGGAACAAGGTGCATGCCGTATTTGGATGGAAGAAAGGGGAGCCAATTTCTGGCGTTTATCAGGAAGGAACTCACAAGCTGATTCCGGTGGAACAGTGTCAGATCGAAGATGAAAAAGCGGATGAGATTATCAGAACTATTCGGGGAATGCTGAAATCTTTTAAAATACGAACTTACGATGAGGACAAGGGATACGGACTGTTACGGCATGTATTGGTACGAAAAGGGTTTGCTACAGGGGAAATTATGGTGGTGTTGGTGACTGCTTCTCCTGTTTTTCCTTCCAGAAATAATTTTATAAAAGCTTTATTAAAAGCACATCCAGAGATCACGACGGTGATACAAAATATAAATGGTCGGGAAACCAGCATGGTATTGGGAGAACGGGAACAAATTTTATATGGTCAGGGCTATATCGAGGATGAATTGTGTGGCTGCCGCTTTCGCATTTCTTCGCAATCTTTTTATCAGGTAAATCCGGTGCAAACGGAAAAGCTGTATGCAAAGGCGATAGAGTTAGCAGGATTAACGGGACAGGAGATTGTGCTAGATGCTTATTGTGGAATCGGAACGATTGGGATTCTTGCTTCCAGACAGGCAAAACAGGTGATCGGGGTAGAACGAAATCAAGAGGCAGTTCGCGATGCCATACGGAATGCCAAGGGCAATCACATTTCAAATATTCGTTTTTATTGTAATGACGCGACACAGTTTATGCAGCAGATGGCAGCAGAGGGAGCGAACGTGGATGTGGTGCTGATGGATCCGCCCCGGACGGGAAGTACGGAAGAATTCATACAGGCGGTGATGTCTGTACGGGCAAAGCGGGTGGTATATGTGTCTTGTGGACCGGAGACATTGGCAAGAGATTTGAAGGTGTTTCGGCGGTTGGGATATGAGGTACAGGGCGTGTGGGTATATGATATGTTTCCGGCTGTTCGGCATGTGGAGACGGTTGTAATGCTTTCCCACAAAAAACCTGACAGCGTAATCAACGTAAAAGTTGAGTTTGGCGAGGGTGAGGGCAAAGTGCCGCTTGATAATATCGCCAAGAGAGCCGCAGCATACAAGCCGAAAGAG
>JAAWNY010000102.1 GCA_022799175.1 Lachnospiraceae bacterium | reverse complement strand
GTATGAGATATCTCATACCCTTACCTGTTCCTGGAAGTATTTATGGGTTATTGCTATTGCTGACCTTGCTGATGTTAAAGGTAATTAAATTAGATTGTGTAGAGCAGACAGGGAGATTTTTAATTGAGATAATGCCTGTTATGTTTATTTCACCAGCAGCAGGAATCATCAAATCATGGGAGCAGATAGAGGGGATACTGATTCCTCTCTGCGTGATTATTCCTGTATCCACTTGCCTTGTTATGGCAGTAACAGGAAAAGTAACAGACAAAATTTTTAGCTGGAAAGAAGGAAAAGGCAAAGATGAATAATTTTATGGTAAATTCAGTCACTGCAGGGGTAACAATCAGTTTATTAAGTTATGGGATTGGAAGCATGGCTAAAAGAAAATTATCAATATTAAACCCATTATTGATATCGATTCTATTGGTTATTTTATTTTTGAAATTGTTTCATGTGGATTATGACATATACAGCGACAGCGCAAAACCATTAAACTATCTTCTGACCCCGGCAACTGTGAGCCTTGCGATTCCACTGTATCAGAAATTAGAACTTTTAAAAAAGAACATGGCCTCAATCCTATGTGGTATTTTAGCAGGTATGCTGACAAGCCTTAGTTCTATTTTTGTGATGGCGCTGCTCTTTGGTCTTTCCCATGAAGAATATGTTACATTGCTTCCAAAGTCTGTTACAACAGCCATTGGGATGGGGATTTCAGAGGAACTGGGGGGGGATATGTGACAATTACCACAGTGGTAATTATATTAACCGGTGTATTTGGAAATATAACAGCAGAGGGGATATGCAGGTTGCTGAAGATACAAAACAGTATTTCCAGAGGATTGGCCATAGGGGCCATGAGCAGTCTTGCAGTTGTTGTCAGTGGAGTGTGTATGGTAGTGGGTGCCGTTTTATTTTCTAAATTTTATTAATGCTTTAAAAATTCTGTCTATCGGGAAGCGTTCTTTCCTGAATTACCTTTTGGGCATAATCCAGGGTATAATCCTTAAAATTGGATATCTGACTCAAAGACAATGATTCCTTGCGGTATCCAAGATAATCCTTGCGGACAACTGGAGATCCATTTTTAAAAAACAGTTGTTGGTAGTACAGCTCTTTATTGTGAAACCAGAAGTCGGAATTGAGAAAAATACCAAATCCCAGGCCATGCCGCACCATTTCGTAGCAGATATTCACATTCTTGACTGTCATGACCATATAAGGAGCAGTTTCAAAGTGATGATACCACCAGGTTTCGCGGATACTAGTTCCGGAATGGTCAGCTTCAAAGGAAATATAGGGAAGCCGTGGAAGCTGGGATAACTGAAATGGCTGATGGTATACTACATAGGCAAAGCGGGTATCCAGGAGGATTTTATTAAAAGCACCCTGATGTTCACCACGAAAAAATGCTATGGGCACTTTGCGGGTATTCAAAGCCCGGACACATTCCGCACTCATCATAGTTTCTACCTGAAAGCGAATTTCCGGATAAACTTCGGAAAAACCTTGAAGCAGAGCAGGAAGAAAAAACTGAGTTTGGGAAAGAGAGGACGCAATCTGTATAGTTCCTGCTGTATTCTTTTCGGATTTTAACTGCTCTTGAAGCGAATGATATTGTTTCAGCATGTCTTTCGCATACCGAACTAATTGTTCTCCCTGTGGAGTAAAGGTAATTCCGTTGGAAAAACGGAGAATAATAACAGAAGAAAATTCTTCTTCTATTTGTTTTAGGCGCCTAGTAAGAGCCGGCTGTGATACAAACAGATTTTCGCTGGCTTTTGATATACTTTTTGTTTTATACAGTTCTGTTAACAATTCCCAATCCTGTAGATTCATATTTTTACCTGTTTCCCCTTGTGTATTTGACTGCTGCTATCATAACATCAAAAAAGCAGCTTTTCAAGTCATACTATTTTTGCATAGGTGCTGATAAAGAAATGGCATTTCCCATAAGATTATGAGCATGTCATAATAAAATTATAGTAATTAAATAACAGATAGCTATTTATGCAGAATAGGAGGAAACATGAAAGTAGGAGTTTTAAAAGGAAACGGAATCGGGCCGGAGATTGTAGCAGCAATGCAGAAAGTAGTGGATGCATGTGAGCTGGGAATCGAGTGGGTGAATGTTCCCATTGCAGACGAGGCAGTTGCACTGTATGGAACGGAGGTTCCAGAGGAATCTATCGAGTTGTTAAGAGAGTTAAAGGTAGCGATTAAGGGTCCTATCAGTGTAGAAAAGATGGCAGGGCGGCTGACTTATACCAGAAAAGACGGAACAAGCCAAATTTATTGTTCCAACAACAATGCCATCCGGCAGGAACTGGACTGTTTTGCATGTCCCAGACCAGCAAGAGGTATACCAGGTATTTCGGGAAAAAATGAAAATGTGAACCTGGTGGTTATCAGAGAAATATCAGAAGGAATTTATGCTGCTTTAGAGCATCGGATCGGTAAAGATGAAGCCTCGGAGGCAATCAAATTAATCACCAAAAAAGGTGCGGAAAGAATCTGCAGGTACGCCTTTGAATATGCCCTTTCCAACGGCCGCAAAAAAGTAACATGTGCTCATAAAGCAAACGCCATCAGCCTGACAGATGGATTATTTCTTGAAACATTCCGCCGGGTGGCAAAGGAATATCCGCAGATTGAATCAGAGGATTTGATGGTAGATGCTACTGCGTATTATTTGGTGACAAATCCGGAACGGTTTGATGTGATCGTAACCATGAATCAATATGGAGATATCTTATCCGATCTGTGTGCCGGACTGGTAGGAAGTTTGGGATTAGGAGCAGGCGCCAATATAGGAGAAGCCTGTGCCGTATTTGAGGCCTGTCATGGATCGGCTCCGGATATCGCAGGGAAAAATCTTGCAAATCCTACATCCCTAATTTTGTCGGCTGTTATGATGCTCCGCCATGTGGGAATGGGCCAATGGGCAGATTTGATAGAGGATAGTGTCCGGGAGGTTTTGATTGAAAGAAAGCATATTACCAGAGATGTAGGAGGAAAGGCTACAACAGATGAATATACCAATGAGGTAATCAGGAAGATAAGAGAAAAGATGGGTAAATAAGCGAAAGGAGCAGCAGATGAGAATCGGTGTAATACATGCTACTTTAAATGCCGTAGAACCATTGGTGAAGGCAATCCATGAAGTGGATTTTTCTGCAGAAGTATGTAATTTTGTAAATGAAGAACTTTTGTATCATGCCAACCAGGCAAAGGGTGTGGATGAATGGGGGCGGCGAAATTTCCTGCGGCTTGCCATGCAGGCGGCAGAGTCTTCTGTGGATGGAATCATTATAGCCTGCAGCCTGTACAGTACCTATGGAGAGCAGGTCAGGACTCTGACGGATAAACCAGTAATTGCTATTGATCAGCCAATGATAGAAGAGGCTGTTCAAAATGGTTCTTATATTGGTATCTTGGCAACGACTGCTTCGGCGGGGCCGGCAGAAGAGGCGAAAATTCTGGCAGAAGCAGAGAAAAAGAAAAAAGTAATCAAGACAGAGATAGCAATTAATACAGAGGCAATGAGAGCATTGAAGGCTGGAGACAGAAAGAGACATGATGAACTTCTGGAAGAAACCGGGCTTAAACTAAAAGAAGTGGGCTGCGATCTGTTGGTGCTGAGTCAGATCACCATGGCCAGCGGAGCAGAAGGGCTGGAACGTCATGGAATTTCCGTGCTCACCAGTCCAAGGAGCGGTGCAAAGAAAATGATTGCCCGGATAAGAGAGTGGGGGAGATAAACGATGGCAATCTGGGGATGTATTGCAGATGACTTTACAGGTGCTTCCGATGCTGCTTCTTTTTTAAGAAAAGGAGGGATGAAAGTCCGGCTTTTTAACGGAGTGCCGAAAAAGATTCAAAACTGCGAAACGGATGATGCCTGGGTGATTGCTTTAAAAACTCGGACGGAGGAGAGGACACAGGCAGTCAGGCATATTTTGGAAGCTTTTGATTTTTTGAGAGAAAACAGGATCGGGCATATTTACATAAAGTATTGTTCCACTTTTGATTCTACCAGGGAAGGAAATATCGGACCGGGCGTAGACATCGTTATGGAAAAAATGAAGCAAAAATATACTATTCTCTGTCCGGCGCTTCCTGTAAACGGACGGACGGTAAAGGACGGCATTTTATATGTGAATCAGGTTCCTCTTGCCCAAAGTCCCATGAAAGATCATCCTTTGACTCCTATGTGGGACAGCCGGATTGTCTGCCTTATGGAAAGTCAGAGTAAGTATTCCTGTATGATCCTTTCCAAAGACGATATGGAACAGGGAAAAACCGAAGAGAAGATAGAAGCATTTGGAAAGAATAAGGAACATTTTTATGTTATTCCTGATTTTGAGGAAATGTCAGATGCAAAGAGATTGACAGAGCTGTTCGGCAGACTGCCCCTGCTGACCGGAGGAAGCGGCCTTCTGGAAGAACTGGCAGTTATGTGGATGGCGGAGTCAAATCCGAAGCCTATAGTAGTCTCCCCGCAGATTAAGGGGAAAGCGCTGCTTCTGGCAGGAAGCTGCAGTACTATGACACGCAGACAGATTCAGGACTATCAAAAACATGGAGGCATTTGTCTGAAAGTGAACCCTGTCAGTCTTTACAAGAAGGAGATGACAGTGGAAGACATCTGGAATGAGATTCAGAATATGGGAGATTCTGATGTTTTGGTTTATACTTCGGATACTCCAAAAGCCGTGGCTGTCTGTCAAAGTTATGGCCAGGAAGAGGTTGCCGGAATGATTGAAGGCATGTTTGCGTCATTGGCCAAAAAGGCAGTCCAAAATGGTTACAAAAGGATTATCACGGCCGGGGGAGAAACCAGCGGCGCCGTTACGAAGGCGCTTGGCTTTAATGATTTTTATATTGGGGAAAGCATTGCTCCGGGAGTCCCTATCATGGTTCCTGCCCCTTGCCCGGATCTAAAGCTGGTGCTGAAATCCGGTAATTTCGGACAGGAAGATTTTTTTAGAAAGGCATTGGAGCAGACGGGAGAAGGGCTATGAGTGGATTAGCAGAAGAATGGAAAAAGCAGGCGGTCTGGTGCGCCCATACATTGTTTGTCTTGGGAAAAACCAGCGGGTCCTCCGGCAATATTAGTTTCCGCATAGGAGAAAATGTATATATCAGTGCAGGCGGCACATGTTTTGGTACATTGAGCGAAGATGACTTTTCTGTGGTCACTATGCAGAATATCTGCCTTGCAGGGAAAAAGCCAAGCAAAGAAAGCCCGATGCATTTGGCATTCTATAAAGCCCATCCGGACATGCAGGCTGTGATACATACTCATGGTACATATGCCGTTTTATGGAGCTGTGTCCCGATGGCGGAAAAAAACAACTGTATACCGGCTTATACACCATATCTGAACATGAAGCTGGGAACGGTAGGTTTGATTCCTTATGCTCCCCCCGGGTCAGAAATGCTGTTTCAGGAGTTTGAGTCACACTTAGGAGGGAGCAAAGGCTACCTGTTGAAGCAACACGGTGCGATTGTAGCAGGAAAAAATATTATGGATGCTTTTTATGGATTGGAGGAACTGGAAGAGAGTGCCAAAATAGCATGGGAACTTATGCGTGCAGGTCTGAAGGATACTCATGTGACAGCGTAGACTCATAGAATGATTAGAAGAATTGCTATGACAAATTTTCAGTGATCGATATGAATAAAAAGAATACTTGTAATAATTGCACAAAGGAAACTTGAAAAAAATGGGAAAAAGCACAATAAAATGGCAGAATAGATAAAAAAATTATGTATTATTCCAAATGGGAATGGGATAACAGTAAATTTCTGACTTTTACAATGAAAAATATTCATAATACAATGAATATAACAAAACGAGGAGGGAACAAAAGATGTTAGCTTTGATAGGTTTTACTTTAATGATTATTTTGATGATTGTGCTGATTAAAAGTTGGGTCAGCCCGCCGGTGGCTTTTATCGGATTGCCTTTGATTG
>JAAWNY010000101.1 GCA_022799175.1 Lachnospiraceae bacterium | reverse complement strand
CTCGCCAGACCAATTACTCCCTTATCATAAAAAAATAAGTGCAGAAGGTATAGCACTGATGAAATGCTTTATCTCTTACACTTATATGGTACTAAAAGCTCTGCCCCACTCAGTGCGTCACGCACATTATTACTGTTAACCAAAAAATCATTCTCTCTGTCCACCGCAAAAGTGGTTGACTTAAAGTCCTCATCGGCTTCCTTCGCCACCAGCTCACCACCATCGGCATCCAAGGCCAGATCATACTCCAATGGTATGTCGAAACCAAAATCATCTGCCGCCGCATTACTGGATGTGGCATCTCCTGGAGTCGCATCGCTAGGTGTACTCGCTACTTTCACATATTTCAGCGGATTACCAAACTCACCTTTATCCAGGTGTAACGTAACCAGCCGGTAATCAGTGTCTTCTTTACCGGCTAATGCCCCTCCCCAAGTCTGGGTGGCCGCAAGTGATGATACTCCCGTCGAAGTCACCAGCATAGCGGCGACCAGGGCCTGGGAAAGCCTCTGCTTGAATTTCTTCAATTTCATTTTTATCCTCCCTTTTGGGTTATTTTGGCAACCATCTATTTGGTAAAATTGTAACAATATACCAGCCAGATTCTTGCCAATTTGCATCTATAGTATATATTTTAAGATTGTAAATGTCAATAGGATACGTTCATGTTTTGCAAGAAAATCATCATAATTTCGTAAGAATTTCTGTTCATGGATGGTACTCTCAGTGGACAAGGATAAAAACATCTGTTATATAAAAGTTGAACAGAAAAGTAAATTGTGTTACTATTATTGGAAACACGAAAGGCGGTTTCCCTCCATGGCTTCTTCCCCAGTTGCAGACAACAAAAATGACTTTTCAAAAGGAAACGTCATCCAAAATATTCTTGGCCTGGCTCTACCCATGACTTTGGCTCAGTTGATCAATGTCCTTTATAATATCGTTGACCGGATTTATATTGGACGAATTCCCCAAAATGCTACCATGGCTCTCACTGGACTGGGACTTTGCCTCCCGATAATTTCCATGGTGATTGCCTTTGCCAATTTGTTTGGCATGGGCGGCGCTCCTCTGTGTTCCATCCAACGGGGACGTGGAAATGAAGAAGAAGCAGAGGCAATCATGGGCAATTCCTTTATTATGATGGTATTTTGTGGTCTGGCTCTGACGGTTTTGGGGATCCTTTTCAAGCGCCCTATGCTTTATTTGTTCGGCGCTTCCGCTGCCACAATATCCTATGCGGATTCCTATATTACGATTTACCTGCTCGGCAGCACGTTTGTGATGATTGGACTGGGCATGAACAGTTTTATCAACTCCCAGGGCTTTGGAAAAATCGGAATGTTGACGGTATTGCTTGGCGCTATCACTAACCTTGTTTTGGATCCCTTTTTCATCTTTGTCCTGGATCTTGGCGTCCAGGGAGCCGCCTGGGCCACTATTTTGTCCCAGGGGCTTTCTGCCTTGTGGATTCTCCGGTTTTTAACTGGTGATAAGTCTATTTTAAAGTTAAAGAAAAGCGCCTTCCGCTTAAAACCACAGCGGGTTTTGTCCATTATCGGTCTGGGGCTTTCCGGCTTTACCATGTCCATCACCAACAGCCTAGTCCAAATCATGTATAATGCAAGTCTCGGCCGTTTCGGCGGTGATGCATACATTGGCATTATGACGGTGATCAACTCCGTCCGAGAAGTCATCTCCCTTCCGATCAGCGGTCTTACCAACAGCGCCCAACCGATCATGGGATATAATTATGGAGCAGAACAATATGGCAGAGTCAAACAGGCAATTATCTTTATGTCTATGGTATCCATTTCCTATACTACTATAATGTGGGGACTGGTCCATGGCTTTCCCGAATTTTTCATCCGAATCTTCAACCATGAGGGAGATTTGGTGGCAGCGGGAATTCCTGCCATGCAAATTTATTATTTCGGCTTTTTTATGATGTCTTTACAATTTGCCGGCCAATCTGTATTTGTCGCTTTGGGAAAATCAAAAAATGCGGTGTTTTTCTCTATTTTCCGAAAAGTCATCATCGTAATTCCGCTCATTATCCTCCTTCCTCATTGGATCCATCCTGGCGTCAATGGAATCTTTATGGCAGAACCCATTTCTAACTTTGTGGGAGGATTAGCCTGCTTTGGAACGATGTTAGTAACCGTATGGCCGGAACTTGGTAAAGAACCGTGTTCTTCTTAGTCACACCGTCTACCCGGAGATTCCTCCAAGAGTGGAATCTCCAAATTTATCAAAAATAAAAACTCTAAAAATGACGGAGGTAACAAACAAATGGCAATCATTGGCATCGATCTGGGAACCACGAATAGTCTGGCATATGTCTGTTGCGATGGCAAACCAACCCCGATCCCCAATCCACTGGGGCAAACTCTGACCCCCAGTGTTGTCAGCATAGATGACGACGGTAAAATTCTCGTGGGAGCGATAGCAAGAGAACGACTTATCTCTCATCCGACCGCCTCTGCTGCTTCTTTCAAACGTTATATGGGGACCAACAAAGTCTTTTTTCTGGACGGACAAACGTTCACGCCCCAAGAACTTTCTTCCTTTATCTTGCGACAGCTTAAGGAGGATGCGGAGTCCTTTTTGGGAGAGGAAGTAACGGAAGCTGTCATCAGTGTCCCGGCATATTTTAACGATCATCAGCGATATGCCACCAAGGAAGCCGGAAAGCTGGCTGGCCTACATGTAGAACGTCTGATCAATGAACCTTCTGCCGCTGCCCTGGCTGCCAGCCAAATAAGCAGTGCGGATGAGGGCAGTTATCTGGTCTTTGACTTTGGAGGCGGAACTTTGGATGTCTCCATTGTCGATTATTTTGATAATGTAATCGAAATTATTGCTGTCAGCGGTGACAACCATTTAGGAGGCGATGATTTTGATGAAATCATTGCTCGTAGATTCTGTTCGTTGCAGCAGATGAGTTATGACAACTTAGAGCCGATTCAAAAAGCTTCTCTTTTACGACTGGCAGAGGATTGTAAGAAACAACTGACCAGCCAAAACCAGACAGAGCTGATATGGGAAACCGAAAACAAAAACATGACTCTGACCAATATGGATCTGGCCAAACTCTGCCAAGGGCTTTTTGATCGAATCTGTCAAGTAAATACCAACGCACTGCAAGATAGCAACCGTACCATAGCAGATATCGATGAAATCGTCTTAGTAGGAGGCTCTTCCAAAATGCCTGTCATCTCCTTCTATCTGCAAAATTTTTTCCAAAAAAAGCCATGTACAATCGGTTCACCGGACGAAATCGTTGCCATGGGCGCAGGCATCTACGCCGGGATTAAAGAGCGGAAACAGGATATTCGGGATCTGGTTCTGACAGATATCTGCCCTTTTACCCTGGGAACAAATGTAATCAATCATTCAGACGTAGACAATCCGATCTTGTCACCGATCATTGAGCGGAACAGCATTCTTCCCTGTTCAAAGACCAACTATTTTACCAATGTCTATAGTGGTCAGACCCACATTTCTATCGGAATCTTCCAGGGAGAAGCTTATTATTGCCGCGACAATATTAAACTGGGCTCCATAGAGATGGATATTCTGCCGGTTCCTGTCAATCAGGCGCATATTGAGGTATGCTTCTCCTATGATATCAATGGTATTCTCGAGGTGGAAGTAACCGATCACCAGAAAAAACAAAAAAAGAAAAAAGTATTGACTAGCGATCGTTTCCGAATGTCTGATGCCGAACTGAACGAACGGCTGGAAACATTGCAGTCTTACAAACGGATGCCACCTGGCGGTATCCGGACCCGGTTGGTCTTAGCCAGAGGAGAACGATTATTTGCCCAGCTTCTCGGTCCAAGACGAAAGCAGGTTGCCGATGCCATCCAACAGTTACAAAATGCCATTCAGGAGCAAAGCGATCCCCAGATTAGCAATTGTCTGAGAATGACTGAGAAATTTTTTGATCATTTAGAGGGCTTTTAGGAAAATAATTTTACCGTTTACTTGTCCTGAAATAAAAGGAAAGGAATATTTGTTCACATGAATCTGTGGGAAATCTTAGATATCTCGCCTACCACTGACAAAAAAATCATTAAAAAAGCATATGCCGCCCGAAGCAAAATATTTCATCCAGAAGAAAAACCGGAAGAATTTGAACAGCTCTATCAAGCCTATCAGGAAGCGCTCGCCTATGCCAAAAATGCTGCTTCTCAAAGCGCGGAATCTGTTGCAAAAGATTCCGCTCCGCACGAGACTTTCCAAAATCAGGAATCCCTTCAACAGTCAGAAAACTCCCCACTGCAAAAGGATTTCCAGCAGCAGGAGGATTCCCCAGAGCTCCTCTCCTATTTTGCCAGTAATCAAAAAAAACAGCAGCTACTCTTTGCCTCCTTCTTAAAATACTGGGAAGAGACCCAAAGTCCATACAAAAATCCACAGGTATTGGCATGGTGGAAAGATTATCTGGCCTCAGAAGATTTTCAGGATATTCGATGGAACCCTATGCTTTTGCAATTTCTCACCGAAAATATTGACCGCAGATTTTACTATGGCGGCGATGAAATGAAGCTGCTCTTCTGGGATGCCTACGGCTTTCAGGAATATGAAGAAGCAGAAAGGGAATACCAAGGAGATCTTCAAAAGCTTTGGCAATGTCTCTATCGGGCATGGGAACATCAAAAAAAAGCTCTCCTAGCCGCGCAACAGCAACTGGCCTATGAGAAAAAACAACGTTTTTACAAAAAGCTGCTGGTGGCCGGCATTCTGTTTGTCTGTCTATTGATTCCCATGGATGTTCTATATAAGAGAGAAGGAGGCCGCCGATATCTTATTCAATACATGACAAAACAGTATCCAGGAACCGAATTTTCCAATCCCCAAAAAACGGAAAAGCTGACAAACGGAGAAATCCGTTATACTTTCCACGCAATCTCCCACCCTGAGCTTTCCATCACGGCCGATGTCACATACTTGGAAAAGGATCGCTCTTATAAAATCCGTGAGAATTACAGCCCGCTGCTCTTAGAATATTATGCCCGTCAATATGGTTTGACTTGCGGACAAACCGAATATGGCAACTACCGAAAAGAACTATGTGGCGTATTGTATTATCCGGATATTGAAAAGGCTGACAAGTTCTGTGAAACCGTAATCCAAATGTTCCAAGAACACGAAGAACTAAACCATCTGACTCCCGTCGGAATCTGTGGAGAACATTTTCTGTTCCCCCATGTTTTCCTTCAAGGCGGCGTATATGGCTTTTCTTTCCCAGACCCTCAGTTTTATGAGCCCTGGACTATGAATGCCGTCCAACTGGAAACGCAACTTTTAGAAGCGCACAAAATCTATATGTTTCAATATGAACCCTGGAACCTGACCTTACAGCAATATGAACGATGGGGACCCGATTACGAAAAGCTGTGTGAGAATTGGCAAGAATATGAGGGCAGTTGGTATACTATACGCCATCACCGCACGGGGGAGCTTCTCTGTCAACTCTATCTTCCCATCTATCGTTATGTGAATTCCTATACCCGGTTTGGCGACTACTCGCTGCCAAATTATGTCCAAAAAATGACCGTCGGAAGCGCTTATTATTTTCTGTTAGACCAAGGCGCAAAGATAACAATCCATGAAGATGGCAGCGGATTCTCTGTCAAATTCCATGGGAATACCGGATATTGGGGAGACGAACCGACCGTAACGTTTCATGATCTGGATAACTGGTATTAAATACATCTGCAATTCCCGCAAAGCGTTTTTGTTTCCTAAAATTTCTTATGCAAAAAGATCCGAAGAGGGTTTATGTGATAACACCCTCTTCGGATCTTCTGCATTGTTTTAGTGGAGCTGAGGGGAATCGAACCCCTGTCCGAAAATCAATTCCCTGTTCTTCTACTATCATAGTCCGTTTTTTCACATTCCCTCTACCATACGGGAACAGACACCCTTATGGCTTCAGTAGCTTCATTCTACGCCCATATACGCAAAGCTTAATATACGTCGTTTCTCACAAAGTCGATGCCAGATTCTTAATGTGTGAGTGCACTAAGGCTGACAGCAGCAATTAAGCTGCGTATGCTAAATTATCTTCAGCGTTTAATTTTAATTTTGCCGTTTCACGCACCGCATGCGGATAGCTTCACCAGCTGCATGACCCCCGTCGAAAC
>JAAWNY010000023.1 GCA_022799175.1 Lachnospiraceae bacterium | reverse complement strand
AGCTGCTGACGGGAATCGGACCCGTGACCTCCGCACTACCAATGCGACGCTCTACCGACTGAGCCACAGCAGCATCTTCACTTTTGTATCACTCTGCATGAGCGACCTTTCATATATTATCATGCATGTCTTATTTTGTCAACCACATTTTTTATTTTTCTATCGGCATTTTTCCGTTCTCACCGGAACTTGGAAAAACCTTCTCACATAAAGTAAATTAAAAACCCAAAGAGGCATTATTATGGCTGAAAACGATACTCACTACAATGGCGTTATGAACGGGAACCACGAAGAGTCAGAACCAGCCGCCAATTCTGGTGCAGAGCCTGTCATCCCTCTGCCTAATCCTGGCGAAGGCGGTCCTGTCTATCCCGGTAATGACTCTAGCTCAATTCCGGTCATTCCTCTGCCTAATCCTGGCGAAGGCGGCCCTGTCTATCCCGGTAATGACTCTAGCTCAATTCCGGTCATCCCCCTGCCCAATCCTGGCGAAGGCGGTCCCGTCTATCCTGGCAACTGCAACAATTCTGGCGGATGTACCTGGCTGCCTTCTTTTCCTCCTTTGCCCGGTCCTCCGTCTGTTTCACCCCAATATTTTGGTCAGGTACGTTTTCTAAATGCATCCACCAATACCTTTGCTGTTGACATCTATATTGACAGCACCAATTATGCTGCTAACTCTCGTTTCGGATCTGTCAGTAATTATGACTGGATTGCGGATGGTTTCCACACAGTTACTGTACGTCGAGCCAATGGTATGCGCAATATTCTTCTGCAACAAAACTTTCCTTTTGTTGCCAATCAAAAGGTGACCATGGTGCTGACCGACTCTGCTGCCGGCGGGTTGGAAATGATCCGTATTATTGATACTGGTTGTAACAATCTGCCCTCTCGATCCGGTTGTTACCGCTTTGCCAATATGGCTTATAGTGGTTCCTCTTTCGATCTGTTCCTGACTGGAGGGGAAACAGTATTCCGCAATGTGAACTTTCAGACTGTCACCTCCTACAAACAGGCGGTTGCCGGATCTTATCAGTTTTATGTTACAGATTCCAACAATTACACCTTTATGCATGAACTCCCCATCATTGTAATCGGCGCCGTTGCCACTGGTTCCACCGTCCGACAGCCTCTGGTATCCTTCTCCGTCAACATCAATGCCGGCAGGAACTATACCTCCTACATCATTGGTAATACTTGGTCCGGCTGCGGCCTACGCGTTCTCACGGTTGAAGATTAAACACGCTCTATATAATACCGCTACCCAATCGTCCAAACTAGATTTTCTGCAGCAATAAAATATTTATCGTAAAACAACTTCGGAGCAACAAGAGTGTGTATCCACACAGCTCTGGTTGCCCCGAAGTAATCTTCATTCCTCCGATATTACTTACAGCCTCATCAGCTTTTTTTCCATCAGTTCACTATTATTGCTATGTACAATGGTATCTTCTTTGCTAATCAATCCTTGTCGATACAGATTCAACAGACTGTTATCCATCGTTACCATTCCCTCTTCCTGGGAAGTCGCAATAATATTGTCGATTTGGTGAATTTTGCATTCTCGAATCAAATTGCGGATAGCATTATTAAAAAACATAATTTCAAATGCTGGATGTTCCTTCCCGTCCAAACCGGGAATCAGCTGCTGCGATACCACTGCCTGCATAACCATCGATAACTGCGTTCGAATCTGCTGTTGTTGATTCGGCGGAAAATTATCAATGATACGATCGATGGTATTGGCAGCTCCCACTGTATGCAGCGTCGAAATCACCAAATGTCCCGTCTCTGCCGCTGTCATCGCCGTCTTGATCGTCTCATCGTCACGCATCTCTCCCACCAAAATCACATCCGGTGCCTGTCGAAGAGCAGCTCGCAACCCTGATACATAGCTGTCAGTGTCTGTCAGTATCTCCCGCTGCGTCACTACGCTCTGATTATGACGATGCAAATATTCAATGGGATCCTCCAGCGTAATCACATGAGCATTCCGGCTACGATTAATCTCATCAATAATGCAAGCCAGCGTCGTACTTTTTCCACTTCCTGCCGGACCAGTAACCAACACAAATCCTTTGGTCATCCGGGAAATATCAATCACATTTTGAGGAATACTTAAAGAATGGAAATCAGGTAAATCGAAAGTGATAACACGAACAATCGCTGCCAGCGACCCCCTTTGCCGAAACACATTAGCACGAAACCGAGACAATCCCGGAATCGCCATTGAAAAATCATCATCCCCATGTTTTTTCACCCGGGACATATCCCGGTTTCCTGCCATACTATAAAATTCTTCAATCAGCTTATCCATGTCTTGAGGAAATATCTTGTCCTCATTGTGATTAACAATTCTTCCGCCAATCCGATAAGACAACGGCATACCTGGTATCAGGAAAATGTCCGCCGCCTGCTTTTCCACTGCCGCACGCAGCAATTCTTCCATTTTCATAATTTTCTTTTCTCTCCTGCTTTTCTTTTATCCGTACACCCACTTTTCATGTCTTTTTCTGTAACCATTTCGACAATCCGAATTATCATCGCTACTCGGTTCCACTCCAGACACGAACAGACTGATCAATCTCATACTCTTCCTGAATATATACTTTCCAAGATCGTACTTCCAGGGAACGTTTCTGCCAATCCACCCCCAGCTCCACCCGCAAAGCTTGTCCGGCATCCATAGGGATATCTGTCAGGAAACTCTTTCTATCTTCCTGATAATAATCTCCAAACTCTGCCAGCACTTGCTCTTTAACTGTCTCCACACTGCCCGCATCCGCCTTCTGCAGACTCTGATCTACCTGCCGTAGAAATTCCTCTCCCAATCCATCTGCCCGATAATACTCTTTTACCGCAGCAGCATTACGCACGGATAAAAGCTCATCTCCTCGGGCATTGCCCAAGGACAACAGTCCGAAGGTTGCCAGACACAGAACAATAAAGATCAAAATCAGGGACGAGCTACCGATATTTGCCTTTTTTTTCGTCTCAAAATCTGCCATCTTTGCTCATTCTCCTACTTCTGAGATCGTTCATATTTTTTAACCGTCAACAAGAATACCACCTTTCCTCCGGAATCCGGTAGCAACTCCGCCGCCTCTCCCCGATATACAATCTCTGGAGAACCGGTAGGATTTTCCATGACAACCACTGCCTCTGAAATTTCCCCTTCTTCCCGAATTTCCACACGAGCCATGCGGACATCTTCTCCTACATTCTCACCAGCCAGTTGCCATTGTTCGTCCAGTTTTGCAAAATACACCAGGCCCCCCTCCAGCTCCCCTGAATTCTCCTGTGAAAATCCCAATCTTTTTGTAAGTCCATCCACTCCCTCTGCCTTCCACACCTCTGCTATCGATTCCGCCATGGTAACGGCCTGATTTAAATCCCGGCCCTGACGACTCATTTTTTCCGAGGTAGCAAAAGCTAAAATGCATTGAGAGGCACAGACCACGAAAAAGAAGACGACCACGATCATCTCCATCAAAAATAATCCGGAGCTAGAGCCGCCCTTTCTCTCTACCTTTCTTTTCATTGCGTTCCTCCTGCACTTCGCAGCGACAATAACAGTCGGCCGCCCCCGTCTCCGGCAGTCTCTATTGTGAGAAGCTGCCCTTCCTGTGAAAAGGAAAGCCCCTCACACTCCAAAATCGGAATGCCATCCGGCAATCCCAGACCACTGTCCTGACGGGTAAAAAGTTCCCGAATACTGCCATCATAATAATAAATCCAACTCACATAACGGCCACTCTCAAAATCCTGACTCAACTCCAGCACCGAAGTACCGTCGACTTCCACAACCTGAGCCATTCCAGCGGCATCGCCCTGGCGAACTTTATTGGCAATATATTGCAGGGCTACACTGCCCGTGTAATTATCTGCCATCCGTTTACCAATATTTTCATACACCTTTCCTCCGGCAAGAACGGTGAAAAGTGCACACATCACAAATACCAGAAACAAAAGCATGGTAAACAAAGTTCCCATGATCTGCCCTTTTTGTTCTCTTTTTTGCTGCACCGCACTTCCTCCTTAATGATATCCGTTCCTATCATCTAGGACCGTCACCCTGATTATTGCCCGTTCTGTCCTTCTTCTGCCGGAATCACCGTAATATCCGGCATCAAATTCGAAGCAAAGCCATCATAAAATACGTAATAGCGTTCCTCATCGATCTGGATCCCATAATGATCCTCCAAATACTGCACACTGGGAGGATACCTTCCTTCAATCGCATAGCATTGTACGCAAGCTCTGGTAATCCCATTGCGCAACGTCTCCGCTCCTTCTGCACGAGCGCGCACCAAAAACGAATCCATCCCTGTCAGGAACATCCCTACCACCATGCCAAACACAGCCGCAGAAAAAATGCAACCTGCCAAAAATCTCCAGTCTCTCTTTTTTTTCATTCCATTCCTCCTCTTGCAGAGGTCTGATTCTTTTTTTCTGATTGCCAGTACATCGAATATAAAATGGCGCTAACTGCCTTATCAGCCGATTCCAGCCAACACACCAGCCAAAGGCAACATCACGGAAAGCAGAATCAATCCTACTACGATTGCTAACACAGCCACCATAGTTGGTTCTAATCTAGCAATCATATTGTCAATCGAAGCGTCTGCCTGTTGTTCATAATCCTCTGAGATCTCACTCATCACTTCATCGAGACGTCCGCTACGCGTTCCCACCTTGATCATCTGAACATGAAACCCACTGAACAATCCCGTCTGCTTCATCGCCTCAAAATAACTAGTTCCCTCCTGAAGCTGTATGGCACATTCTCCAATCTTGGCAGCAATCTTGCTATTGTCCACCAGTTCCTGTGCCAGCTCCATGCCCTTTTCCAACTCCATACCACTTTTTAGAGTCAGGGCCAATACCGAAGTAAAACGACGTCCTGCCACAGCCAGCATTGTCTTATTCCGCCGCTTCACCCAATCTTTTAATCGCTCTACCCAGGAAAACGCATGTCCCGCACCAGAAGCGATTGCCGCCGCCAAAGCCACCAATGCTACCAAGACAAACAGCAACAAAGCAATGCCACTGAAAATCCCGCCAAACCGTGATGCTGCCACAGAAATGGGCGACAGTTGCACTCCCAGCTGAATATATACCTGTTCAAACACCGGCATTACCTTAGTAAACAACACAAAAAGCACTACCAAAAGCATCGCCGCCATCATCACGGGATAAGTAATGGCGTTACGAATGTTTTTCATCATAATAAATTCCTTTTCATAATAAATCGAAAGGGATTCCATGATTTGATCCAGAGTTCCTGTCTGTTGCCCCAGCTTTGCCATCCGCACCACATAAAAAGGAAAACACCCCGCCTTCTCCATCGCGGTAAAAAACGGATCTCCTAGTTCCACATCCAAAGACAATGTCTTAAGCATCTCTCGCTCCTGCTCCGTTACCGCATCCTCTGCCATAATCGCCAGCCCCTCATAGAGCGGTACCGCTGCTTTCAACAGCAGAGATATTTGCATACAGAATGCTGCCAGTTCTCTGCCAGAATAAATCTTATCCGCCTTTCCTGCCATGACTTCCTCCTGATCAGTATGAATACTTTTCCTGGTAATTGCTGCCAGTGCCTACATACTGCTTCGCACCTTCACCACCCGTAGACATGAAAGTCGGATCCATATAGGACCACTTCTGTCCGTCAAAATGGATAATATTATCAATCCAACCTTCACCGGCGATGTAAACACTTACCCAGGCATGGTACAAATTCCCTGTATAGCCAATTACCAACTTGGTAGGAATATCTTGAGAGCGAAGCATCCCCGTCATCAAAGCCGCATAATCAAAACAAATCCCAGTACGGCTAGCCAATGTCGAATCAATGTTTGGCAAATATCCACTCTGAACCGTCTGCGCCTTTCCATAATCATAACTGACATTGGCAATTACATATTTGTACACAGCATCAACCACTCCTATCGGATCTTTCCCTGCCGCCAGTTGGGCCGCCACTCCCACCGCCGCACTTCCCGAGTTGAAATTCACATACTGATTGGGATACAAAAACGGGGCAAACTCATTGGAGAGAGAGACAGAAATCGTCTGACTCAATAGCTGAGCATACTGATTGCCACTGACATTCTCAAATACTTTTATCGAATAGCTCCCGTTCCCTTCTGTCAAAGGATACACCTCAAAAGCATTCCGGGCGTTCAAATCATATGTATACGTTGTCCCTTTAGTAATCTGAACTTTGATTTTTTGATTGCTACCTGTGTACTTTACCATCAAATAGCCGTTACTAGTATTGGATGCGTCGATAGTCGCGCCGCCGCCGCTGTAAGTCACGGTTCCCGTTGCATCCGGCATCCGAGCAGAAAGAGGCACCTCGTCCTCATTAATGGTAACTACCGAAGATGTTTTTGTTCCTTCGGCCAAAGCAATGCTTCCTGGTACAGCTAATACCATCGTCAATGCCAGAAAAACGGCTTCTGTCATTCTTTTTCTGGATTTTCTCATGATTCCAATCCTCCTTATTTCCATTCCTTATTTCAGTTCCCTTTTCCACTGCCTGCTGCCAGGCGCTGTCTTACAATCTCATAAGCCAGCACTCCTGCCGCTACAGAAGCATTCAGGGAATCAATATCTCCTTTCATCGGGATCGCCGCTGTCATGTCGCATTTTTCTTTCACTAATCTTCCAACCCCGCTTCCCTCATTCCCTATCACCAATCCTATCGGACCAGTCAGATTCTGACGGTACATTAAATCCCCATCCATATCCGCACAGACAAACCACATACCACGTTTTTTCAATTCTTCGATAGCCGAAGAAAGATTTGTCACCTTCGCCACTGGTGTATAATTCAAAGCTCCCGCTGAAGTACGTGCCACTACGGCAGTCAACCCCACCGCCCGGTGCTTCGGGATAATCACTCCATGAGCCCCTGCCAAATTGGCAGTACGGATGATCGCGCCCAAATTGTGAGGATCTTCTATCCCATCCAACAAAAAAATGAACGGCGGCTCTCCTTTCTTCTCTGCAATCTGTAAAATATCCTCCACTTGAGCATAATGGTATGCCGCTGCCTGGGCAATCACCCCCTGGTGCTTCCCCGTCTCTGACATAGCATCCAACCGCTCCCGGGAAACAAAGCTAATAATCGTCCCTTGTTTTCTCGCCTCCCGGGTAATACTCAGCACCGATCCCTCTTTACAACCATCCTGTACAAACAACTTATCTACCGTACGTCCAGAGCGGAAGGCTTCTAACACTGCATTCCTGCCCTCTATCTTCTGCTCCTCGTATCTCATGATAATTCTCCCATCTTTTCCAGACCATCATGAATTAATTCTAAAAGCCGCTCATCACGCCCGGCCAGATATAAATAACCCACCAACGCCTCCAATCCCGTAGCCATCCGGTAATCCATCATCGATGCATGTCGGGCTATGGTAGCTGATTTGGCATTCCGCCCCCGTTTATAGATGATCGTCTCTTCTTCCGAAAGCTCTTCCATCAACAGCCGGATCATATTTGCCTGGGCCTCGGCCTTGACCAACGACGAACTTTTCTTGTGCATCTTATTGACCTGCATATTGCCTTGATTCATCACCTTAGTACGAATCAGCACTTCGTAAACAGCATCCCCGATATATGCCAACGCCAATGGGGAGTAGCTTCCCACATCTATTTCCTTCAACAGTAATGCCTTACGGATCAAACCCGTTTCCATTTGACACCCTCTCTGGTATCCTCCAGAACAATCCCCATCTCCAAAAGCTTTCCGCGAATCTCATCCGCCAAGGCAAAATTCTTCGCCTTACGTGCTTGCTGTCTCGCCGCAATCATCGCTTCAATTTCCTCATCCAGCGCCTCTGCCTTCCGCTCAGTAAAAATTCCCAGCACATCACATAATTTTTCCAGCAATTTCTTCATAAAATCAATATATGCTTTGCTGCTGTCATCAGAAACCGTGGAATTACTTAACTTTACCAGCTCAAATACAGCGGCAATGGCATCCGCCGTATTGAAATCATCTTCCATGGCCTTCTCAAATTTCGAGGCAAGTTCCCAAGCAGCCTTCTCATGTAGCTGTTCTTTGGGAAGCATCGCTTCTTCCCCATCGACGGATTCCCGCTGTATAGCAATATTCCCTGCATCCCGCAGCCGCTCGGCCGCCGTCAAAATACGATCCAATCCGTTTTTTGATGCCTCCATCAAATCAGCGCTAAAATTCAACGGACTGCGATAATGAGCACTCAACATAAAAAATCGCAGCACCTGTAAATCATACCTTTCACTAATCTCTCTTACGGTAAAGAAATTCCCAAGAGATTTGGACATCTTCTGTACATGGCCGTTCGTGTCAATATTCAAAAATGCATTGTGCATCCAATAGGTAGCAAATGGCTTGTCATTGGCCGCCTCTGATTGGGCGATCTCGTTCTCATGATGAGGAAAAATCAGATCCTCACCGCCGGCATGGATATCAATCTGTTCTCCCAGATACTTCTTTGCCATCACCGAACATTCAATATGCCAACCCGGTCGTCCCTGGCACCATGCAGAATCCCAGTAAGGTTCTCCCTCCTTCTTCGGCTTCCATAACACAAAATCGGAAGGATCTTCCTTGCCCTCCTCACCAGTCACTTTGATCTCCCGAAATCCTGACTGCAGCTCATCCAAATTCTTATGGGACAACTTTCCATAATTCTCAAATGAACCTGTCCGAAAATATACGGTACCATCTGCTGCCGCATAAGCATGCCCTTTGTCAATCAGGGTCTGAATCATCTCCCGCATCCCCTCAATCTCCTGAGTGGCCTGCGGATGGACAGTAGCTGGCTTCACATTCATCCCAGCCATATCCTTTTTACACTCTTCAATATAGCGGCGGGAAATCACCTCGGACTCCACGCCTTCTTCCATCGCCTTTTTGATAATCTTATCGTCCACATCTGTAAAATTGGACACATAATTGACCTCATAACCCTTATATTCAAAATATCTCCGCACGGTGTCAAACACAATCATCGGCCGGGCATTCCCAATATGAATAAAATTGTAAACCGTAGGACCACACACATACATCTTCACTTTACCTGGCTCTAACGGTATAAACTCTTCCTTTCTCCTGGTCAATGTATTAAAAATTTTCATCACTGTTCTCCTTTTCGTTTCTACTTCACCATTCCACAAAGAAGAAAATCTTCTCTCCTGACTCAGCTTTCAGAAAAATCTTCTGACCCAGCTTCTCCTTTTAAAACCGCTTTGGCCGAACACCCCGGACAACCACGACAATTTTGGTATCTTATCCGATCTTCCCCGACAATATCCTCTAACTCTGACAACAGCACCACCGCCTGAGCCGCAACTCCCTCACCACTTCCAGTGAAACCCAGACCTTCCTCTGTCGTCGCTTTTATGCTGACTCGTTCCTTCTCCAAGTACAGCGCCGCTGCAATGTTTTCTGCCATCTGAAGGCGATATGTTGCCAGCTTTGGCCGCTGGGCAACAATCGTCGCATCAATATTCACAACCACATATCCCCGCTCCTCCAAAAGTCTTCCGACCTCCTGCAAAAGCGTAATACTGGAAATTCCTTTATATCGGGAATCCGTGTCGGGAAAATGCTGACCGATATCGCCCAAAGCAGCAGCCCCCAACAACGCATCCATCACCGCATGAATCAGAACATCTGCATCCGAATGCCCCAAAAGTCCCTTCTCATACGGAATCTTCACTCCACCTAAAATCAAATCCCTGCCTTCCGCCAGACGATGAACATCATACCCTTGTCCGATTCTCATTCTTTTCTCTCCTCTTGGTACGGTATCTGCCAACTGGAAAACCATCTTCCCTGGTTTTTGTCACCTAAACAATCATTCGAATGGTTTTTTCTATACATCGCAGATGAATATCTGTCTGATAATAACAGTTTTCTCCATCTGCATGTACGGGCATTGGCCGCTCCACATGAATGCGAGCCTCCCGACAACTGTAGAAGCGAACGCCTCGATGACGTCCCGCCTTTCCTAACAAAGCATCCAACAATACCGGCACCAGACCTGCCTTGGCAGAATTGTGCACTACACATATCTCTAACAGTCCGTCACTGCCATCGGCTTTCGGTGCAAGGCGAAAGCCTCCGCCCTCATAAGGATGAATATGACTGGATATAAAATAAATATGGTTGAATTCCACCTTCTTTGTACCATCCAACTGTACATATCCTCTGACGGGCTTCGCCCCTAAAAGCTGCTGCAATCCTAAAAGTATATAGCCAAATCGTCCACAACTTAAAGGCCACAATTGCCCTCTGACCGCCTTTTCCCGCACACATTGGCAAACCGCTGCATCCAGCCCCAGTCCACTACTGACAGCAAATCGTCGATGAATCGGTGCCCCATTTTCATAAGATAACACACCATAGTCCAGCCACCTGTAAAAACGCGAATGTAAAATCTTCTTCAGACATCGCTGTGGACTGCGTGGCAGCTTTAACCCTCTCGCCAGATCATTCCCCGCACCGATAGGAATATAACCTAAAGTAACCGCTCCATCAAAAGACAGGCCGTTTAATATCTCGTTTACGGTTCCATCTCCGCCCACTGCCACAATCACACAGGGCTCCCTGCTGTTTTCCCTTAGTTGACTGGCAAATCTCGCCGCATCACCGGACATCTGCGTCAGATAAACTTCATATTCCACTTCGGAATGCCGAAGCAGACATTCCAACTTTCTCCATACTTTTTCCCCATGACCCCGATTGGCACTTGGATTCACGATAAAATAGTACATGGAAACCTCCAAATCCCTTACTATTAAAAAGTATATCATAAAATCCACAAAATGCCTAAGAAAATTTATATAAATTATATTTTACATTTTTTAATCCAAATATATCCTGGCAACAAAGTTTTTCACGTTATCAGCCAAGAGCTTTTCTGCGTACCGTTCTCCTGCTTCCCGCATAATCCTCCCCATAGACAAATGCATATATCAAATAAGCCAAAAGCATTGCTCCTATTACATCGGTCACGGAATGCTGTTTTAAAAACATGGTGGAAAGACAGATTGCTATCATCAAAAAAAAGGAGAGCCGTCTCACCCCATGTCTGTTTTGTAAAACCAGGCTATTCATCACTGCCGCATGTACCCCTAAGGAATTATAGACATGGATACTGGGAAATACATTTGTGGAAGTATCTGCCGCGTGTATCAGAGAAACCAAAAAACTACATATATTTTTCTGAGAATCCACTGGCATCCGCAGATCTGTTCCATTGGGGAAGAAGGTACAAATTATCAGGCTAAGCGTCATACCGGTAAACAAAAAAGTGCACAATCGGTAATACTCTTGTCTGCTGGTGAAAAAGAAATATAGCACAGCACCTGCCACATAAACAAACCAGAGCAGATATGGTATCACAAAGTATTCATTAAAAGGAATATAATCATCCAGTCGGGTATGCATCACCGCATAACTCTTAACTGTCTTCTCCAGATATAAAAACCAGGGCAAATAAATAAATCCATAGCCCAATGCCCAAATATGCCCGTATTTTTTTAACAAATTCTTCACTTGGCCTCGCCTTTCTTCCTGAAAATGACTTTTTCGGAATTATATCACACTCCAAAAAAGAGCACAATAGCGTTTCGAAAATGTTCAGAAAACCGACAGGATTTTCCTCTTCGGCATTTTCATTACCTTTTTTATGGGTTTTGTCTTGTTTTCTCCCTTAAGTATATGCAGCTTATTATACAAAAAAACTGACATTGATTGAGTTTTTTTCATTTTACCAATATTTTTACAAAGAAGGAAACCTTTTTAGAATAAAATTGGGGAAAATCACAGGAAAAATCATCAAAAAAATTGCCGAAAAAGTCTTGACAATTTCGACAATAAAGGCTATACTATACAGGCAGTCGCAAGAAAACACTTCAAAAATCTTGTGATGAATATGGCGGAATAGCTCAGTTGGCTAGAGCACACGGTTCATACCCGTGGTGTCGAGAGTTCAAATCTCCCTTCCGCTACTGGAAAACCCTTGATTTTCAAGGGTTTTTATTTTTTGTTTGAGTACCTCAAATCGCTATTCTACAATCTACAATCGTCCATTCTATTTTCAATGATCCGTGCATTTTCAAACAAACTATTTGTTTTTATCGTTCCCTCACGACTACCGCAATCATGGGAAAAAGTAATACTTTCGTCTATGCGGCTCACCGCCTTTCGTGAACAGAGAGCTACACGCCCTTGTCCACGAAAAGTAATGACACATATTCTCATAAGTTCTCAAAAACGGTTTCTCATTTGAATATTTAATTGAATCCAAAAAATTTCTGACTAATCTTATAGCCTGCTATCGACACACTTCTTCCACTTTTTCCCGGAAGGTTCATCCCTTGTCCTAAGAATCCCCATCTCAACCGCAAAAACAACGGCAGATTCTTTTTCCGCAGATATTGCCACAATTCTTTTTTCTTGACCATGTTCTCTTCCATTCCTGACTTGATCGCCAAAATCGAGGCGATTGTCATCATGATCTCCAGATAGCGCACCATATAATGACGCAGCTTCCGACTGCTGACTTTAGTCAGATCACAACAGTCTAGCATCAGCTTTGTCACCAGAATCTGCTGATCAATCCGTCCGATCATCACCTGCTCATTGACCGATTGATCTTCCCGCCCGATAAAATACCGATAGAAATTCACATCCAGATAATATAGCGTCTTCACATAAGGCAGCGGCTGGTAGACAAAAATATTATCTACATAAAAAGTATGTTTGGGCAGCTCCAGCCCGCAATCCCGCAGCATTTCGGTTCGGTAAACGACCGAATGCATTAAAATGTACTGTCCAAGAATAAATACTTTCACATCATCCCAAGTCATCAGCTCCCGTTTGGGCAGAGCTGTTCGGTACTGCATCACTCTTTTATGTTTTGCTCCCTGCTTTTCATAGACAAAATTTGTCACCAGCATATCCAGCGTCTCATCGCCATACACAAATCGCCGCAACACTTCCATCACTTCCTGGTACGCCTCTGTATTCACCCAATCATCGCTATCCACGACTTTAAAATAAATTCCCGTGGCCGCCCGAAGCCCAGCATTGACGGCTTCCCCATGTCCTCCATTCTCCTGATGAATGGCACGACATATACCAGGATATTTTGCCTCATATTCATCAGCAATCTCTGCTGTCCGATCTTTGGTGGAACCGTCATTTACAATCAGAATTTCCACCTCATCTCCACCTGGTAACAACGAATCAATACATTTTCTCATGTAATTTTCCGAATTATAGCATGGTATTGCTATCGATAACAGCTTCACGTTTTTTCTCCGTCCCTTCTTATCTTATTGGCAGCTGTTTTGCTGCTTCGCGTATATGGGAAAAATATTATAACAGCCACTATTAGCAACAAACTGCCGAAAGCAATTATCTCTGGTTTTCTCATTGTCAAAATTCCGGTATTCTCTCCTGAAAAATAACGAGTTCCCATAATTGCTGTCACATTCGCCGCTCCATGAAACAAACAGCAGATCCACAAACTGTCACTAACTTCATAAAAAGCAGCGGCAAGCGCCCCCAAAAACCCCGCATAGATTCCCTGAACCAAATTTCCATGGTATAGACCAAACCATACTGCTGAGAGAGCATTAGCTGTCCCCGCCGAAAGCTCCCTGCGAAGTCTCCCGTATCCCAACCCCCGAAAAACCAGCTCTTCTGCCACCGGGATCACCAATCCCATAGAAATAAACTGAATCCATAAGGATGGTCGATACAACACACGCTTTACCTCATAATATCCTTCCGCTGGCAGGGGAAGCCAATGCAATATCCCATTAAAAAACAAGCAAGCGCCTGCCCCGGCCACTATCCCACAAATCACCAGACATGGGTGCCATCGCCTCTTCTGACTCCTGCTTCTTCTTCCCGACCAATACCAAAGTCCCAAAGGCACAAAAGCCAAAGCAGCGGCTATCGCAGTCAGAAACAACTTCTGTTCCTCACCGACTTCATAGATGAAAAGCTCCCAGAACACAAACACCAGATCTACCACAATCAGATAAATCATCAGTGGAAGCAACAACAGCCAAAATAACCGCAATAGCTTCCTAACATATGGCATGGTTTTCATGAAGTACCTCCTCGCCAAACCAGATTCCTCCACTACATTTTCCGGCGCCTTAAAAGCATGGGGCATGGCACACCTTTTCTATTGTATCACAAAATCATTGCTTTTTTCCACCCCAAATACTATAATAATATGGAAAAACTCCCACAGAAAGAAGGTTTTTCCTATGACAAAAAAACGCATCATCATCGCTCTGGGACACCATGCTCTTGGCACCAATCTTCCGGAGCAGAAGGCTGCTGTCACGGGCACTGCCCAAGTGATTGCTGACCTTATACAAAAAGGTTGGCAGATTGCTCTCGTTCACAGCAACGCTCCCCAAGTCGGTATGATTCATACCGCTATGAATGAATTTTCCCGATTACACCCAGGCTACACAGCTGCACCTATGTCCGTATGTTCTGCTATGAGCCAGGGATATATCGGTTATGATTTACAAAATGGTATCCGTTCCGAACTGCTGCGCCGGGGCATCTACAAACCCGTTTCTACCATTCTGACTCAAATGATGGTGAATCCTTACGATGATTCTTTTTATCATCCAATCAAAAAAATCGGACGCTATATGACCCGTCCGGAAGCCGATGCCGAAGAAGCCAAAGGCAACTATGTTACCGAAGTTCCCGGTCATGGATGGCAACGGATTATCTCCGCACCCAAACCCGTCTCCATTGTGGAAATCGATGCAATCCGCGCCCTGTTAGATGCCGATCAAATTGTAATCTGCTGCGGAGGCGGTGGTATCCCGGTTCTAGAACAAGGTTCTCATCTGAAAGGAGCCAGCGCCGTCATTGAAAAAGATCTGGCGGCCGGACTGCTAGCGACAGAAACGAATGCTGATATATTAATGATCGCCACCAGTGTAACCAACGTCACCCTGAATTATGGCACCCCTCACGAAAAGTCTATCAACCATATGACAATCAATGAAGCTGAAGAATATATCCGTCAGGGACATTTCGAGTTCGCCTCCATGCTTCCCAAAATTGAGGCCGCTCTGTCCTTCCTCCGATCCGGCAAAGGCCGCAAAACTATCATCACCACTCTCGAAAAAATCCTTGATGGCATAGAAGGACAAGCCGGAACTTGCATTGAATAACCCCTGTGAATTTTGACTTTTGCAGAGATTTAGAAGTCCTTAAATCCCTGATTTTGGCGTTGAAACGAAAATATACTCTGTCTGAGCGAAGCGAGTTTGTATATTTTCGTTTCACTTTTAGCAAAAATCAGGGATTTTAGGAATTCTTAATCTCAAAATAAGCCACCCACCATTTCCCTTCCCCTATGCCCATGAATCATCCAAACACAAGATAGAAAAACGATTGATGACTTATTTTTCGCTCCCTCTTTATTTTCTAGAACCCACCTAAAAATCTACTAATATCCATAAAAAATCTGTGCCATGGGTGAACTCTTATCTAAAATCAACGTATTATCCCCATTTTTCAGCGCCGCCTTTGCTGCGTCCAAGGAACGGACAAAATTATAAAAATCCGCTTTATTGGCATCATTGTAGGCATTGGAAAGGATCTGCATATACTGGGCTTCCCCCTCTGCTTTGATCTTCTCTGCCTCCGCCATGGCTTTCGATTTCATCACCGATACCTCTTTGGTGGTATCGTTCTTAATCTTCTGCGCCGAAGAGTTCCCTTGTGCCGTAAAAGAAGCAGCAATGTTATTCCTCTCCGAGATCATCCGATCATAAACTGCCTGTTTATTATCATCTGGCATGTCCAAAGACTTCGTTTCCACCGCCAGCACCGTAATTCCATAGCCATCCAGAGAGTCGCCAATATTTTCTTTGATATCCAGCGCCAGTTTCCCATTTCGGTTTTCAATAATCTCTGCCTGATCCATATTGGAGATCACGGATTTCATAGAGGAAAACACCGAAGCAGAAATTCTCGACTGTGCCTGTGCCACCTGACCATTTAAGTGCCTGGTAAACAAAACCGGATCCGAAATCCGCCATAACACAAAAGCATCTGCAATCATACTTTTTTTATCTTTGGTAATCACATCTGACTTGGGAATATCATAAATCTGCAACTCTTTAGGAACTGACGCGCTATTCTGCACAAACGGAATCTTAAAAGATACCCCTGGTGTCTCCACCACCCGCACGATCTCTCCAAACTGCCGAATCAACTGGTATTCATCCGGGTAAGTGATCACCACCGAGACGCCCAGCAACAACACTGCCAATACCAGGACTAATACTGTGACAGCCTTACCAACCCGCTTCATTGCGCCACCTCCCCACTTTCTTGGACCGCTTCTTGCGTTTCTCCTTCATTATCAGAAACACGATTTTGAGATGCCGGAACTGAAGACACAAAATTATCTAACGGGAGCAACTTCTGGGTGCCGCTCTCATCCACCAGATAAACCTTCATCCTTGGAAGTAGCTCCTCCATAGTCTCGTAGAACATCCTTTGCTTGGTAATCAATGGATATTTGCTGTATTCCTCATACATCCGCTCAAACCGGGATACCTGCCCCTGGGCCTCATTCATGCGAGCTTCTTTTTCTGCCTCTGCATTCTTGATAATCTGATCGCATTCCGCCTCTGCCTGTGGAATCTTTTCGTTGCGATCCTTGTTGGCATTGTTGATGGCCGTCTCTTTTCCCTGTTTGGCATTTTCCACATTCTTAAAAGCATTCATAACTTCTGTGGTAGGAGGAAATGCATCCTGAATCGTGATATTTACCACTGACAAACCAATATCCTCTTCCATCATCCGGTTGGTCAGCTTTTCTTTAATCTCTGACTGAATCAGCGCCTTCCCGGTGGTAATCACATCATCTACATTGTAAATTCCTACGGTATCCCGAATATAGGATTGTGTCAACATTTTCAGTGTCGCCTCCGGATCTGCAGAGGCATACAGATATTTCACCGGATCACTGACCATATACTCCAAATAAAAGTCGGTGTTGACAAAATTAAAATCCTTGGTGATCATCACCGACTCTTCATCAATGGATTCCTTGGTCTCTAGCATATAACCAATCGGCATTCCCTTAATGCCTTTGGATACCATCTGTACCCGCTGAACAAACGGAATTTTAAAATGTAATCCAGCCTGAGACACCGCCTCTGCGCTTCCTAATGTCACCACCACGGCATAATTCTCTTCATCCAGCATATAATAGCTGTTCATCCCCGCCAACAGCAAAAACAGCACAAAAATCCCCACTCCTAGCCCTCGAAACGGGCGGAATCGACGCACGGGATTACCATGGGAGTCAAACCGCTCCGGCTCTTTCTCTGGCTGCGAACCGCCGCTTTCTTCTTTCTGGCTGCCACCTCTCGGGGACCTTATCGCACCCAATCCCCCCAGGCCAAACAAATCCTCAAATGGATTTCGATTTTGTTTCATTTGATTTCAGCCTTTCTCTGCACATCTTTCAGTTACCATTTCTTTAGTGATGGAACAGACGAATTCCGGTAAAGGCCATTGCCATTCCATATTTATTACAGGTCTCAATCACGTTATCATCTCGCACCGATCCTCCCGGCTGGGCGATATAACGCACCCCACTCTTGTAGGCTCGCTCAATATTGTCTCCAAAGGGGAAAAACGCATCCGATCCAAGAGCTACATCCTTCATCTGATCCAGCCAGGCACGTTTCTCTTCCTGAGTAAATACCGGCGGCTTCACCCGGAAAATCTTCTCCCAGGTGCCATCTGCCAAAACATCCCTATACTCTTCACCAATATAAACATCAATCGCATTGTCCCGGTCTGCCCTTTTGATCCCTTCCACAAACGGTAAATTCAACACCTGAGGAGCCTGACGCAAAAACCAGTTGTCAGCCTTTTGTCCGGCCAGCCTGGTACAATGTACGCGGGACTGCTGCCCGGCTCCAATACCGATAGCCTGTCCGCCTTTGGCATAACAGACCGAATTGGATTGGGTATATTTCAAAGTAATCAGAGAAATCAATAGATCCATCTTCGATGTATCGGGAATCTCTTTATTATCGGTTACCACATTTGTCAGAAGATCTTTGTTGATATCCAGATTATTTCTACCCTGTTCAAATACCACACCAAATACTTGTTTTCGTTCAATCAACTCTGGTTCATATGCTTCATCGATCGCAATTACACAATAATTCCCATTTTTCTTTGATTTTAAGATCGCAAGCGCTTCTGGATCATATCCTGGCGCAATCACACCGTCCGATACCTCACGTTTGATTAGACGCGCCGTATCCCCATCGCAGACATCTGACAAAGCGATAAAATCTCCAAAAGAAGACATCCGATCCGCGCCTCTAGCACGGGCATAGGCGCTAGCCAAAGGCGAAAGCTCCCCCATATCTTCTACCCAATAAATTTTTGCCAATGTCTCATCCAATGGCAGTCCTACTGCCGCCCCTGCTGGAGACACATGTTTAAACGATGTAGCGGCGGGCAGTCCGGTCGCCTTCTTCAACTCCCGAACCAACTGCCACCCGTTAAAGGCATCCAAAAGATTGATATATCCCGGCCGGCCTGACAGCACTTGGATCGGCAGCTCCTTTTCCTGGTTCAAAAAAATTTTTGCTGGTTTCTGGTTGGGATTGCATCCATATTTCAGTTCCAGTTCCTTCATATTTTTATCCATCCTTCCTCTCATCCTCGGTAAACGTTCATCCCTTATATTTTATTTACAATCCTGCTCTCATATCTGCCAGTAGCAATATCGATATAGCGCACAAACAAAGACACTTTATTATCTTCATTCAAGTTCTCCCACAACATCGCCGTGAAAGCGTCGATATCCTCCATCCCCATCTCTACCCGTTTGGGTTCACCTTCAAAGCTGGGAAGCGGATTGCCATCATTTTGATAAGTATGGATGAAATGTCCTTCTCCTGCCACCGGATTCTCGTAGGCAAAAGTATAGCGGCAGCAAGATGCCGGATCTCCGTGATTGCTTTTTAGAATGGACATCGCATAATTATATTTCCCATTCTCAATGTGCATAATTCCGGAAATTCTTGGGGTATAATTGGGACCATCCGGCTCAAATTCCCGGCTGCGCAATGTCTGCTCAAAAGTCATTTGCTTATCCATTCCTTCGTAAATCGTATCGGTCTGATCTCCATTTGTCACAATCGTCTTGTTGCCTAACACTCGCACTGGCGCATAAATAATAAGACTCGGATCTTGCAACTTCGCCGGATCAAATGCCTGGGTGCGGATCCCTTCCCCATCCTCCACAAATATCCGATTTCGACTGTTCTCACTTCTTCCCATAATAAAATAAGCCATCACGGCTTTCGTCCCTTCTGGGGTCCTCCCAATCACAATTCCCCGTCCCGGATAGCTGTTACCTTTCAGCTCTTGTGCCAAAGAAAGCTTGTCCATCGTCTCATCCTCCTATTTTTTTCTTCTCATCCTTAACATCTTCTTGTTCGCTTTGCCAAAAACCAAAAACCGCCTGAGTACCACAAATCATGGCGCCCAGGCGGTCGGCATCTTTTCTTTACGTGCTCCCTTGTGGTTCCCCACCATTTCCGCCAGTTGCACGTCTTATTTCATGATAATCGATTCTCCTGCCAAATGCAAGCATTTTTTTCCATTCGCTCCCGGTAAATATCAACTCACTCATTGCGAATCGCCGCCAATGGACTCAACTTCATCGCTCGCATGGCCGGGAAAAAGCCGGCAATCATTCCCACCAGAATCGCAAAGCCCACTGCCGCGAAAGAAAGCCACGGAGGAATTCGGGAAATATCCCCTGCCTGGCCCACCATCATCTCACCAATTGACTGAAAACGATTCATGGCAAATGATATTCCATAGCTGAAGATAAGCCCCGCCACTCCACCCAGAAGCCCGATGCATCCGGACTCAATCAGAAACATATTCCGAATCACCCTCATATCGCATCCCAAGACCTTGATAACTCCAATCTCCTTGGTACGCTCATAGATAGACATCATCATGGTATTGGCAATACCGATCGCCGCCACAAACAAAGAGATGGCTCCGATTCCGCCCAAAACAGCCTGAATCATCATCGACTGCTTCTGAGTCTGTTCCATCCACTCAGAGCTGCTGTAAGCTCGAAATCCCATATCCGCAAGCTGCTCTTGCACCTCAGACACATGCTCCATATCATCCACATTCACCACACAAAAACTATAAACAAAATAGGGAAGCGCTTTTCCCTTCTTGTTTGTCGGCTGTCCTGGAATCGGATTTTTGCGAAAAATTCTTTTCAGCTCTCCCTTCAGCGCTTCCAATTCTGCATACACCGAATACGCATAGTTTCCTCCGCTTCTGACATCTCCTTTCACCACACCTGCTGTGCCAATCAGATATTTCTTCGGCGCTTTGACGCTGTTGTCTCCCATAGACTGATAATATTGCTCCATATCAAAAATCACAAACATAGGCCGTCCCATAAAATCCACATCAGGAAGTTCTCCGGTCTCCCAGAAACCGCCGCCGCGACCATTGCTGAACCACTGAATAACTGAGTTACCATAAATCAGTTTTAATTCTTTCTCTCCTGGCTTGGGCAAACTTCCCTCCCCCAGCGGAATCTCCTCCAAATATTCCCGGGGAGCTCCGGTCAGAGTAGTATTGGTGGAGTATTTCCCCTGCATGAAAACCACTTCTGTCTCCAGCAATGGGTACACACTCTCCACATACTTCATGCCTTTTATCTCCTGAATTTTTTCATCCGTCAGATAATTGGGCTCTGCGTTATCATCACCGGCGCCATAGTAATAATCTCCCCGAACCTCCACTGCAGTTAGGCTACCATAAGACTCAATCAGCTCCTGATTCAGTTCCCGCAATCCGATCCCTAAAGACATCATCACCACAATGGATGCGGTACCAATAATGACACCAAGGACTGTCAGCGCGGTCCTCAGCTTTCTTCTTCTTAGATTATTCAGACTCATGATAAGCAGATCTGCAAATCTCATTCTTCCTCATCCTCATCCGTTTGCAACGCCGCCTTCGCCCTGCGATGCTTGACAAACATTACCACAATCACTATCACCAGAATTACAATCATAGCGAATGCTGCCGGCAAAAGCTGCTGCTGATATTTTTCCAAAAATCCTGTCAGAAACCCAGGTTTTTCCTCCATCATCTCATCCTCGGGATTCCACGCCTCCATATCCTCCATCCCTGACATATCTTCTGTCACAAACAAACTCAGTTCTTTCTCCTCCGTAAAAACATCTCCGTTTTCATTTTCATAAGAAATTGTCACCTTCACCTTGCCGTCATCTGCCGTAGCAGCTGTACCAGTAACCATACAATCCACGTTGCCGGTTTCTCCTGGTTTGATATTTCCCACATAGCTTTCCACAGTCTGAATCGAATCTGCCTCAAAAGATGCCGTCACATTATAGAGCATAATCTTGCCAGTGTTATTGATCCCGAACATGATGTTTGATTCACTTCCCACAGAAATCGAGTCCGGCATCACCTCAAAGGTCCCTGTACTGAGTCGGGCAATCTGTTGTACCGGAATCTCTACTACTAAATCCTCCTTAGCGTTTTTATATTCAGGACTGTCAAAGGTGGTCTTCACAGTCAATGCATAAGAACGCTGATCCACTCCCGGTCTGGATTTCAGCAAATATCGTAGCTCCGTCACTCCGCCCGGCGGCAAAGAGTTCACTGCCACCGATGAAGCTCCGGATTCTGTGGTAAATACCACGCTATCCGACACCTTCTCTGATTCGATGGAAAACAAAAGATTGGATGCTGCGATATTTGTGGAAGCATTTTTAATCTTCAACACCAGTTCAAAACTGTCTCCGGCAATGATTGTCTCTGGATTCGTAGTAAATGCATCCACAATAATCCTGGCCCGGGTACGGTCATTTTCATTGAATTCCCCATATTCGTCCTCTTTTTCTTTGTTATGAATCCGCACATAGAAGGAAGTCTCAAAAGTCTTTAGCTCCTCCCCGGTGGAGCTGTCCGAGTAAAAAATCTTCATGGCAATCGGATAATACCCACTGTAAGCATCTTCCCGAATAGCAAAGCTATAATTCAAAGGTACCGTTTCATCCACCCCGATCTTCTCAAACATCCGATCATAATTCACATCATTAATCTCAAAAGGAAACTTCTCGGTATCTGCATCCAGAATAATGCTCGCCTTGACATTATAGACATTGGCCGGACTGTTATTCCGCAAATTGATAGCAAAATTCATCACATTGGGATAAACGCCATCTGGTGTGCTCTGTCCTTCTCCCAAAACAAAATCATACGTTTTATTGGCATCTTCGTCATCGTCATCATTGCCCCCGGTCGATCGGGATATCCATACCCGCACATCCTCATAAGCACATTGCCCCCACTCTCCGGAATCATCTTTCATTCCTATTTCGATCGGAACAGTATAATATCCGTCCTGCAAATCCCTTCTTACACGACCGGAGATCGAAACGGTTTTATCATTCCCTTCCTTTATCTTTCCCACAGATTTCCAATTCTCAAAGGTTGAATCTGTCACCTCAAAGGGAAACGTATATCCATACTTTAAATCATCCTCATCCTCATCTCCGATATCCACCCCATCATCACTGAAACGAACCGCAAACTCTGCGTCCTCTCCCGATTTGTTTTTCAGCCGAAAAGAAATCGTCATCTGTTTTCCGGTTTTTCCTGTAGGCACTTTTGTCGTGGTAATCCATTCATTGTATGCATAAGCCTGAAAAATCCCCGTCTCCGGCACGAAGCCAATCCCCATGAGAAATGCAAGACATAACACAAGCCAACATCTCCAGGCTTTTCTTTTTCCCAAAACTTTCTTTTCCATTTCCTGCCGCTCCTCTGCCATTCATTTCCGTCAATTTTTTCTATTTGACAGGTTCCTGAACTTTTTTGTTATCTTTTGGTTCTGAAAATCGATTCTCAGATGTCCTCTAGTTCTTCTTTATCCTGTCGTTCCTCTATCTTTAAAATTTTCCCATCTACAATATGAAACTGCCGGTCCGCATAAGTAGCCAGATGATTGTCATGCGTAACCATCACCAGTGTCTGCTTTTGCTCCCGCACAATCCGGCGCATCAGAGCCAGCACCTCCATCGTAGTTTTCGAATCGAGATTTCCTGTGGGCTCATCCGCAAAGATGATTTTCGGCTTCACCACCAACGCCCGGGCAATCCCCACTCGTTGCTGTTGTCCGCCGGACATCTCATTGGCCATATGCTTCATCTGCTTCTCCAGGCCAACCAGTTTTAGATATTTCTTTGCTTTCTCATTGCGTACTTTTTTCGGTATCCCTCTAAACGACAGTGGTAACGCCACATTCTCAATCGCATTTAAAGTCTGCAACAGATTATAAGACTGAAAGATAAAACCAACATTTTCTCGCCGAAACCCTACTAACTGGTTTTCATTCATCCGCTCCATATGCTTTCCGGCAATTACGATTTCTCCTTTTGATGGCTTTTCCAATCCCGCCAGCATATTAAGGAGTGTGGACTTTCCCGATCCGGAAGGTCCTACAATCGCACAGAACTCTCCCTTATACATAGTAAAATCCACACCATTCAAGGCATAAACCTTATTCTTTCCCACCCGATAAATCTTATATAAATTCTTCACCCGAATAATCGGGAGCCGATCGTTATCTGCTTGTATCACCCAGTTTTCTTCCGAACCTTTATCCTTTTTCGGTTCTGAACTTTCCTCTGTCTTTGTCTTTTTTGCCAAAACCTTGTTTTCCTCTGCCAGGTCCTTATTTTGAAGTTGCATTTTCTTCCCAGCCTTTCTTTCTTACCTGTCCATTATACACCATTTTCCCACGGGGAAAAGTTATATTTTCTTAAATATTCATTACAGGTTATTTTTTCAAAAAATTGTACTGGAAATTCCTGAAGAAATCCGCTATAATAACCATCGAACATATTAACAAGTGCACCCAAAGGAGATTCGCGATGAGACACATGTTAAACCCCTTAGATTTTTCTGTGGAGGAGATCGATCGATTGTTGTCTTTGGCATCCGATATCGAACACAACCTTCCCAAATACGCTCACATATGTGACGGCAAAAAATTAGCAACCCTATTTTATGAACCAAGTACCCGTACCCGGCTAAGCTTTGAATCCGCGATGTTAAGCTTAGGTGGCAGTGTACTTGGTTTTTCTTCGGCTGACTCCAGCTCGGCAGCCAAAGGAGAAAGTGTTTCCGACACCATCCGCACCATCTCCTGTTATGCGGATATCGCCGCCATGCGCCATCCCAAAGAGGGCTCTGCTTTGGTAGCTTCCCAGATGTCCTCTATCCCGGTGATTAACGCCGGCGATGGCGGTCACCAACATCCGACTCAAACCCTGACCGATCTGATGACCATTCGCTCTCTGACAGGACGTCTGTGTGACATGACTGTAGGACTTTGTGGCGATCTGAAGTTTGGACGCACGGTCCATTCGCTTATCAATGCCATGGTCCGCTATTGCGGCATTCGCTTTGTTTTGATTTCTCCTGACGAACTGCGGATTCCCAGTTATATTCGGGAAGATGTGCTAAAGGCTAATCATATCGAATTTAAAGAAGTCAATAATCTGGATGAGGCGATGCCAGAACTGGATATTTTATACATGACACGAGTACAGAAAGAACGTTTCTTCAACGAAGAAGACTATATCCGCCTGAAAGACTGCTATATTCTGGACAAGAAAAAAATGAAGCTTGCCAAAGAAACGATGTATGTCCTGCACCCGCTTCCCAGGGTCAACGAGATCTCCACAGAAGTAGACAACGACCCAAGAGCTGCCTACTTTAAGCAGGTACAGTATGGTGTTTATGTGCGAATGGCACTTATCATGACATTGCTGGAGGTGGAAAAACCATGTTAAATATCAGTGGACTAAGGGAAGGAATTGTACTGGATCATATCGAAGCCGGCCGAAGCCTGGACATTTATTATCATCTCGGGCTAGACAAGTTAGAATGTCAGGTCGCCATCATCAAAAATGCCCGCAGCAGTAAAATGGGTCGTAAAGATATCATCAAAATTGAAGGAGGACTGGATAAACTGGATCTACAGATTCTGGGCTATATCGATCATAATATCACAGTCAATATCATCCAGAATAACAAAATCATCGAGAAAAAGACTTTAAAGCTTCCCCAAAAGATCACCAATGTGATTAAATGCAAGAATCCCCGCTGCATCACTTCCATTGAGCAGGAACTACCCCATGTGTTCTATTTGGCCGATGAACAGCGCGAAGTCTATCGATGCCTGTATTGTGAAGAAAAATACGGAAAATAACCAATCGCAAAAACTTTTTTATAATGCCAAAATGCCTCTGGCAGGTCTCCCCTGCCGCGAGGCATTTTGCATTCGCTTCTATTTCTTTTGCTCCCGGATTCTCTCCGTGATATATTCCCCCATTTTCGCCTTGGGAATCCCCAAGGGGATCTCCAGTTCTGAATACAGGTAATCTTCTGCCATTCGCAGATATCTTTCATCCGTGGAAGTGATTTTCTTGCCCTGATCCCTTCGCGTCCGCTTGCGCAGATACAAAGTCTTGATAATCTTGATCCATTCCTTACAGTCACATGATTTCATACATTCCTTATACTGAACCTCTCGCAGCTTCTCATTGGCAATCCAAAGTTCCTCGATTCCCGGAATTTCATCAATCAGCTGCGATGCCTCTTCCTGCGTCATCACCCGCCGCATGGAAGTCTTTTCATTATCCACCGGGGTAAAGATCTTTCCCCCCTTCTGACCCGCTGGAATCAAAACATAGAACAACCGATCCCCAGGAACTCCCTTCATATCCATGGTGGTAATATCTTCTACCTGACACACCCCTGAAGTCCCATATACAATATATTCTCCTTTTTCAAACATACGGCACCTTTCCCTTTCCTGCAAAACATGAATCCGACATTAAAGTTCCCATTCCATTTTATCAGAAAAGACACTGCCATTTCTAATGAAATTTTTCTGATTTTTATTTTTTGTAAATTATATCCTCACTATATCCGTTAAATTTTATGCATATTTGCCAAAAGTTCCACCAGATCCATTGGCTTATCCACAAGATAATCGGCCCCCGCCTTTGTCAATTCCTCTCGGGAACCATATCCATAAAGCACACCAATTACTGCCAAACCATTCTCTTTCGCACCCTGTACATCATGTTCCCGATCCCCAACCATCACCGCCTGAGCGTTTTCCTCTACTCCACAGCTCTCCAACACATAGCGAATCACATCGCCTTTTCTCACCCGGCTGTCGTCTAGAGTAGCGCCGCCAATATAAGTAAAATATTCTGCCAATTTAAAATGCTCCAACACCCGTACCGCCGCTGTCTCCGGTTTGGAAGTTGCCACCAACAGCTGATATCCTTTCTCCCTCAACCGCTGTAACATCTCTTCCATATCTGGATACACCTTATTCTCAAAAATCCCCTGCCGGTCAAAATACTCCCGATATACTGCCACACCTTCCAGCGCCTTCTTCTCAGTAAACCCACAATATTTCATCAGACTTTCTTTCAAAGGCGGCCCCAGCCACGGCTGCAACTCGCCGCGATCCTTGATCGCGATTTGATAATATCCCAGCATATACACAATCGAATTGACAATGCCCTCGCGAGAATCCGTCAACGTCCCATCCAGATCAAACAATACATATTTCTTCATCCGCTCTCCTGTCAAATATAAAGAGGAAGCCGGAAACTCCCTGGTTCCCGGCTTGTTGCCCTCAAGACTCTGCAAAAATCCACACAGCAGTCTCTCTTGTTTCCTTCTTCTTTCTCACTTAGCCCAGCTCATCCACTACCTTCTGGATTGCCGCCAATGCATCCTCTGGCAGTTTGTCATAGCCTTCCTTCGCCTCTGCAAAATTCTTGATCTCATTCACACGGTCATTCATACGAGCCTTCAACTGATCTACATATTCGGCATCGTTCATATCCGGCACAAAACCTTCCCAATCCAGGATCTCGATATCAGAGAACGGGCCCCATTTGTGGAAATCTGCCTTGCCCTCTACAATCGCTTCCAAAATACCCAGGGTGTCTGCCGGTTTTACCTTCTTACCCATGAAATCACCCGTGTTAACGATATAGCAGTCTACGTTCTTTTCCTCAACCAGCTTTTTGAACTTCTCATAGTCATTAGCCAGCGGATAGGTACGGAACGGGTTCGCATAAGGAACCACTACCAGTTTGTTGGGATCTACGCCAGGAGCCAGACGCTCTGCAGAAGAACGCTTAGTAGCCAGGGTCGCACCCATAACAGAAGCCAAAGAAGCGCCTTTTAACTTCACTACTGGCGGGATGGTCGGATCTTTCATAATCCAGAAAATCGCATTTACCGGAGCATCAATTTTGTCCACCCGGTTCGGAGACCACAGTTTAGACTTGATAGCGCGACCATTACCGTTCCGGATATCCTCAGTTACCAGCTGCAGTTTACCCTCATCGTCCAGAGTTGCCGAGCAGTTCTGAGCAGTCAGCAGATATTTGTTATCCTCACATCCAGTAGGATAGTCAGCAGTCTTATCAAAATAAGTTGGCTCCAGAGCAATGGATGCACAGGTATCGGTATTAATCACAAAGGCGTCGTCATGCAGAACCTTGATCTCATACTTACCGCCATGTTTTGCATGGGTCAGAGTGGACTTACCGGATCCGGACAGACCGTATACAGAAGCCACATACTTCTTGCCATCCGCTAACAGATATTCTTTCTGTCCACCATGACAAGATGCATAACCATTGCGGTTAGCAATCGCCCAAGCCATAGTCAAAGTACCTTTCTTGTGCTCACCAAAATATCTCATACCCAGGATACAAGCACAGTTGGTCTCTGTATTGAAATAGCACAAAGTCTTCTTTTGCGGATCCGACAGGCAATCTAAAGATACGTTGGGACGATCGGAACCTGTCCACTGCGGATCTGAGAAAATGTAGATATCTGCTTCCTTGCCATCCCCTACCGGCTTGGAATTCTTGTACATCTTGACATACTCGTCAGACATATACTGGAAGTTCAACATCCAGTTGTACATGATGTTTTCTTCCCCTTCCGGCAACAACAGGTGTGCCTTCACCATGAACTCCGGATCCAGACCAACAAACACTTCTGCATGGTACATGGTCTTCCAGCGGGACTCGTACACAGCGTCCATGGCAACAATGTCCAGAGCATTGCAATCCACACCGGGCTCTCCGGCAATGCGGCGGGCGGTAGCATAACGGCCGGTGATCGCGCCGTCATTGAACAGAAGCACTTTGGCATCCTTCTCCAGACCAAACTCCTCGCCTCTGTAAACCGGCATATCAGTCACGATCGTTCCCGGAGAGTTCTTTGCCAATTCATATGCTTCCTTCAGAGTGTTTACCTTCACTACATTGTTGCCATAAAAAGCAGCTTCGATGATTGATCTGGTCTTGGAAAAGCCAGTCTTTCCCTTGCCGATCTCACTGATTGGGTAATACGCTTTTGTTGCCATTACACTTCCTCCTTAATCTAAACTTCGTAAATCGAAATTTGCTTTTATTATCTCACTTTGTGAATTAAAAGTCAATATAAGAAGGAGGAGAATTTTCACAAAATCTTTACTTAAAAAATTCATGCCGATCGTGTTGGAAGAGATAAGTCAGACTATTATCAAACCAGCTCACGCTTTTGGATCGAGAACGGCGGCGATTCATAAAATATAAGGCTCCCTGTGAATAATCTTCCCCGGCCAGCGCTCGATCTACGGCTTCGACAGTCTCCGGTGACACGGTACAAGAATTCAGAGAACCATCTTTCACCGGTGAAAACTGGGATTGCTGATATACGACTCCGGTGATCGTATCGGGAAACTCACTGCTCTTTACCCGATTAATCACCACATTAGCCACTAGGATTCTTCCCTTGGTATCACAGATTCCGGCCTCTGCCTCCACAATTCTCTGCAGAACTTCATAATCCTGCTGGGAATATCGTATTCCCGCAGACGCCTGTCTAGCAATCTCTTCCTGACTTTCCGCTCCGAAATCCTCATCCTTTGTTCCAGGCTCCCTCTGCTTCGGCTCTGCCGCTTTCTCTCCTGCTTTTCCTGCCTCTATGACCCTGCTGTTTTCCGTCTCTTCGGTTCGCTCTTCTTTCTCCTGCTGTATGGCCGCCTTCGCTTTTTCTATATTTTCCTGGCGCTGTTTTCGGACTTCTCTCATAGCAAATACGTCTTCTGCCACTGTTGCTCCAGCCAGCTCCTTGGCTTCTTTCATATCATTTTCCTCTTCCGATACTGCCGAAGCAGTCTCTGCATATACGGTCAAAGTCGTTCTGCCTTCCCTGTCCAATCTTGCAAAAAGAATTGTCAATGCTCCGGACAAAGCAACCCCCGCCACCAAAATGACCGAATACCGACAAAGTGACAGCATAATCCTTGCCGTTCTCTTGATGATTGATTTTACCCAATTGCAAATGCAAAAGAAAAATCGGTTCCATGTCAGCATACTTGCACCTCGTTTCTTATCATATTCATGATAAAATGATCATTTCCCAAATTCTTTGCCAAAAACTGTCGAAAGTGGGACATAAATCCAAAAAACAATCATTTTCTAACTTTGTTGGCTATTATAGTGGGAGACAATAGAAAAAGTCAATGGTTTTTTAATATTTTTGTCATAATTATTATTCATTTTTTTTGGAAATACAATTTTTTATATACTTTAACCAAATATAGCCGATCCTTTCTCGCAATTTTTATTTCATATTCACTCTTAATTTATTACAAATATATTACATTTTGGTTAAACGTAATGAAACAAAAAGATGGTGTTGATTTTGCAACACCATCTTTTTGTTTCTTCATTTTTTATTCTTATTACCCACAAAACTATTCAGACAGTAATTTTTCCAGCCACCGCGCATGCCGCTGCCGTCGCTGGCGAAGCCAGATAAATTTCTACTTTGGAAGTTCCCATTCGTCCTAGAAAGTTACGGTTATTCGTAGCCACTATTCGTTCTCCATCGCACAGAATCCCTCCTGTACGACCACAACATAACCCGCAACCAGGATGGGTAATGATTGCTCCTGCCTTCCCTAAAATCTGCAAAACTCCGCAAGCCAATGCCTCCTCATATACCCTGCGACTGGCGGGAGTCACAATTAATTTCACAAAAGGCGCCACCTTTTTTCCTTCCAACACTTTTGCTGCTGCCTGCAAATCCTCCAGCCGTCCATTGGTACAAGAACCGATAAATACCTGATCGATGGGAATTCCCTCCAGTTCACTGACCTTGCGGATTTTATCAACTTGAGAGGGGCAAGCCATCACCGGTTCAAAGTCTTCCGCCTGATATGTTATGGTTCGTAAATAACTAGCATCCCTGTCCCCTTTTAAACTCTTCTGAAATTCATCCAACCGTATCCCACAATATTCTGCTGTTTTCTCATCTGGTGTGAACATCGCACATTTGGCGCCAGCCTCAATAGCCATATTGGCCATGGTCATCCGGCTGGCCACCGTCATAGTGTCAATCGTCGAGCCGACAAATTCCAATGCCCGATATGTGGCACCGTCAGCCCCCAAATCTCCGATCAACCGCAGGATAATATCCTTGGACATCACCCCCTCTGGCAAAGTTCCCTGGATCTCAACCCGAATTGTCTCCGGAACCTTCACCCACAGATTGCCGGTTCCCAAAATAGCGGCCATTTCCGTGTAGCCAATTCCGGTAGAAAATGCACCTACACACCCATAAGTTGTTGTATGGCTGTCCGTACCAAAAACCACATCCCCCGGTTTCACATAACCAGCTTCTGTCATCAACTGATGGCAGATTCCGTCACTACGGTGTACATGTGTCAGCCCATATTCCTTCACAAAAGCGTCTCCCACCCGGTAATGACGGGTATCATCCTGCTGGCTGGCTGGCACCAAATGATCATAAATCAGTACTATCTTATCGGGATCCCATACCTTCGTAAAACCCATCTCATGAAATTTATCCACAATAAATGGAATCATAATATCGTCTAACATCACCCGATCTACTTCTGTCGTTACAATATCGCCTGGTTTTACAGACTCCACACCGATATTGTGGGCTATGATCTTTTCAATCATGGTTTGTCCCATTTCTATACATCCTCCTCACAATAAGCGTAATTGTTCCTGCTGCACCATCGTCAGACAAGACCATTGCGCCGGCGCATAGCTTTCACCAGGCCGCCAGCATGGATAATCTCTACCAAATTTTCCGGCAGGGATGTGATCGGATAGAATTTTTCCTGATAATCCACCGCCTGATTCACAGTGACGGTAATGGTATCGCCCTCTTTCACATCATCATACAAATCTGGCTGCTCAATCAACAGCAAACCATTGTTGATCGCATTGCGGAAAAAAATCCGCGCAAAAGATTTGGCTATCACGCAGCGGATTCCCAGAGCCTTGATCACCTCCGGAGCCTGTTCCCGCGAGGAACCGCATCCAAAATTTTTTCCTGCCACAATCACATCTCCATCGTGGATCTGCGCTGCTAGCTCCGGACGCAGAGGCTCAAACCCATACTGTTTCATCTCTTCAATCGTCTTCAAGGCCAAATACTCCGTGGGAATGATGATATCGGTATCAATATCATCTCCGAGTCTCCAGACTCTGCCCGTAAACTGTTCCATAAATATCCCATTTCCTTTCCCGAATATTTCTGTTCCTTGTCAGGAATTATCTTGACAATCGACATCATTCCCCTCAGTGAACAAGGGTATCTTCTATTATAACATATCTGCCGTACAGATCTCTCCTTTAACCGCCGAGGCCGTCACAGTGGCCGCTGAACCCAGATATACCTTCGAGTTGGGATGTCCTGCTCTACCTTTAAAATTCCTAGTGCCAGTACTGATCAGAACCTCATTTTCCCCGATCACGCCCTGACAACTCCCCCAACAAACGCTGCAATTGGGATTCATCACGATCGCACCGCTCTCCATAAACGTCTGAATCAAGCCCTCTTCCATCGCCTGCAGATAGATTTCCTGGCTGGCCGGCACTACCAGAAAACGCACACGTTCTGCCACCTTTCGTCCCTTCAAAATTGCTGCTCCCACACGCAGCTCTTCTATCCGCCCATTGTTGCAAGAACCCAAAAATGCCTCGTCAATCGGTACGCCGCACACCTCAGATGCCGGAACCACCGCATCCACAAAGTCTGGCTTTGCCGCTACAGGCACAATACAGGAAAGATCAAAAGTGTACTCTCTGGCATAGACAGCATCGGGATCGCTGGTAAACACAGCTTTGGGTTTTCGCCCCCGGCTTTTAAGATATTCCAGCGCAATCTCATCTGCCTCAAAAATGGCCGTCTTGGCTCCAGCTTCTACTGCCAAATTACAAAGCACCATCCGGTCATTGACACTAAGCGTCTTCGCCCCGTCCCCGCAAAACTCCATCACCTGATAATTCACTCCATTGGCGCCGATTTGTCCAATGATCGTCAGCATCAGATCCCGGGGATATACTCCCTCCGGCAGTCTGCCAGTAAGATTGAACTTTACCGTCTCCGGCACCAGCACCCAGGAAGTCCCAGTCACCATGCCATATAACAGATCTGTACATCCCACACCCGTTCCAAAAGCTCCCAAAGCACCATATGTACAGGTGTGACTGTCCGCACCAAAGATCAACTCTCCGGGACAGACATAATGCTCCATCATAATCTGATGGCACACCCCTTTTCCTTCCCAGAAGTCAATCGCATGCTCTCTGGCAAAATCCCGCATTTTTTTCTGAGAACCCGCCGTTTTGGCACTATCGGAAGGCACATTATGATCCACGATGAATACCATTTTTTTCGCATCTGCAATCTGCGGATGTTTCAACTTATTATAATACATATCCACGGTCAGATGCGTGGTCCCATCGTTGCTCATCATTCGGTCTAGATGAACCGTGTGAATATCCCCCGGACGAACCGCTTCCACCCCGGCTGCCCGGGCAATGATCTTTTCAGCAATTGTCATTCCCATCACTACACCTCCTTATTCAGCGACGCAATCAATCCGCCCTGGCTTAAGATTTGTTGCATATACTCCGGCAATTTCGTGCAGGAAAACTCCTGTCCGCCGCTTCGGATCACCCCTTCTGTCAAGGAAAGTTCCATCTCATCCCCATCGGTCACTACATCGGGCAATTCTTTGCACACAATCACCGGCAGTCCGATATTAATGGCATTGCGATAAAAAATCCGGGCAAATGACTTCGCCACCACAGCTTCCACACCCAAAGCCTTCAACACGCTGGGGGCCTGTTCCCGTGAAGAACCACAACCAAAATTCTCGCCCCCCACCACATAATCTCCCGGCTGAACCTTTTGCGGAAATTGGGGATCCAGCGATTCAAATGTATGTACTTTCATCTCCTCGATGGTTGGCAACAACAAATATTGCGATGCAATAATCTGATCCGTATCTAAATCATTATGAAATTTAAAAATCTTTCCCACGGATATCTTTCCTCCTGTCTAATCTACTTTCCTGATTATATCATTTTTCCTGTTATAGTGACAATACATAATGCTCATATTTCTTATAACGGATGGTTATAGAGTAGCAAATTAATCCCGACAACATTTTCCACTTTCGATTGACAATAAATTTTATCAATAGTAGAATGATACATGCATCAAAATATACACCCGAAAGGAAATTCATATGTCCGAAACTACTAAAAACCTCACCCCAAACAAAATGGGAACTATGCCAATCCGGCCTCTTTTAATCACCATGTCCCTGCCCATGATTCTCTCCATGCTTGTCCAGGCTATGTATAACATTATTGACAGCATCTTCGTCGCACAGTTGGGAGAAGCCGCTCTGACAGCAGTATCCATGGCTTTTCCTATCCAAACCCTGTTAATTGCCGTATCCAGTGGAACTTGTGTTGGCGTCAACGCACTTTTGTCCCGCTCTCTAGGCGCCCAGGATCAAGAGGAAGCTCAAAAAGCGGCTGTCAACGGTATCTTTCTTGCCATCGTCGGCGCCATCTGTTTTGCGCTGTTTGGTCTCTTGGGTTCCCGACTTTATTTTTCCAGCCAAACCGACGATACTGTCATCATTGAATACGGAGTGCAGTATCTGACCATCTGTCTAGTCTTCTCTTTTGGCATTTTTCTGGAGATGGTCTTTGAGAGAATTTTGCAGTCCACCGGACGTACCATCTACAATATGTACTCTCAGGGAGCCGGTGCCATCACCAATATTATTCTTGATCCAATCCTGATCTTCGGACTCTTTGGCTTCCCTGCACTGGGAATCAGTGGAGCCGCTATCGCCACCGTGATCGGACAGATCTTGGCTATGATTTTGTCATTGATTTTTAATCTCCAAAAAAATACGGATGTCAGTATCAGCATGCGCGGATTTTCTCCTAGCCTTCCTACCATCCGGGTGATCTATGAAGTTGGCGTTCCTTCTATTATTATGCAGTCCATCAGCTCCGTGATGACCTATTTCCTGAATCTGATTCTGGTAGGCTTTACCGCTACTGCTGTAACCGTACTTGGCGTTTATTTCAAACTACAGAGTTTTATCTTCATGCCGATTTTTGGATTAAATAATGGTATGATTCCCATCATCGCCTTCAATTATGGCGCACGCGATAAAAAACGAATCATGGAGACTGCCAAATTCAGCATTTTTATTGCTGTCTCCATCATGCTTACTGGCCTTTTCGTTTTCCAGGCATTCACTGCGCAGATGTTGCTTCTCTTCAACGCCTCCGAACAGATGCTAGAAATCGGAGTTCCCGCCCTACGAATCATCAGCCTCAGCTTTTTGTTTGCCGGATACTGCATCATCGTAGGATCGGTATTTCAAGCTCTGGGCAATGGCGTCTACAGCCTGCTCACTTCCGTTGCCAGACAGCTTCTATGTTTGCTGCCACTCGCCTATTTATTCGCCCGATTCGTAGGTCTGCACGCAGTCTGGTACGCGTTCCCCTTAGCAGAGATCATCTCCGTTGCCATGACTACCATCCTATTTATTCGGATTTATCAAAAAAAGATTCGCAATCTAAATTAGCTTATACCTTCACACCTCGATTCTACATTTTTTATAAAAAAGAAGATATTACAAATACAATGTCATTCCAATCTGAAAAATAAGAAACACAGCCAAGGAAAAGTGGCAAGAAGCAACAGAAAATCGTCTGTGGATTTTAGGAATTCTTAATCTCGAAACCGGAAAAAGGAACAGACGATTTTCTATTACTTTCCCCGAATCACTTCATCCAATGTCCGGTACAATTTATCCACTTCCACCGGCTTTGATAAATGTCCATTCATCCCACATTCCACCGACTTTTTCAAATCATCATCAAAAGCATTGGCCGACATCGCAATGATCGGTATGGTATGGCAATCTTCCCGATCCATACTTCGAATGGCGCGAGCCGCCTCTAACCCATTCATCACCGGCATCATAATGTCCATCAAAATCACATCATAAGTACCCGGCTTTGTGGTACGGATCCGTTCGGTTGCCTCGGCGCCGTCATAGACACAATCCACCTCAAACCCCCGCTCTTCCAACAGGCATTGAGCAATCTCAGAATTCAGTTCATTATCCTCCACCACCAGAACGCGATACCCCTGGAAAGAAATCGTTTCTTTTTGTATCTCATCTTCCTGATCCTCACCAAGCGCCAGCGGAATAGAAAAACTGAAAGTACTCCCCTTCCCGGGTTCACTGTTCAGCTGGATATTACTTCCCATCATCTGTATCAGACGACTACTGATAGAAAGGCCAAGTCCCGTTCCTTGTTGCTTTGACGGGTTAGTGCCAGAAGCCTGCTCAAACGAACGGAACACCCGATCCTGATCCTCTTTAGCAATGCCAATTCCGGTATCACTTACGGCAAAATACACCATTGCCTGTTCTCCGGTCGCAGAGATTTCCTGCACAGTTAAAGTGATCGTTCCTTTTGCTGGCGTAAATTTTACTGCATTTCCTAACAAATTAATCAACACCTGACTGATGCGAATTCTGTCTGCTATAAACCAGGAATGGGTTAAGGAAATTTTCTGTACAAAATCGATATTTTTTACTGACGTTTGAGCGGTAATCAACTCCTGAATAGTCCCCACCATTTCCTTCATGCTAAAATTGACAGGATCTAACTTCATCTTTCCGCTCTCGATCTTCGACATATCCAAAATATCATTAATCAGTCCCAAAAGATAATCCGAAGAAGATTGTATTTTTTGCAGACAGTCCATAATCCTCTCCTGGCTTTGATCTTGTTGTAAGGCAATGGCCGCCATACCAATAATGCCATTCATGGGGGTACGAATCTCATGGCTCATCCGAGATAAAAATTCTGATTTTGCCTTACTGGCAATGTCATGCTGCTGTTGGTTTAACTGGCTCTCAATCGCCCGGCTAAGCTCCACAAGATTCTGATATTCTTCACTATTTGTGAAACGCTCAGAGCCAATTCCCAAAATACAGAGATTCCCTATATAAGTTCCGCTATCATACAGTGGCAGTGCCACCCCTTTTTGTCCTGGCTCAATGCTTAAAAAGCACTGAACTACCTTTTGTTGGCTATCTTCTTCCGAGAAATAACGTATTTCTGTCTGTCCCAACCAAGTATAAAAAGCTTCCTTTTCTTCTTCTTTATATTTGCTTACATTTTCTTTGACAATGCTCTCGTCCCGATACCACTGATAATTCAGATAGTTGGAATTAAAATCTGCCTGTAACAAAGACACCTGCACACCGCTGGCCTGATAAAATCTTCCGATTTTCCGAATCATCAGCATCATCTGTGCCGGGAAATGAGAACCTCTGCCGAACAGATTCAAAGCCACCGATGCTAGGCTGGTATCCTCTCCGTAACCAGGGCTGTTCATTTCATGTCCTTGCAAAGCCGGCAAAATCTTTCGGCTTTTTTCAGGAATGTCCTCATAAAAAAACAACTTTTTTCCACCAGAAACAGCTTCCCTTAAAGCCAGCTTTGCCATGCGAATCAATTCCTCTTTGGACCGTTCTCGTTCTCCCTGGACCAGACCGGCATATATCTGCATATGAAAAATATCTTCTTCAAAGCCTTTTGCTATTTTTTCTATCAATACCTGCACAAACTCTTTTGCTTTCCCTGGGGACTGCTTTTCCAGCCACAAAACAAACTCATCTCGATTCAAACGAAAAGCTACCGTTTGACAACCCGTCCTTTTCGTCAAACTTTGGCATTGATTCTGAATCAGACTTCCGATCTCTTCTAAAATCATATCGCCAAATACAATACCATTTTTCTCATTGACCTGCTTTATCCCATCCAAAAGCAAATCAACTACTACCCCTTGGAGATGGTTTTTTCGGCATTCTGCCAGCTGCTCCATACCCGCACTCAATACATAAAGACCCGTAACCCCATCTATGGTATTCTTTCGAAGCTGTCTCGCCTCCCGCTCCTTTTGTTCCTGTATATTACGAATGCTTCCCACCATTTTCCATCGCCGGCCATCTGTGTCATAAATCACTTTTCCCGTGAGAGCCACCCAGATAAATTCTGTTTCTTCTGGCCAGCGCATCCGAAATTCCGCATAAGGATTATCCGCATCTTTCTGCAACGCCCGCATCGCTTCCTCACGATCCGCCTCATATATATATTCTGGATTGATAAATCCATTCTCCATTTTGGGACACTGCCATTGTCCGCTCATTGTCTTGTGATTGACAAGATCTAGCATTTGGCTCTGCAAATCATAGGAAAAAAAGATATCTTTGGAAGCTTCCAAAGCCACTTTATAACGTTCCTTTTCTTCCAAAAGAATATTCTCTGCTTCTTTTTGTTGTTCTGTCAAATCAGTCACTACCTGATACAACGCATCGATCTCCAGAATATTGGAAAGTTTAAATTCCTGCAGTCCTGCTCTCCCTTTACTGATACAATTCATCAACTGCTGAACAGGTCTGGTTAGGTGCCTCACCATGAAGTAGATGCCGATCACTCCGAAAATCAAGCCAATCAATATCGCAACCACAATCCAGATGTACAACTGACGGCTCATTCCAAACAGATCGTTCTCCGTATCCAATCCCAAAAGAACCCATTCCGTATTTTCGTATGGAACATTATTACTATATAAGTTCAGCGGGCACACCACAGCATAAATCCCTTGTCCACTTAAACTGGCATCAGGAACCAAAGACAGATTATCATAGTTCGTCTCTTTCAAGGCAAACCCTTCCGGTATGGAACGAACCAAATTATAAAGCACCCCTTTCCCTACCAGAGGGACGTACCAATCATTGCTTTCTTTCACTGCTAGCATATACCCTGACTGCTGCGAATCGTTCAATTCCGCCACCGGGAAATAGTTATTTAACATTTTGCTGGAAATTTCCACTCCCAGTACGCCGTAAACCTTCCCTTCGAACCGAAGAGGCAATGAATAAGTAATCATTTCATAGGCATCGGTTATTTTCTTTTCCAGAGAAAAAGGCATGGACCAATACCCCAAATCTTTGGTATTGGCATCTTCATATTCCGCTCCCGCCCGCCAGGGTTCATAAAAATAGTTGTCAGAAGGATTTTTCCCTAATCCATCCATAGAAAACCGGGTAGTCCAGTTAGTATCCAACGGAATATCCCAGGTTCTAGAAAGCTTTTTGTTTCCTCTTTCCAACAATAGATCTTTATAATTTACAGAATTTTTTTCTGGATCGGAATCCCGGATAAAAAAGCCATCAAAATCTCCGGGCGCCACCATATCCGTCCCTGTCAGAATCAAAAAAACACCGGTTGTGTTATTATTATGTAAGATCTCCAAACACTCCGGAAACAATTGTTCCAGCAGCCTCACTTTTTCCTCACTGGATTGAAGAAACGTCTCCAGTGATATGCCTTCCTCAAGTAAAAATTGTTCCAGAAGGCCATTCATCAATTCCTCCCGCTCCTCAACAGCGGACCATCGCTGGGTCATATCGTTTTGTAGAATTACCATGCGGTTTTCTACCAGACGGCTCATCATACCACTGGAATACTCCTCCAGTGTTTCCATCGTCCGTTTACATATCAGAGTACCAAGGGTAATTGTACTTTGTACCAGCATGATGGCGATCAAAGGAATCAGGAAGATCCGGAATATCGTTGATTTTTTTTGATTTTGTTTATTATTGTTTCTCATATTCCTATCCATCCTCTATGAAATCGTTGTCGCCGAAGACGATCTTCCTCTTGTTATTGTGCGTTTCAACCATCAATTGCTGTCTGCAATGCATCACAAAAGGAATCATACCATGCCTCAAAAGCCGCTTTTGTCACATAAGGTTCTGCCGCCTCCTCCAGACTCTTTCCCTGCTCTAGCAATGCCTTCACCGCCGTCCGATCCTTGGCTGCCTTATCTGCGAGATGATATTCCAGTATCTTTCTGGCAGCGGAGCCGTTCTTAAAACTTTTATTGGTGTAAAGAGTCATATCGCCCATCTCATCGAAAATGGTGGTAAGACAATCGTATGTCTTCGATGCCACAGAAAGCTTTTGATCTGCGATTACCTGATCTAACTTTTCACTGCTGTTGGCTTCCTTTTGCACGGGCAAATAACCAGATACACAACCAAAACGCAAATTGTTCTCTGCCTGGGTAAACCATTTCAAAAACTCCACCGCTGCATATTCATGCTTCTCATCCGATTTGCTGACGACCATACCCGCTCCTTGCTGCACGGCATAATTCTTTCCCCCCTGGAACACAGGCGCTGCCATCACCATATAATCAATGGCATGACTGTCGTTGTCTAGTTCCACTTGATCCGGAAAATACATTGCCGAAGAAATCGAACCCGTATAAGCCAGAATATCCCCTGTTTTTACATCATCGGAACGAAAAGAACCATAAGCGCCAAAATATCCTTTCACCATGGGAACATAATAATTTTCCCAAAGACGATACAACTCCTCTTTCGGCACATGAAGCGTCATCTCCCCGTTTTCCACCTGAAAAATCTCCACTCCCAATTGCTGCATTCCAATGATAAAATAATTTGCCACGGCATCTCTGCCATAGAACGCCTTCCCATCCTCCGGCACTTCCGGGGTAAGGCTATCCGTCCATTCATAGTATGCCTGAGCCACCGATACCACGCCTTCTATGGTTTCCAGACTTTCCAGAGTTTCCCCCGTTGCCGCCGCAAAAGATTCCCAGTCTGTCTTGTTGATCATCATAATTTCTGTAGATTTTGCTGTTGGAAAAATCCGCAGTGTTCCATCTGCAGCAATGCGACCTTCTTCCATATAAGAATCCACATATTGCGCCAACTCTTCCTCACTGAGATAACTCGACAGATTGGCCAAAGCCCCAGCCTGTTCCACCTCATATGCCGTATCCGCATAAGAGGAAAAAATATCTGGCATAGCATCCGCCCCCACTTTTCCATCAATCGCATCTCGTACTGCCGTCTCCAAATCCGAAACCGACCCCTGGGAATACCCCTGTACATAAATCCCCTTTTCCTGGCCCACGGTTTCATTAAACTCCTCCACCAAAGCATCAAATGCCGCCTGCTGAGAACCATTATAATAATGCCATATGGTCAAAGATACCGGATCTTTGGGATCTAACAGACTTTTCTTTCCACATCCTTGCAAGCTGATAATCAAAACCATTGCCAAACCAACTGCACATAGTTTTTTCATCCTTCCCACTCTCCTTTTGTCAATTTTGCTGACAGACTTTTCTCTATTATAACATGGAGTGTTTTCAAAGTCATTTTCTTTTTATAATGAAATGATTGATCCGCGAAGGGTATCAGCGAATATCCAAAAATCCTTCTCCATAAGTTTCTTTCGTCTCCGATACCACCACAAAAGCCCGGGGATCATGCGCATAAGCAATTTCTTTGATCAGATAAAACTGTTTGCGGTCAATGACACACAACAACGTTTCCCCTTCCTTTTTACTGTATCCTCCCATACTTTTAAAAAATGTAGTTCCCCGGTTCAGACGTTCCATGATCTCATCAGCAATTTCCCGGTTCTTCTCCGAATGAATCATCACCATAGCTCCCTTGTTCATACCATAAAGAATGGCATCAATGGTTTGGGTGGTCGCCACCATGGAAATCAACCCATATAATGCCGCTTCCAGCTTTCCAAATACCAAAACGGAAACACCGATCACCACCACATCAATTATCATCAGCGCATACCCGGTATGCATATAAGGAAATCGTTTCTGCAATAGTTTTGCTAAAATATCCCCTCCTCCTGTTGTGGAATCCCGCATAAAAATCAACGCCATTCCCACGCCTGCCAAAATTCCTCCAAAAACGGAGGAAATCAGCTTGTCCCCTATATATTGGGGAAACAGAGGCGCAACCAAACCATCTAGCACCAGCGACATAATAAAAACTGTCTGTATCGTCTTTTTTGTCATTCTGCGGTTCAAACACACATAAGAACTGATCAGAAGCGGAATATTCAGTATCAGAGTCATAATACCTACCGGAAATTTTGTCAAATGGTTAATCAAAAGCGCCATGCCCGACACACCCCCTGGCGCAATCATACAAGGTTCAATAAAGCACCATATCCCTAATGCCTGCAAAAATGCGCCTGCAAAATCATATAAGATATCCTTCATACACTCTTTTTTGTTCCTGTTCATATTCCTGTTACCTCCTGTTCCAACAATCTTCTTTCATGCTATCATATCCGGTCAAAAATGTAAACGGGTGCGCACATTCATACCGTATTTATATCCGAAAGGAAGAAAACAAGAAAACCAAATAAAAAATAGCTGGCTCTATCCACAGTGTCATTTAGATAAGCAGTGACAAAAGGTACGCCAAGGAAGAGGGGAGCGAAGCAACGGGAAATATATA
>JAAWNY010000100.1 GCA_022799175.1 Lachnospiraceae bacterium | reverse complement strand
TCAGGGATTTAAGGACTTCTAAATCTCTGCAAAGTCAAAATATCACAGATGATTTCCCGTTGCTTCTCTCCCCTCTTCCTTGGCTGATTTTCTCGTTTCTTTATCTAAATGATATTGGAATAAAGTAAAACGTTATTTCAATGATTGTAGAAGTTTATCAAAAAACAGCCCTGGAGTATGTGGCGGGCGGGGGCGTTGTCTTGCTGCCGGTTTGGGCGGCGTTTGCATTTGCAGGGATTTAGAAAGCCTTAAATTACCGGATTTTGCGTTAAAACGAAAATGCACACTGTCTGAGCGCAGCGAGTTTGTGCATTTTCGTTTTGTTTTTAGCAAAATTCGGTGATTTTAGGCTTTCTTATATCCCGAAACCGCAAACGCAGCCCAAACCGGCAGCAAGACAACGCCCCCGCCTGCCACATACTCCAGGGCGTACCCCATACTCTTCAAAACAAAATCATCACTGCTGTTCTTTAATATTCCGCGAAACCGTAATCTCCTGATTATCAATATGTTCCCGAATCGCTGCTTTCGCCTCTGTCACACGCCGATCTTTAAGCGCCCGGAGAATATGATCATGCTCCACTACTAATATCTGGTGCTTGGCAGTATCCTTAATATATTCCAGACGATAACGGTACATCTGCTCCTGTAGATTATTTAGAATCTGAACCAGACGCGAATTGGATGTGCCACGATAAATAATATCGTGATAGCGCTCGTCGGCTTCTGCAATCATCATCAAATCACCTTTCTGGATAGCATTTCGGAAAGCCTCCTGAGCCTCTTCCAGCTCCTGAAGGGCATTGGCACTCATTCTTTGACAAGCTAATTCAGTAGCCAGCTCTTCTAAGGAACGGCGAACTTCCAGAACTTCCCGCAGACTTTTTTCGGAGATGCGGGCAACTTCAGCCCCTTTTCTGGGGATCATTAATACCAGCCCGTCCAGTTCCAGCTTGCGGATTGCTTCCCGAATCGGAGTGCGGCTGACGCCCAGTCGATCTGCTAGCTGGATTTCCATCAGGCGTTCTCCTGGTTCCAATTCCCCTTTTAAAATAGCCTGCCGCAGTGTATTGAAAACCACATCTCGCAGCGGGAGATATTCGTTCATATTTACCTTCAGTTCATGTGTCATGAGTGCTCTCCTTTTTCTTTTTACCGTTCTGGTATAATATCGATAATGGCATTTTTCGTGTTGTAAAAATTAGTCAGATAGACTTGTCGGGCAAGGTGGGAGTCAGAACCAGAACGGAGTGCTTCAAAAGCGCGTTCTGCCAAGTCAGGATTTGTAAAAAGACCAAATACTGTGGGACCGCTTCCGCTCATAAGGGAACCGATGGCACCGAATTCGAGCATTTTGTCCTTGATTGTTTGAATGACAGGGAAATCTCGAATCGTGACTGTCTCCAGAACATTTCCCAGATTATTGGCAATCTGATGGATATCCTGACTGCGAATCCCATGGAGAATCCCATCGATATTTGGATGCTGTTCAGGTCTAAGCCGATTAGCATACAGATTGGTATATACAGAGCGAGTGGATACATTGATACCAGGTTTGGCGATCAATACTTGGCACTGGGGAACGGGTGGAAGAGGAGTCAAAATTTCGCCAATTCCTTCCGACAATGCAGTGCCACGCAAAATACAATAAGGAACATCAGCGCCGATTTTTACACCACGTTCCATTAATTGCTGGGTAGTCAAATTTAGATGAAACATTTTATTAATGCCAAACAGTACAGCGGCAGCATCACTGCTTCCGCCCGCCATACCAGCGGATACAGGAATAAATTTGCGTAAACGGATGGAAACACCATCAGAAATGGAGAATTCATCCATCAGCAATTTTGCAGCTTTATAGACTAAATTATTTTCATTGGTCGGAAGATAGAAAAGATTTGTCTCGACTCGGATACCAGGTTGATCTTCCCGAATCAGATCGATACGGTCGAAGATTCCCACAGTTTGCATAATCATACGTACTTCATGATAGCCATCATCTCGTTTTTTCAGAACATCCAGTCCCAGATTGATTTTGCCATAAGCTTTCAAACTAAGGTGTTTGATCATAGTAGGAGTCGCTCCTTTGTAATTTCGTTACAAAATATGTAAATAGTAAGATTATCTTGTCTAAAACTTGTCTTATTGTATATTGTATTATAAAAACAATATACAGTATATTATATACATGGAGATTCAAATAGGCAAGTGATTTTCTTACTTTTATTAAATTTCTTGATAATTTGTTTATCTTTCATAAATTTGATGGCAGAACAGGTAAAAAAATGTATTTGACTTTTGGAAAAATGAGATTATAATTAAGCGTGTTAAAGAACGAGGGTGTTTTCAGAGGAAAGCACTCTCGTTTTTTATATTGTAGAGCATTCAAAAAAGGAGGAATCGCTATATGAAAAAGCTGGAGATTATTATCAAACCAGAAAAGCTTGAGGATCTGAAAGGAATATTGGAAGAGTGTAAGGCAAGTGGGATCATGATCAGCAACATCATGGGTTACGGAAACCAAAAGGGTTATAAGCAGAGGTATCGCGGAACAGAATATACGGTAAATCTGTTGCCAAAAGTTAAGGTGGAGACAGTAGTCGGTGAAGAATTAGCAGAGTCTATTGTTGAGCATGTAGTACATGAAATTAACACTGGAAATTATGGTGATGGAAAGATATTTATTTACGATGTTTCAGACACAGTAAGAATTCGTACTGGCGAACGGGGAGAGAGTGCACTGTAAAATAAAAAACAAAGAAATTTCTGGCAAAATCATATAAGATTTTTCATTATCAAAGGGGATAGTTGTTTGCATGACAGCTGCCTCTTCTTTTATTTGTCAAAAATTGTCAAATAGGGCAGTGCAGAAAAACAGAAGAAATGAGGAGGAAATTATGAAAGAGATTATGAGTGAAGTTTTTGGTATCTGGTATTTGATTGGTGCGGCTCTGGTATTTTTTATGCAGGCAGGATTTGCTATGGTGGAAACTGGCTTTACGAGAGCAAAAAATGCCGGGAATATTATTATGAAGAATCTGATGGATTTCTGTATTGGAACAATTGTATTTATGTTTCTGGGATTTGGGATTTTGCTGGGGGAAGATACGTTAGGTGGTTTTATCGGATTGCCAACATGGGGGATCCTCACGGATTATGCGCATTTTGATTGGTCCAATTTTGTGTTCAATCTGGTGTTTTGTGCTACAGCGGCGACAATTGTATCAGGCGCGATGGCAGAGCGCACGAAATTCCTTTCCTATTGTGTGTATTCAGCAGTGATTTCAGCAGTGGTATATCCGATAGAAGCGCATTGGATTTGGGGCGGGGGATGGTTGTCCGCTTTAGGTTTCCATGATTTTGCCGGATCTTGTGCGATTCATATGGTTGGTGGTTTTTCTGCACTGATTGGCGCTTGGATAGAGGGGCCACGTCTTGGCAAATATAACAAGGATAAATCACCAAACGCGATTCCAGGACATAATGTGGTAATTGGCGCTCTAGGGTGTTTTATCTTGTGGTTTGGATGGTATGGATTTAATGGAGCGGCAGCTACTAGTGGCCCTCAGCTGGCTTCTATTTTTGCAACGACGACGATTGCGCCGGCAGTAGCGACAGTAGTATGTATGGTATTTACCTGGATAAAATATGGGAAACCTGATGTGTCAATGTGTCTGAATGCATCTCTGGCCGGTCTGGTGGGAATTACCGCTGGCTGTGATGTCATGGATGCCATGGGAGCCTTTTTCGTGGGGATAGTGTCTGGAATGCTGGTAGTGTTTGGGGTATGGTTTTGTGATTATGTGATTCATGTGGACGATCCGGTAGGAGCTGTAGCAGTACATTTCTGCAATGGAATATGGGGAACACTGGCAGTGGGACTGTTTGCAACTACTCAGGCGCCTGCCAGCGAATACACAGGCTTATTGTATGGAGGAGGCATCTCTCTGCTGATGATTCAGATTTTGGGAGTGATAAGTGTGCTGGTTTGGACAGGAGTGACTATGTTTCTTGTGTTTAAAGGAATTGATAAAACACTAGGACTGCGAGTGACCGATCAGGAGCAGCTTGACGGGTTGGATATCCATGAGCATGGCATGAATGCCTATGCAGGATTTCGAATTGAGCGGTGAAGAAGAGCGGTTTGAATAATTTCCGGGATCTCAGTCAAGCTATTCATGCGAAAATCGGCAAGGGACTGATCGAATGAGAAACGGGGATCGATCAGGGCGGCAATCTTCATGCCGGCTCGAGAAGCAGCAGTAATGCCAAAAGTTGAGTCTTCGATCACCAGACATTGAGATTCCGGAACCTCTAGTTGAGCAGCAGTATAATGATAGATTTCCGGATCTGGCTTGCTTCTTTTAAACTGGGCTCCGCTTACAACTACAGAAAAATAAGAGCGGATGTTGTTTTCGTCTAATACCCGTTCAATGATTGCCATCTGGGTAGAAGAGGCAAGAGCCAACTTTAACCCCATGTTATGAATTTGCTCGAGAATTGCAGGAATCTCGGGACGAAAGATTTTTCGATAATCCATTTCAGAATAGACATCTCTGTCAGCCCGAAACTCATCGCGGAGCTCCTGCCAGGTCTGTCCATTATTAATGGCACGTGCCATACAACTCCAGGCATCTTCCCGGGAGGAACCAACCATGCCGAACAGATCTGGCAAAGTAATGGAAGGGTTTTTCTTTTTGGCAAAAGCAAAGTCCTGTTTTAAATATTCAAATTCACTGTCAATAATGACGCCATCCATGTCAAAGATAACGGCTTGAATCATATTTTAGGCTCCTTTCTTTGGCTTGTTGATAAATGGAAGCAGATGTTTTCCTGTTCGGATACATCTGCTTTTGTTGTTTCTTATTTTCCTGCATTTTTATAAGCTTCCCAGCTCAACTTTTTGTTGCCGTTGGTGTCAATGAGGCCAAAGGCATAATTCAGTTCAACAAGTTCCGGCACGTCTGTCAGACGATTCAACATAAATGCTTCCACATGAGGATTTGCCGCTGCTGCCTGGTAAGCTTCCGTAATACATTGCGCTTGCAGTTCTTGGCATTCGCCTCCATGGGCCGGAGAAACCGAGGTAAAACCCTGTTCCGATAAAATCAGATGACGTGGAGTTCCTGCCGGGGAGAGCATATCCGCCTGCTCCATGTAATCGGTCAATATATGAAGATTTTTTAAATTAATGATATAAGTATTTGATTTTTCCATGGCATGACGGTCATCGCTAAAAATCGGATTATCAAATTCTTCCGGATAAGCGTGCCAAGCAATCCCATAGTCGGTATCGCGTAACAATTGATTCAAACGTGGGAACATATCCATAGCGCCATATTTAAAGCCGGCAACTTGCCCCACATTCCATCGGAAATCGAAAGGAATATAGACGCGGGCTAGGCTGTTGGTGCTCTTGATGGAATCATACCAGGTACGGAAGGCTGTGGCATAGTGGGAACAATAAGAATCGATATCCATGGATCCGATATAGTTCCAGGCTTGTCCGTCGTTGATTTCATTGCCAATTACCCAATTAGAAACCAGATTGCCGAACTTTTTTGTGACACGATCGGCAGCTTCACGAGTTGCCCGAATCCCATCATCGTTTAATGTATTGAAGGCATAGTAGCTGGCGCCTGTAGGTTCGGATACAGGAAGCAGATTGGGGTTATAAGGATAGACCGCCCAATCGTTCAGCACAATGACGGTCACTGAGATACCGGCCCTTTTCAAAGCGTTTAAGTAGCTTTCATAGGCATGCATCATATTAGATTGATAGGCCCAGGATATAGGAAAATTGGTAATAACCTGGGAGACGCCAAGTTCAGCAGCTTTTGCAACTTCGGATTCGCTATTAATCAAAACGCCTTTAATCGTAGCCGGTTCCTGGTAAAAATCGGCATAAGTCAGTATTGGGGTGGACGCACTAAGGGTCAGGGCAGTAATGGCAGCAATGATTCGTTTGATGTTTTTCATAATTTGGTTACGCTCCTTTATTTATATTTTATATTGTTGTGGAAAAGCTAGCTAGCATTTCCATGGATTTTCCCAGGCAATAAAAAAATGCGTCTGAGAGGAATCGAACCTCCGCGCATGGCTCCGGAGGCCATCGCTCTATCCACTGAGCTACAGACGCATCTCCTTTATTATACACGTTTTTTATATAATTGCAAGAGGATTTGTTGATTTTCCAAAGTTATTTTGCTATGATAGGACGGAGACTGTTATTCTCCCCTTATTCTTATAGAAGGTATTGATTG
>JAAWNY010000022.1 GCA_022799175.1 Lachnospiraceae bacterium | reverse complement strand
TGTTATGGGATAGAGAAACGCCGCGTCTGCGTCGTATTCAGTTTTCATTTATTCTTTCTCAATGCTGTGTGCTGGTGTTTGGGCTTGCAGGGTTCCGGGTGGCATATCAAGGCTCTTTCCCTCAAAAGTAGTAAATTGGTAGTAAATTTAGCTTGAAATCCTGCGTGTATGCCCGTAAATCAAGGCTTTTTTGAGATAATCAACCATTTTGTATAGAAAATTAAGAAAATTCAAAAGATATCTAAACGTTAGATAAAAGAACTAGAAAAATAAACATAAAAATCAAAGTTTTTCATTGACTTTTTTATGCATATATGATATAAAAAAAGATAGTAAACGTTTTCTATAAAATCATTTCTTGTAGCAGGCAGAAAGGGAAAATATAGAAATGCTAAGTGTTCATAAGCTGACAAAGCGATATGGAGAATCCATGGCAATACAGAATATCAGTTTTTGTGTCAAGACCGGTGAGATTGTGGGCTTAATTGGACATAACGGTTGTGGGAAGTCTACTACAATGAACATTATTACCGGATATTTGAACGCCAGTGAAGGCACGGTTTTGGTGGATGGGGAAGATCATGTGGAACAGGCAAAGTCTGTCCGGAAAAAAATCGGATATTTACCAGAAATACCAGCATTATATCTTGAGATGACAGTAGAAGAACAGCTTGCGTTTGCCTGCGAACTAAAAGGCATTAAAAATAAAAAAGGAGAGATTACGCGGGCGTGCCAGAAAGCAGATGTACAGAATGTGGGAGGACGGTTGATTCGAAATTTGTCTAAAGGGTATCGACAACGAATCGGCTTGGCCCAGGCTTTTTTAGGGAATCCCCCTCTGTTAATTTTGGATGAACCATCTTCTGGTTTGGATCCCTATCAAAATGTAGAGATGCGTGACATTTTAAAGGAAGCATCAAAGGAACAGGCGATTTTATTGAGTTCACATGTACTGTCGGAAATCTCCGCCATCTGTAACCGGGTGGTGATATTGAGTAATGGACAGTTGGTAGCAGACGATACGCCAGCAGGATTAAAAGAAAGTTTGCGTCAGCCGGACAGATTTTATGTGATTGGAGAAGGACGGATGGAGGAGTTCCAAAAAGTCGCCCAAGAAAGTGGATGGTTATCCGATATTCAAGTGAGAAGGTGGGAAAGACCGGGAGCATTTCGGGCAGAGTTTCAATCAGAGGAGAAGGATGTCGCGGCAAAGGTACTTTGCATTTTGAAGAAGGCTGGCGTTAGTCTGATTCAATTGGGCGTGAATTTGCCAGATTTGGAAGAGAGCTATTTTCATTTGACAAAAGACCAGAGATATGACACAAGGATTTAGAGATACAATAGGGAGGATTAGTACGGGATGATAGCAGTTTGGAGAAAAGAATTGCATCAATATCGAACGTCCATTATAGGCGCCGTATTTTTGGCATCTTATGGGGGACTGATTGGTTATTATTTTGTGGTGGGGAATCTTCTGACGATGAATGGAGATATCACGACACTTTTTCAATCGGTATATTCTACAATGATGATTTTGATTCCCGTTCTTACCATGCGGCTTTTTGCAGAGGAGAGGAAACTACGAACCGATCAGCTTTTATTTACAGTTCCGGTGGAGCTAGAGAAAATTATTATGGGAAAATTTCTGGCAGCGCTGGTGATGTTTTGCCTAGGTGGTCTACCTATATTATTGGATGCAGCAGTGTTGGCTTTTTATGGGTGTTTTCGTCTGTCGGAGACAATAGGATGTATAGCAGGACTTTTTCTGGCGGGAAGCGGGCTTTTAGCTATTGGAATTTTCGCATCTTCCTTGACGGAGAGTCAAGTGGTGGCAGCGATCGTAAGTTATTTAATCATGATTTTTCTTTGGGTGTTGGATTATCTGAAGTATTATGTGCAAAGGGCATGGATAGCAAAGTTATTGCGCTATCTGTCATTTCAATCTCATTTCCAAGAATTGTCGTCGGGAATTTTTAGTTTTTCAACCGTAGTTTATTTTACTAGTTTAACGGTTTTTATGTTGGGACTGACACGACTTGTGTTAGAGAGCCGCAGATAATAATTAGAGGGCGGAATATGATAAGCGGAAAAAAGAGGCATCTGGGATTGGTAGCAGGGGCAATGACGACTATTTTTTTGATGATAGGAATTTTGTCGATTATTTTAACGGAAAATTTTGGATGGAAACTAGATTTAACAGAAAACCGATTGTATACCTTATCAGAGGAGACAAAAGGAATATTGTCCTGTTTGAAACAGCCGATAAAGATTATTGTATTTAACCAAGAGACGGAGTACCCTCTTTTGCCTAAAAATCTTCTGAGTCGATATTCCCAATATACCAGGATGATACAGATTTGCTACTGCGATCCTTACAAAGAACCAAAACAGATAAGGGAATATGAGGAATTAGGCTATAAGGTGGAATTGAATGACTTGATGATTGAATCGGAGGGAAAGCGAAAACAGTTAAAATTTACAGATTTATATGAGTTTAATACTTCCCAGACGCAAGTGGAAAAGCTGGTGGCGGAACAGGAAATTACTTCAGGAATTCACATGGTGGTTCATGGAGCACGGAAAAAGGTGATTTTTACGGATGGTCATGGGGAAGAGCCGTCATCATCTCTGATGGAATTATTTTCTCGGAATCATTATCAAACATCTTATGGAGAATTGTCTGTGACAGGAATCGCTCCAGAAACAGCAGTTTTGGTGATCTGTGCTCCCCGGCGAGATTTCAGTGAAGAGGAGATGGAGATGATAGAATCATACTTGCTGGCTGGGGGAAGTGTGATGACATTTTGGGAACCAGGAACAGAAGGATTGGAACATTTGACCAGCATTTTGACAGACTGGGGGATACGACCAACGAATCAGCTGGTGGAAGAACCAGGGCTTCATGTTTCTGGGAATCCCTTAAATGTGGCGGCTACTTATGGCCGACATGAAATTAACCAATACTTTAAAAATAACCGGTATTATGTAGTGACGCCTTCTTGTGTGGCACTGACACAACTTTATGAGAGTCAGGGAACGACGAAGACAGGACAAGTCCTCCGTTCTTCTGGGGATGCGGCAGCAGGCGGGCAGAAAGAAGACGGTCCCTTTAGCTTGGTGCTCAGCTCGGAGCGAGTGGTGACAACAGAAACGGGAGAATCTGTTACTGGACGCCTTCTGGTATGCGGAAGCAAAAGAATTTATGGAGATGACATGCTTTCTTCAGAGAAACTTGCTAATGGGGTTTTTCTGCTTCAGGCTGCTGGCTGGTGTGCGGGAGAGGAAGATATGATTTATATTCCGCCAAAGGAGATGGGAACGGTCGTTTTGCCGGTGGTGGCAACGGAGACGAGAAAATGGGCGATTTTAATGCTGGGAATTTTGCCTTTGGGAATTTTGCTTACAGGCGCAGGTATTGCCTTGCGTAGGAGATACTTATAGAATGAAACGAGACAGATGGTATATTAGATTTATCGCTATGGCAGGGATATTAGCGGTTTTGATTGTATTGTTGGGAATAATTTCAAAGCCGCCTCCAAGTGATTCTCAGGAAGAATCGATGATTACAGATTTTCATATGGGCACAGTAGCGGGCGCTGCATTAATCAATGAAAAAGGCAGTGTGGCTCTGATGATTCAGAACGGGGAGATAGAGATTTTAGATGCTCCTGTGGGTCTGATTTTTTCTGAAACCAATAGAAAAGCTTTTCTGTACCGAATGGCACATATACCAATAAAGAAAAATTTGGGTGTGACCGAGACATGGGAGCAGTATGGATTAGAATATCCTCAGGCGAAATTAACTTTGTTTTTTACCGATGGCAGTAGAACTACTTTGCGATTGGGCGACAAAACACCTTTGGAGGATGCCTGGTATCTAAGCAGGGAAGGGGATGATTCTTTGTATTTAGTGGATTCGGTTACTGCCAAAATGATGAAATATTCACTGGATGATTTTCGGGATATTGATGTACTGCCAGTGATTTCGCCGGATTCCTTGAAAAGCTTGAAAAGATTTTGCCTGACAGGAGGAGAACAGATTTTGGAGATCCAGGGAGAAAATCAGGCAGGAGAAATTCGGTTTTTTATGAAAGAGCCTTTTGAAGCAGTATTAAATTGGCAAACTATTATGGAGAAAATATTAGTTCCGCTGAGCGAGACAGAAAATCTGGAATTTGTGGGAGAAGAGATTCCCAGTGAAAAAAAGGATATTTCTATGCAGGCGGAGTATCGGTTGGAAATAGAAATAGACGGGAACGAGAGAGAGCTTTTGTTTGTTCCGGCGGATGAGGATAGCTGGTACTGTAAAAATATGGCGAATGGTCAAGTAGTAAGGGTCGGGGGAAGCGGAGTAATGGATTTTTTGACTCGTCCGGCAGAAAAGTTTTTGGACTCTACACTGTATCGCGCAAATGGAGCGGATATGGAGAAAGTGACTGTAATTGCGGATGGTCTTAAGGAAGAGTTGGAATTGCGGGGGCAGGGGGAACTGCTGCGGGGATATTGTGGCGAGAAAGAATGGAGTCAGGCAGAGACGATTCAGTTACTTGAAATTTTGACTATGATTCCTCCTGCGGAGCCTCTGGAAGGAAATCCGTTGTTATCAGAAGAAGCCTTGCTAACTTTATATTTTCAAAGGAAAACGGGGGTGGAGGATGTTGTGGAGATAATCCCTGTATCCAGATGGAGATGTGCGGTGCGGGTCAATGGTTTGGCATCGTTTACTACTTATACGAACACAATTGAAGAGATTATACGCGTTATAAAAGGATATTTTGCGGGATATTAAAAATCCGCATGATATAAAAAATAAAAATGGAGGTAGTATTCATGAGAAGAAACATTTTGAGAAATGTATGTGTGGCAACGGCAATAACCCTGCTCGCGTTATCGTTGGCCGGTTGTTCCGGCGGCGGGGATAAGGCTCCAGCGCAAACCACGGCAGAACCGGCAACAGAAACCACGGCAGGAGGAGGCGGGGCTGTTGGCGGTGAAGAAGAGAAGACAGGCTCCGCCTCTGCTTTGGAGGGAGAGAAAACATCTCTTTCTCTGGCGAATACCCAGCCAGACACCGATGTGGAAAGTTTGCAGTTGTATGCTTGTGAGAAGACGATCGAGGAGGCTACAGGTGGCAATTTTAACATTGAGGTATTTACCAACTCTGCGCTGGGAGATACCGATGATATCTTGGAACAGGCTATCCAGGGAACGGCGGTATTGACAGTAACGGATCCGGGACGTTTGGCTGATTACATTCCGGATTATGGAATTCTGCAGATGCCCTATATTATGGAAGATCACACGAAGATCGATGCGATTACTGGTACGGATATGGTAAAGGAATGGGAGAAGGGCCTGGAAGAGTATGGAGTGAAGGTATTGGCGTCAAACTGGTATGGTGGTGCAAGGCACTTTGTCTGCAACAAGGAAGTCAACGTTCCGGCAGACCTGAATGGATTGAAAATTCGTACAATGGGGAGTGATCTTTGTATTCAGTCCGTGACAGCTATGGGAGCAGTGGGAACCGCTATGTCTCAGAGTGAAATATACTCTGGCATTGAGCAGAAAGCCATCGATGGCTGCGAGAATCAGAGTACATCGACTTATGCGAGCCGCTTATATGAGGTTTGTTCTTATGTAAATAAGACGGGTCACTTTATGCTTCTTGGTACTCCTGCTACTGGCACAATTTACTTTAATTCTTTATCAGAGGATTATCAGAAACTATTAGTAGATACCTTCCGCGAAAATGGCACAGAGTACCAGGCCATATGTGCAGAGATGGAAATCGAGTGTGAAAAACAGATGGAAGAGGCTGGAATGACTATTCACGATGTTGACAACACACCATTTAAAGAGGCTGTGGAACCAGTTTATGAAAAATTGGGCTACAATGACTTAAGAGATCAGATTCTTACAGAGGCAGGATTGAAGTAATTTCCATGTATTTTGGCATGTGCCCAGATATTTTGCGTGTGCAGACAACAAAAATGAGGTCTCCGATATAATCTGGGCACATGTCAGTTTCATAAACAGGAGGTGTTTTATGAAAAAAGCCTATGATACTTTTTGCACCATTGAAGAGTTGTCCTGCGGAGCGATTTTATGTATTATTGTGACCTTGGCTTTCGCCACCGCGATTGGCAGATGTATTGGCCACCCGATATCCTGGACCGTTGAGGTATCCCAGTTTTTCTTGTCATGGCTGGCTTTTTTGGGAGCGGACATGGCATTGCGCCACGGACAGGTTTTGGGGGTGGATTTATTGACCAGAAACTTTCCCAAGAAAGTTCAGGCAGGAATCAAACTGTTGACAAATTTACTAATTTTGCTGGTCTTAATAATTTTCGTAAAGTATGGGATTGATCTTTGTAGATCCAATTATAAGCGATCCTTTCAGACCGTGGGAATCAGCTATTCCTGGGCCACTGCCAGCTTGCCTTTTGCATCTGTGTTTATGTCGGTTACCATGATGATAGAAATCCTACAGCAAGTAAAGATACTGCTGGGAAAGGAGGATACCGTATGAGTATTGTACTGATTACCTTTGTTGTATTATTACTGTTGAACGTTCCTATTGCTTTTGTAGTGGGTATCGCAGGAGTGGCCTATTTTATTATCAGTGGAACGGTACCTTTTTCTGTGGCGGTACAGCGGGTGGTGGCTCAAACACAATCTTATAGTTTTTTAGCAGTGCCATTTTTTATTTTTGCAGGAAATCTGATGAATGAAACCGGCATCACCAAATATTTGTTAAAACTGGCTCAGATGGCTACCCGAAAGATGTGGGGCGGCATGGCTCAAATCAATATTCTTTTGAGTACCATGATGGGAGGAATCTCGGGTTCTGCCTGTGCAGATGCTTCTATGGAGGCCAGAATCCTGGGACTGGATATGGTAAAAAAAGGATATCCCAAAGGATATACTACAGCAGTTACCTGTTTGTCTGCTCTGGTTACTGCGACTATTCCCCCAAGTCTAGGTTTGATCTTGTTTGGCTATGTAGGTGGAGTTTCCATTGGAAGATTGTTTATGGCGGGTATCGTACCAGGGATACTGATGTCTGTGGCACTGATGACTACCGTAGCTCTTACGGCTAAGAAACATAAATATGAGCCGCCTGCTTCGCAGACGGAACCTTTGTCAAAGGAGGAAGTGGCAAAAACGTTAAAAGAATCCTTTCCAGCTTTACTGTTTCCGGTAATTCTTCTGGTGGGGATTCGCATGGGAGTGTTCACTCCTTCAGAAGCAGGTGCATTTGCCGTGGTATATGCTCTGATTGTAGGAAAATTTGTTTATAAAGAGCTAGACTGGAAGAAGTTTCGCACATCTTTAAGAAATGCCTGTTTGGATACGGGAGTTATTCTTTTGATCGTGTGTTTATCGGGAATCTTTTCTTATGTGATAACGATGGAAAAGGTGCCGATTGCCATCAGCAACTCCGTCTTAAATGTAACAAATAATCCTTATTTGTTGCAGCTATTGATTCTGCTGTTGTTGTTTGTGATGGGTATGTTTTTAGACAGTGATGTGAATACCCTTTTGCTGACTCCGATTTTTCTTCCTATTATAGAAGAAGCGGGAGTGGATCCGGTGCATTTTGGGGTGATGATGGCAACCTTACTCACAGTGGGAGTCATGACGCCTCCTGTGGGAACGGCCTGTTATATTGTGTGCGGAATTTTGGAATGTCCGGTAGAGGAATATGTAAAGGCCAGTATTCCGTTCTTTTTAGCAGTTTTATTGGTGTTTGCTATTCTGGTGTTTTTCCCGGATGTAGTACTGTTTTTACCAAATTTGGTGTATGGTTCATAAGTAAAATAGGGAGCGTGATAGGATAATGAAATATTCAAAAATTGATCAATTGCAGATTTATGCGGCGGATAGCCGGGAAGAAATGGGAAGGATATCCGGACAGGATGTGGCATCGCTGATCAAGATTTTCCTTCAGGAAAAAGAGGAATTGAATGTGATGTTTGCGGCGGCGCCTTCTCAGAATGAAGTTCTGGCAGAACTACTTTCCGATACGGAAATTGATTGGAGTCGGATCAATGCTTTCCATATGGATGAATATATTGGATTGCCGCAGAACTCTCCTCAAAAATTTGGGAATTTTCTTCGGGAACATATTTTCGAGAAAGTGCCATTTGGCCAAATTTTTTACATAGATTCTAATTCCGATCCCGAAGAAGAATGTCAGCGATATGAACGGATTCTTCGTTCGCATCCCATAGATATCTGCATCCTTGGAGTAGGAGAGAACGGGCATCTCGCCTTCAATGATCCAGATGTGGCGGATTTTTCTGACAACCGTCTGGTAAAACAGGTCGAGCTGGATGAGAAGTGCCGACAGCAGCAGGTAAATGATGGCTGCTTTTCTTCCATCAGCCAGGTGCCGAAAACTGCTTTGACCGTAACGATTCCCGGGCTTACTCGGGCAAAAGTGATGTTTTGTGTGGTTCCTACAAAGAATAAAGCAGAGGCTATAAAAAATATGCTGACAGGCGAAGTGGAGGAACTCTGTCCGGCTTCCATTCTCCGGAAGAAAGCGGGAGCAAAGCTGTATCTGGATCCCGATGCGGCAAAAAATGTTCTGGAAAATACGAATTGGATGTAAATGGCAGGAAGGAGGATAACGATGGAGCTGGCAAGAACTGCTTTGGGAGGACTGATGAATGAAGATGGTTTGATCTTTTTTCCAGAGGAGTGTGAAACCATCGCCGTGAACTGTGTCCAGATAGAGCAAGAACAAATAACAGAACCAGCAATTCATTCAGATGAGGAAGAGGTTTATGTGATTCTTTCCGGAGAAGGAAGCGTCTGGCTGGATAAACAGGAGAATTTGGTGAAGGCAGGAAGCGTGGTGTACATTCCGCGGAATGTGGAACATATCATCAAAGGTAAAAGTGTAGAACCATTGACTTATGTCTGTGTGGCAAACTGGCCAGATAAAAAGTGTGCCAAGTAGAAAGGATAGGAGATCTACTTCTTCTTGGCACACAGATTGAGATAGCTGATTGAATTATATTAAAATACTAAGAAATCACACGAGTAGATTCCCGAATAATCAGATTTGGCTTTCGGTAGCACCGTTCATTAGGAATCATGTTTCCAGATTCCAACCGTTCGATCAGGCGCAGGCAGACATCATAACCGTGCTGATAACTGCTCTGGCTGATGGATGTGAGAGTGGGGCTGATCATCATGCCTTGAGGGATGTCGTCGATTCCGATGACAGAGATATCTCCGGGGACCCGGACCCCTTCTTGGGTCAATTGATGGATCACGCCCCAGGCTACTAAATCATTTACCGCCACTACGGCAGTGTAGTTTTTGGTGGAAGAAAGAAGTTGCTTTGTCAGTTCTTTCCCTGCCTCAAATTCAAACAGAGCATCATCGAGATCCCGCTCAAAATTAGATTCAAATACGGTCTGATCTTCTGGCGGAATGCGGTATAAATCCATGGCCTGATGATAACCCTTACTGACCATCTGACGGCTACGCTTTGTCAAAGGAGTGGTAAGAAAAGCAATGTTTTTATGGCCGGATTCCAGAAGATGACAGGTGGCAATATATCCGTTTTCATCCATATTGCTGGTGGCATTGATGGCACGGGGATCTAAAGAGTAGTCTGCCTCAAAAATGACAGCACTAGCGCCAGTGTCTAAAAACGCGTTAATGGTATCAGGATTATGGTCTGTAGCTGAGAGCAGCAGACCGGAAATCTTTAACTGCTGAATTTGGGAGATCAACATCTGTTCTGTGTGAGTATCCCGTTGAGAGCTGAAAACAAAGGAGACATAGCCTTGAGATTTTGCGGCATTTTCAATTCCCATAGTTAACTGAATAAAAAACGGATTCTGAAAGGAAGGGATGATAATGCCTAGACACTTATTTGTCTTGGATTTCAGCATATGCCCTAAGAGATTCGGTGAGTATCGAAGCGCATGGGTAGCATCTAAGACACGTTTTCGCATTTCTTCACTGACAGGATAGTTGCTACCGCTTAAAACTCTGGAAACGGTAGCGATGGAAGCTCCGGAAAGTTTGGCAACATCATTAATCGTTGCAGATTTTGAGTGAGCTGTATTTGTCTTTTCGTCCATACGGCACCATCCTACTGAACAGTATTTATATCTAAGATTTATTGTAACAGACAGCAATTAAAGTGTCAAGTTTTGGCATATGAGGAAATAAATGAAAGGAGCAAGATATGAAAGTATATATTGACGCAAATGCAAAATTTATGGGAAAAAGAGCTGCTGAGGAGACGGTAAAACAGATAAAGGAAGCCGTAGAAAAGAGAGGAGAATGCCGCCTGTTGTTATCTACAGGAGCATCTCAGTTTGAAATGTTTGATGCTCTAGCAACGATGGATGCTCCTTGGAACCAGGTGGTGATGTTCCATCTTGATGAGTATGTGGGAATGCCTGCCACTCACAATGCCAGTTTTCGGAAATATTTGACAGAACGTTTTATTGATAAGGTTCATCCGAAAGCATACTTTTTTGTCAACGGAGAAGATGATGTAGAGGAAAATTTGCGTCAGTTGACGAAGGAAGTGAGGAGGGCACCTATCGATGTGGCACTTATCGGGATTGGGGAAAACGGTCATATTGCATTCAACGATCCGCCGGCAGATTTCGATACAGAGGAAGCCTATATGGTGGTGGAGTTGGAAGAACGATGTAAAAAACAACAGATGGGAGAAGGGTGGTTTGCTACCATTGACGATGTGCCAGATCGAGCAATTACTATGACAGTAAATCAAATTATGAAGAGCCGGGTGATTTTATCTGTAGTTCCGGGAAAACGGAAAGCCGAAGCGATTAAGATGACGATAGAGGCAGCAGAGATTACCAATCAAGTTCCAGCCACCAGGCTTCGCGAACATCCGGATTGGATTTTGTATCTGGATGAAGATTCAGCTAGTATGGTAGATCGGACAAAATTAGAACAGATCCATAATCATTAAAAATATTTCCTTATAAAGATTATGGATAAAAAGTGTTGTAAAATAGCGGATAGTTTACTCTGTGTCCTATGTCATTGAGACAAGGAAACAAGAAACGCAGCCCAGGAAGAGAGGAGAGAAGCAACCGGAAAAAGGAGCAGACAATTTCCGGTTGCTTCTCTCCTCTCTTCCTGGGCGTACCTTTTACCACTACTTATCTAAATAACATTGATTTTGCGACATCATCTTTCCACACAATCACTAAAACTTTCTAAATTCTCCCGATTTTTTAACGATTTTTACTATGGAATTTTTGCCAAAAAAGAGTATGATGTTAGAGAAACAAGAAAGCTTATGCAAGCCATAGGCTTCTTCGTATAGGAAAACAGAAAAAAGGAGGCCCACAATGAATACAGTGATCAAACGGATTTCTGAGATCGAGGATGCCGCCTCCACTATCATGGAAAGTGCAAATGCCTCAAAAAAAGCATTTGCGCAAGAAATGGAGGAGCGCACCAGGGAATTTGATCGAGATCTGGAAGAACGGACAGACCAAGGTATCAAAGAATTTCGCAAACGAATGGAGAGTGAAATGAGCGGCAGACAAAAACAGCAAAAAGCCAAAGCCGAGGAACAGTTGCAGCGGATGGAACAGAGCTTTGAAGAATGCCATGAACAGTATGTGAATACATTATTTAGCATGCTGACAGAGGAGTGAGAATATGGGATTGTTGACTTACAGCGGCATTGCCACGAAAATCCGGGCGATGGAGAGCCGTCTTTTCACTCCTCAGCAGTTTCAGGAGATGGCAGCTCTGGAGGATGTGCGAAGCGCAGCCGATTATCTGAAGCAACAGCCGGCTTATGCCAATATTTTTTCCGGGTTGGATGACACCCGGCTGCATCGCGGTTATATTGAGCATTTGCTGACCTATTCCGAATATCAGGATTTTGCCCGGCTTTATCGCTTTTCCAATCTTGCTCAACGGCGATTTTTGGATCTCTATTTTATGCATTATGAGATTACCATTATCAAACAAATTTTGCACAATGTCATGGGGGGAATACCGCAGCCGATGGATTTATCCGATTTTCAAGAATTTTTTGATAAGCATTCTTCGATGGATCTGGTAAAATTGGCACAGGCAAAGACCCTGGAAGAATTGATTGCCGGATTGGCAGGGTCTTCCTATCATGGTTTGGTTTCGGATTTGGCAACAGAGACGCCATTGATTTTGTCCGATTATGAAATCCGCCTGGATCTTCTCTATTTTAAGACGATGTGGAAAGTCAAGGACAAGATTTTGACGGGCAAGGAGCGAGAAATTATTGGGCATTGTTTTGGCAGTCGTCTGGATCTTTTAAATATTCAGTGGATTTATCGCTCGAAAAAGTATTATCAGTTATCTGCGGCTGAGATTTACACGTTATTGATTCCCGTGAGATATAAACTTAAGGCAGAACAGATTTGCCAGATGGCAGAGGCTGCTTCTCTAGATGAATTTTTTGGCGTGTTGAGGACCACTCATTATGGCAAGATTCCGGAAACCGAGTGGAACGGGCAGCCCAATGTGGAAATGTTGTATCACCAGATTCTGAATCGGATTTATGAAAGTGCTGGGCGTCGGCATCCATACTCCATTGCCGTGCTGGATGCTTATCTGTACTCTAAGGAGCGGGAGATTCACAAAATTATTGCTGCAATTGAAGGAATTCGTTATGGATTGTCTCCAGAAGAAATTATTGCTATGACAGAAAAACAATAGGAGGTGAAAGTTTTGATAGAAAAGATGAAGTTCTTAAGCATTACCGGGCATAAGGGCGACATTGACCGGGTTGTGGATCAATACCTTTCTAAATATGAAATCCATCTGGAAAATGCCCTGTCAGAGTTGAAGACGGTGCCGAACTTAAGAACTTTCAATGAAAACAATCCTTATAAAGGAGAATTGCTAAAATCCGAGAAGCTGTTGGCTGACTATCTGAGCGGGCAGATAGAAAAAAAGACTTTAATGGCAGAAAATGATCATTATCAGGGACTTACGGTAGAAAAGGCGGCACAATTAGTCACGAATTTGGATGAGGAGCTTTCGGAACTGTGTTTGGAAAAAGCAGATTTGGAGAAAGCATTGGATCAACTACAGATTTCGCAGAATCAGATCCGGCCATTTATTGACTTAAACTACAGCGTCAGTTCCATCATGCAGTTTAAATATGTGAGATTTCGTTTTGGGCGAATTCCCCATGATTATTATAAGAAATTTATGGATTATGTGTATGATACCATCGATGTAGTGATGCACCGGTGCCAAGAGGATGAACATTACATTTGGGTGGTCTACTTTGTACCAGATGTGATTGCCAATAAAATCGATGCGATTCTGGCATCTCTCCATTTTGAGCGTTTTTTCTTGCCAGATGAATATGAGGGAACGCCCACGGAAGCCGCGCAGGTACTTGATGATAAGATCGAGGTGCTGTCAGCGAAAATCGAGGAAGTTCAGCAAAAAATGTTACAAAAGGTACAATCCCAAAAGGAAGATTTGTTGGCGGCAAACCATCGTCTAGAGCGCTTTGCGACTAATTTTGACGTTCGCAAGCTCGCCGCTTGCACGAATCATGAGGAACACACATTTTACATTTTGTGTGGTTGGATGAGTGAAACGGAGGCATCTGCATTTTTGGAAGAACTAGAGGAGGATCCGGAGACGTTCTGCTTTATGGAGGACGACCATAACAACATTATGAGCAAGCCTCCCACAAAGTTGAAAAATCCCGGTATTTTCAAACCTTTTGAAATGTTTATTAAGATGTATGGACTGCCAGCTTATGGCGAGATTGATCCCACGATCATCTTAGGACTGACCTATTCTTTTCTGTTTGGCTTCATGTTCGGAGACGCTGGGCAAGGAGTTTGCCTGCTGTTAGGAGGATTTGCTTTGTATCAGGCAAAGAAAATGAGCTTGGCAGCGATTGTTTCTTGCTGCGGCTTCTTTTCCACGATTTTTGGCTTTTTATTTGGCAGTGTGTTTGGTTTTGAAAATATATGGGAACCGCTCTGGCTGCATCCAAAGGAGGCCATGATGAACTTGCCATTTATTGGTAATCTCAACACGGTTTTTGTGGTGGCGGTGGCACTAGGAATGGGAATTGTACTGATGACTATGGTTCTCAATGTTCTCAACAGCCTACGCTTTCAGGATGTAGAGAAAACATATTTTGATACTAACGGAGTGGCAGGAATTGTGTTTTATGCGGCGTTGACCGGGATGGTGTTTCTGTATATGAGTGGGCATATTCTGCCGGCAGCAGTTGTGTTGATACTCCTGTTCTTGTTGCCACTTTTGGTGATTTTTTTCAAGGAACCGCTGACTGCAATGGTAGAGAAGAAAGCGGAGATTATGCCGAAGGAAAAAGGCATGTTTTTTGTTCAAGGATTTTTTGAATTATTTGAAGTGTTATTGAGTTATTTTTCCAATACACTGTCGTTCGTTCGTGTGGGGGCGTTTGCTGTCAGCCATGCTGCGATGATGGAAGTAGTGCTGATGCTTGGCGGAGTTGAGTCTGGCAATCCCAATTGGCTAGTGATAATTCTGGGCAATCTGTTTGTCTGTGGGATGGAGGGATTGATTGTGGGGATTCAGGTGCTGCGTCTGGAATATTATGAGTTGTTCAGCCGCTTTTATCGTGGTACGGGACGCGAATTCAAGCCTTATGGACGGACAAATTCTTAAATATATTTTATTACAAGGAGGACTTTAGTCATGACTTTATTGATCAAAATTACATTAACCATTGCTTTATTGCTTAGTATTGCGGTACCTTTTGGCGTGTTTGCTGCTGGGGAGAAGACTCGCGGACGTTATAAAAGAGCATTGGCAGTCAATACATTGTTGTTTATGGGAACTCTGTTGGTGGCGGCCGGTCTGATGTTTACCGGTAATGCGGTGGCGGCTGAAACGGCAGAAACAACGGCCGGAAGCGCTGCCGGCTGGGGCTATCTGGCTGCTGCGCTTTCTACTGGTATGTCCTGTATTGGTGGTGGTATCGCTGTGTCGGCGGCAGCCTCTGCTGCTCTGGGTGCCATCAGCGAGGATGGCTCAATTCTCGGAAAATCTCTCATCTTCGTCGGTCTTGCCGAAGGTGTATGTCTATACGGGTTGATCATTTCCTTCATGATCCTTGGAAAATTATAATCTTATGAAGATGTATCTGATCAGCGACAACATTGACACCTGGACCGGTATGCGTCTGGCTGGGATAGAAGGTGCGGTTGTCCATGAAAAACAGGAGCTTCAGCAGGAGCTGGATAAGGTCCTCGCCGATAAGGAGATTGGAATCGTCCTTCTGACGGAGAAATTCGGCAAAGAATTTCCGGATTTGGTTAACGATGCGAAGTTGAATCATAAGCTTCCTTTGTTTGTGGAGATTCCGGATCGCCATGGAACCGGTCGCAAGCCGGACTTTATCACCTCATATGTAAATGAAGCCATAGGACTGAAATTATAGAGGAAGAGAGCATAGAATAGAAAGCAGGTGACCCCTTTGACAACAGAGGAAAAATTAAAGCATTTTTTGGATACTTGTATGGAGGACGCCCGGACAAGAAGCAGCCGGATGCTAGACGAGTATACGGCTGCTCTTGAGAAAGCCTTTGAGGAACATCAACAAGAGGCCAAACGTCGGGCACAGATGCAGGTTCGCCAGGAGACAGAAAAGATTGAGCGGGATCTCAATAAACAGCTTTCTCTCGCTCAGCTGGAGCAGAAACGGGCTTTAGGGCGCAGGCAGGAGGAGCTGAAAGAGAAGCTTTTTGAGAAGCTTTCTGAGCGGCTGATGGATTATCGAAAAACTCCGGAATATCGAAAACAGTTGGAACGGCAGATTCAGGCGGCATCTGCTTTTGCCAGGGGAGAGAATCTCGTGATTTATTTGGATCCTTCTGATGAGGATAAACGAGAGGCTTTCGAGCAGCAGTATCCTCAGATACAAATTAAGGTGAGCGATTATACTTTTTCTGGCGGCACGCGCGCTGTCATTTCTAATCGAAATATTCTGATTGATAATTCTTTTGCTACACGGTTAGCGGAGGCGAAGGAAAACTTTCATTTTGATTTGCAGATGATAACAGATAAAACAGAGACTCGCGGGAATTCTTCAGAAGGGAGGGCTTAAGATGATGGAGAACCATAAAGAACGTACAGGAATTATTTATGGAATCAACGGCCCGATTGTCCATTTGAAGAAGGATGCGGGATTTATGATGAATGAGATGGTTTATGTGGGTAAGGAACGGCTGGTTGGTGAAGTGATTGGCTTAAGCTCCGAGCGCACGACAATCCAGGTTTATGAGGAGACTACTGGTATCCGACCAGGAGAGGTGGTATATGGAACCGGCGCGCCAGTGTCCGTTACGCTGGCTCCGGGAATTTTGACAAATATTTTTGATGGTATTGAACGGCCTTTAAGTGAGATTGCCAAGACTGGTGGTGCTTACATTAATCGGGGAGTCAGTGTGGATTCGCTGGATACGAAAAAAAGATGGCATACACATATGACAGTCAAAAAGGGCGATAAGGTGTCGGGGGGCACAATTATTGCTGAGGTGCCGGAGACCCCGGCTATTATCCATAAGGTGATGGTTCCTCCAGATAAGGAGGGATGCGTGGTAGAAGTGGTGCCGGATGGGGAGTATACCATTAGCGAGCCGATTTTGACGATGCAATTGTCAGATGGCAGCGAGGAAAAACTGACAATGACGCAAAAATGGCCGATTCGGCAGGCGAGGCCGACAGCCAAACGGTTTCCGGCTAGTCAGCCACTGATCACTGGCCAGAGAATTCTCGATACCTTATTCCCGTTGGCCAAGGGAGGCACGGCGGCGATTCCCGGCGGTTTTGGTACGGGCAAAACGATGACACAGCACCAAATTGCCAAGTGGTCGGATGCCAATATTATTATTTATATTGGATGTGGAGAGCGCGGCAATGAGATGACGCAAGTTTTGGAAGAATTCAGCGAGCTGGTGGATCCGAAGACAGGAAATCCGTTGATGGATCGAACAACTTTGATTGCCAATACCTCCAATATGCCGGTGGCGGCTCGTGAGGCCAGTCTGTACGCGGGATTGACACTGGCGGAGTATTATCGCGATATGGGCTACCATGTGGCGATTATGGCGGACTCTACTTCCCGCTGGGCAGAAGCATTGCGGGAGTTGTCCGGACGTTTGGAGGAGATGCCAGCAGAGGAAGGCTTTCCGGCTTACTTAGCTTCCAAGTTGTCGGCGTTCTATGAGCGGGCCGGTATGATGCAAAATTTAAATGGGACAGAGGGCAGCGTTTCAATTATTGGTGCCGTTTCCCCTCAAGGCGGAGATTTCTCGGAACCGGTGACTCAGAATACCAAGCGCTTTGTTCGCTGCTTTTGGGGGTTGGATAAGAGCCTGGCTTATGCCAGACATTTTCCGGCGATCTCTTGGTTGACCAGTTACTCAGAGTATTTGTATGACCTGGGAAACTGGTATTCGGAACATGTGGATCGCAAATTTGTCGATTACCGCAATCAGATCGTATTTTTGCTTTCTCAAGAAAGTAGTCTGATGGAGATTGTAAAACTGATTGGCAGCGATGTACTACCAGATGATCAGAAACTGATTTTGGAAATTGCCAAGGTCATTCGTGTGGGATTTTTGCAGCAGAATGCCTTCCATAAGGATGATACTTGTGTTCCTATGGAAAAACAATTTAAGATGATGGAAGTGATTTTGTATCTGTACCGGCGGTCCCGCTCACTGATTTCTATGGGAATGCCAATGTCCGTGCTGAAGGAGGACCCCATCTTTGATAAGGTAATTGCTATCAAATATGATGTGCCAAATGATCAGCTTGAGCGATTGGATCACTACAAGCAACAAATTGACCGTTTCTATGATGATGTCGTAGAGCGCAACGCATAAGGAGGGATGGGAAAATGGCAATTGAATATTTAGGCTTGAGCTCCATCAATGGTCCGATGGTTGTGCTGGAAGGTGTTCAGGGCGCCGCCTATGACGAAATTGTAGAAATGATGATGAGCAATGGCAAAAAGAAGTTGGGACGTATCATCGAGGTTGACGAAGATCGTGCTGTGATTCAGGTATTTGAAGGCACAGAAGGATTATCTTTGCGGGGAGTACACACCCGGTTGACCGGTCATCCCATGGAGCTGGGAGTGTCAGAAGAAATGTTGGGCCGTACGTTTAACGGCATTGGAGTTCCGATCGATGGTCTGGGCGAAATACTCCCAGATAAGAGGCTGGATGTGAACGGACAGCCCCTAAATCCAGTGACTCGTGAGTATCCCCGGAATTATATTCGTACTGGGATCTCGGCGATCGATGGTCTGATGACCTTAATTCGCGGACAGAAGTTGCCGATCTTTTCCGGCAATGGTTTGCCGCATGACCAGTTGGCGGCTCAGATCGTGCAGCAGGCTTCGCTGGGCGACGATTCGGATGAAGAATTTGCGATTGTATTTGCGGCGATGGGAGTTAAACATGACGTGGCTGAATTTTTCCGTCGTACCTTTGAGGAGAGTGGAGTATCTTCTCATGTGGCAATGTTTATCAATCTGGCAAACGATCCCGTAGTGGAGCGTTTGATTACCCCGAAAGTGGCGCTGACTCTAGCTGAGTATCTGGCTTTCGAGAAAAATATGCATATTTTGGTGATTCTGACGGATATGACTTCGTTTGCAGAGGCGATGCGTGAGGTATCGTCATCCAAAGGAGAAATCCCTTCTCGAAAGGGTTTTCCGGGATATCTGTACAGTGAGCTGGCGGCAATTTATGAGCGGGCCGGGATTGTGCGGGGAGTCCATGGATCGGTGACACAAATTCCGATTTTGACCATGCCAAACGATGATATTACTCACCCGATTCCGGATCTGACAGGTTATATTACAGAAGGGCAGATTGTGCTGGATCGCAGTCTCAACGGACAATCTATCTATCCTCCGATCAATGTGTTGCCCAGTCTTTCCCGATTGATGAAAGATGGGATTGGCGAGGGTTATACACGAGGGGATCATCAGGCAGTGGCCAATCAGCTTTTTTCATGTTATGCCAAAGTAGGAGATGCCCGTGCCCTGGCTTCCGTTATCGGTGAGGATGAATTGTCGCCGCTGGATAAAAAATATCTGGAGTTTGGTCGGGAGTTTGAGAAACGGTTTGTAGGACAGGATCCTCATGATAATCGGAATATTATTGCGACACTGAAAATTGGCTGGGAGCTTTTGCGGATGCTGCCGAGAGAGGAGCTGGACCGGATTGATACAAAGATTCTGGATCAGTATTATGGTCAGGAGAGCAGTGCGAATGCCGATTTGGTTGCTAGGTAAGGGGGAAGGCTTATGAACCCGAATACATTTCCTACTAAAGGTAATCTGATACTGGCGAAGAATTCTCTGGCCCTTGCCAGTCAGGGATATGAACTGATGGACAAAAAACGCAATATTTTGTTGCGTGAACTGATGGGGCTGATTGATCAGGCGAAGGCGATTCAATCCGAGATTGATACCACCTATACGGAAGCTTATAAGGCGCTACAACAAGCAAATATTGAATTGGGTATTCATTTCGTGGAAGAGATGGCGGCTTCCGTGCCAGTGGAAGATTCGATTCGCATCAAGACCCGCAGCATCATGGGTACGGAGATTCCGCTGGTACAACATGAGCCAGTGCCAATGAAGCTGTCTTATGCCTATTACAGTACGAGAGAGTCTTTGGACGAGGCACGGCAGCATTTTGAGCGGGTGAAGAATCTGACGATCCAATTGTCGATGGTGGAGAATTCTGCTTATCGGTTGGCAGCGAGTATCCGCAAGACTCAGAAGCGGGCGAATGCGCTGAAGAATATTACAATTCCAACATACCAGGCACTGGTGGCAGATATTACCAATGCACTGGAAGAGAAGGATCGGGAGGAGTTTACCCGATTGAAAGTCATTAAGAAGGGGAAGAAAGGGGCCTGATGATTTTGCCGGCGATCCAGCCGGCAAAGGTTCCGATGAGAATTCCGCCAAGGACATCGCTGGGATAGTGAACACCGACATAGAGACGGGAGATGGCGATAAGAGTGGCGAGAATCAACAGCCCAAGTACAATCCGCCGGGGAAGATGCTTTCTGAGAGCTACGACAGCGGCAAAGGAGGCACAAGAGTGACCGGAAGGGAAAGAGAAATCTTTTTGTTTTTCGACTAACAAGATCAGACTATCGATAACCTCATAGGGGCGGATACGGGCGAAGCTCGGTTTGAAGATAACATTGGTAATTAAGGCACCAATAGCCAAGGCAATAAAAGCAGCCAGTCCAGCTCTGCGGGTGCTGCGAAAACATAGAAGAAACAATGCCAGAGCGATCCAGAACCAGCCGGCGTCACCTAATGAGGTGACGAATTTCCAAAAGGGAGTCATCCATTCCTGGCGGATGGATTGAAACCAAAGGAGCAGAGAACTGTCTAGTTGCCAGAGGTAAGTAAAAAAATCCATGATATTGGGGTCCTTTCGTGAGTAAAGAGTTTACATTGCTGTCGGTAGATTCCAACGATATTTGCGGGCCAGTATCCGAATGATAACGACCAAGAGTGCACTGACTATCATGGAGAGGTCATTGCCAAGTAAGTTCAGCAGACTGACATAGCAGACAGCTCCGGCGATGGAAGCACAGGCATATACATGCTTTTTCAGCACAGCCGGGGTTTGCCCTGCCATTATATCTCGCAGAATGCCACCACCAACTCCCGTGATGGTTCCCAAAAAGATCATAAGAAACCGATAGTCCCCAAAACCGGCTTCGATCGCGGTGTCAATGCCGACTACGGTGAAAGCACCTAGGCCGATAGCATCTAAGAGATTCATCACACGTTCGTAAAGATCGGATTCGAGAACTTCTATAGTGATTCGACAGAACCTTACAATGATAAACAGGAGGAAAACTGATAAAAAGGCCATCCATACATAAACCGGTTTTACAAACAAAGTGGGCGGATGAATGCCGATGATCAGATCACGGATCATCCCACCGCCTACAGCGGTGGTAACACCCAACACGATAATCCCCAGAAGATCGAGGTGTTTCTTGATGGCGACCATTCCGCCGGAACAGGCGAAGGCCGCCGTTCCGATCATTTCTATAATGAAAAATACCGTGAATTGTTCTAACATAATATTTTAGGGATATTCTGCGCGAGCGCAGGTTCCTTTCTGTAAAATGGAATAGAAACAGAACAAGTATACTAGAAACGATAGACGATTACAAGACAGGTTTTGACACATTTTATTTTTCTTTATTCATTTTTCACCTTCCGCCTGAATTCTGTTCTGATTAAAGCTTGTAAAATTCTCCCCCTATGGTGTATGATAGCTTCATAAAAAACAATCTGATAGATACGAAAGGAATAAAACAATGAAGATGATTCATACTTTGCTGGGTTTTGTCTGTGCATTTGCTTTGATGATTACGTTGCTGATTACCTCCATAGAGGCAGTTACGTACTGGACTCCTGGCTTTTATGAAAAAGAATATCGCAAATATCATGTATTGGAGGCGGTTTCCATGGAGATGGAGGACCTTTTAGACGTGACAAAAGAAATGATGGCCTATTTGCGAGGGAACCGTGAGGATTTACATGTACCTACGATAGTGAATGGTCAGCCCAGAGAGTTTTTTAGTGAGAGAGAGATTGCTCATATGGAAGATGTCCGGGGACTGTTTCTGGGAGCAATCGCTATCCGCCGTGGTTGTCTGCTGGCTATTTTGGCAGCACTGGCGTTGCTTTTTTGCAGTAAAGCTGATTGGAAGCGTATTCTGCCTCGGACAATCTGTGTCGGAACGCTGATATTTTTTGCGCTGCTAGCTGCTTTGGCAGGGATTATCTCCAGTAATTTTTCCAAATATTTTATTGTTTTTCATCATATCTTTTTTGATAATGATTTGTGGATGCTGGATCCCCGAACAGATCTTTTGATTAATATTGTGCCCGAACCATTTTTTATGGATACCGCAGCGAGAATTGGCGTAGTTTATGGAATGAGTGTTCTAACCGTATTTTTCGGTTGTTTGGGATGGCTTTGGGTGATAAGAAAAAAGGACTTGTAACAGACTTGTAACATTTTTTTCTTTACTTGTGCGAAGATTTCTATTATACTATAAAGACATTTAATATTTTAGTAGTTACGGTAGACCAGGAGATTTTGACTTATGAAACTGACCAAGAAAAAAGGATTTCTGCCCTTCCTTCTATGTTTGGCGTTGTTTGTCGGACAATTTTCCAGGCAGACCTTTGCTGCCCCGGTCTGGCCGGATGGTCCGTCGATTTCCGCAGAGGGCGGTATTTTGCTGGACGGGAATTCCGGAGCTGTTTTGTATGCAAAAAATATTCATGAACAATATTTTCCGGCCAGCATTACCAAGATCTTGACAGCATTGATCATCATTGAAAACTGTTCGATGGATGAAGTGGTGACTTTTTCGCACAATGCCGTATATAATGTAGAAATCAACAGCAGTAATGCCAATCTAGAAGAGGGTGACAGACTGACCGTTCTGGATTGCCTTTATGCCATGATGTTAAAATCTGCGAATGAAGCAGCAAACGCATTAGCGGAACATATAGCAGGATCCACAGAAGCTTTTTCTGCCATGATGAATGCCAAGGCAGCATCTTTAGGTTGTACAGATTCCCATTTCAATAATCCCAGTGGTCTTAACGATCCGGATCACTACACTTCTGCGCATGATATGGCATTAATTGCCCAGGCAGCTTTTCAAAATGAAACTTTTGCTCAGATTGCATCCACCCTTTATTACGACCTTCCCCCCACAAAAAGAAATCCAGATGGTCTGCGGATTTATCCAGGCCATCAGATGATAAAGAAAAACAGTCCTAATTATTTTCCAGGAGCTGTCGGTGGCAAGACCGGATACACAACTCTTGCCGGCAATACTCTGGTTACCTGTGCCAGACGAGGAGAAATGCAGTTGATTACGGTCGTGTTGAACGGCCATAGGACACATTATACGGATACCCGGGCGATGATGAATTTTGGTTTTCGTAATTTTCGTTCTTTAGAGATTGCAGAATTTGATACTACCTATACTTCAGTAGAAAATGATATGACGATAGCAGGGCTTCCTGTTACGGATCTGTCAGTACTTTATGTTCAGGAGAATCGCCGGCTCACTCTGCCGTCCAATGCAGAATTCTCGGATACTACCTCAGCGATTTCTTATGAGCTGCCTTCAGAAGCTCCAGAACATGCAGTGGCACAAATCACTTACGATTATGGTGGACATACAGTGGGAACTGCTTATTTGATGGTTGGCCGGAGGAATCCTGAAATAGTGCCATCCGTAGCAGAGATCCCTACAAAAGAACAGGAAACCATGGAGATGGAAAGCTTGCAATCAGCAGATGTACCAGACGATTCTATTCAGGCAATGAGAGAAGACGTAGAAAGTGATGGAGCGGAAAGAGAAAGAAATATCCAGGATGCCAGAAAAAAATTCCATATACCGGGTATGGTCTGGGGAATGCTGGCAGCAGTACTGGCGGCTGCTTTGGGATATAGCATTGTGTTCTGGAGCAGAAATCAGAGAAAGAGAGATTCTGCAGATCGGATGTTACGTTATCAACGACGGCAACAACGTCTGCAGGATATTGGGATTTCCAGTGATGAATTTAAAATTTTGCTGGAGCAGAAAAGAACAAAAGGAAATACACGAAGCAGACCCAAATACAAATCGTCGAAGAATCGTAGGAAGCATTGACAAATCACAAGGAAGATGTCAATGCTTCTTTTTTATTTTTTATGGCGTATATCCCCCTATTAGATTCTGATGAGTTTTTCGGTATCCGGACGGGGTCATTCCGGTTACAGATTTGAATACACGGTTAAAGTGCGTCAGATTGGAAAAACCAGACTCATTACAGATCTCTGTGATATTCTTATCGGTTTCCATGAACTTTCTCTGAGCATTCATCACTCGGGTGATATTTACATACTGGATTATTGTGCTGCTGGTATGGCGCTTGAACTCTCGACACAGATAATAAGGACTGATATAGAATCTTTGAGCCAGTGCCTCCAGACAGATATCATCTTGATAGTGACTGTGAATATAGCTGATAATTTGGCTTATTCGGTAACTATCTTCCCGTCGAGCAGGATTTTGTCGTTGTACCTGAAAAACGATAGAAAATAAGAGCATATTTAAAACCGTATGTCGGTAAGCTTTAGCTAATTCTGAAGAATTATCTTGATCATAAAGCAAAGTTTCTAGAAACTGGCGTAGAATATGCCACATCCGAGGATCTGGGCGATACATGCCGTTGCCAGAATCCAGGGCATCCTTAAGCTGCTGACATTCGATCTCATCTCTGTGAAAATACAGGACCAAACGCAAGAAAGGAATATTTTCGTCGCCATAAGAGCGATGCAGGATATATGGGGAGAATAGAATCAGCTCCCCAGGATGCATCACATACCGGTCATCCTGCAACATGTGATAGCGTTCACCGCTTTCCAGAAAATAAAGCTCATAATAGTTGTGATAGTGAGATTTCATCATATTGTCATTTATTCCGCCGACTCGTTCACAGGCAATGGTAGCGCCCTGTGCCATTCGAATTCCTGCCTGGTCAATCATAATTTATCTCCTCATTTTATCTAAACTTCATTTCTATTCCTACATAAATACTATAACATTTTAAAAAGAAAATAGCAAGATATGTAAAGCTTTAAAGAAAATACGTCAATATTCGTCTGGTTTTGAACCAGTTATTTGGTTATGATAAGAATACAAAAACCGGTTTGAGTAGATAAAACATAATAAGGAGGTATTAGATATGAAAGTCTGCACAGCAGCGGAAGTTATTCGTCATCAGGATAATTATTTTTCCATTATGACCAATAGTGTGGAGATTCGGATTTGGTTTATGACGGATTCCATTTTGCGGATTCGAGCAGGATTTGACGGAGACTTTGCAGAGGAATCCTACAGCTTGGTTATGACAGCGTGGGAAGACCGTATGGATGGTTTTTTGAAAAATTATCGGAAACGGATCTCTGTGGCGGATGCCGTATTGATGGACGGGGAAAAAGAAGCGGTGATCCAAGGCCAGAAGCTGAAAGTAGTAGTAGAGAAGGAGCCGTTCCGTATCTGTGTCTATGACAGAGAAGGAACACAGCTACATGCGGATATTGTCGACTTAGCTTATCAGGAGGACAGCAATCATCGTCGTATCCATACCAGTGAAATTTCACCAGAGGATTGTTTCTATGGCTTTGGGGAAAAGAGTGGAGAATTTAACAAGGCCCAGAAATTTATGGGCATGAGCCCTAAAGACGCTATGGGCTATAATCCTAAGGAGACCGATTCCCTCTACAAGCATATTCCCTTTTATATTAAGTTAAACCGGAATACCAAAAAAGCAGTTGGTTATTTTTATCACAACACCTATGAGTGTGATTTTGATATGGGACGTGAAAAAAGCAATTATTGGAAAATGCACAGCCGTTATCGGGCAGATGGGGGAGATATCGATCTGTTCTTGATCACGGGTCCTTCAGTACGGGAGGTGGTAGAGCGTTATACGGATTTGACTGGAAAGTCAGCGATGCTGCCCCGTTATGCACTGGGATATTTGGGATCTTCTATGTATTATCCAGAGCTGGAGGCAGATTGCGATGACGCGATTGTGGAATTTATTGATACGACCAGGGAAGAAAATATTCCTGTGGATGGGTTTCAACTTTCTTCGGGTTACTGTACGGTCGAGACAGATAAGGGAATCAAGCGTTGTGTATTTACCTGGAATAAAAAACGTTTTAAGGATCCGAAAGATTTTTTCCGGCAGATGAAGGAAAGAGGTATCACAGTAACCCCAAATGTGAAGCCAGGAATTCTGCTGATTCATCCCATGCTGGAAGAGATGAAGAAAAAAGGGATGTTTGTCAAGGCCAGCGATAGCGAGGAGCCAGGGATTGGTACCTGGTGGGGTGGCAAAGGTGTGTTTGTGGATTTTACCAGCTCGGATACTCGTGAAAACTGGAAGGCGCTGCTTAAAGAACATGTATTGGAATATGGCACCAATTCGATCTGGAACGATAATTGTGAGTATGACAGCATAGTGGATAAGGATTGTCGTTGTGCTTTTGAAGGCAAAGGAGGAACCATCGGTCAGTTAAAGTCTGTAATGTCCAATATTATGTGTCATATTACAGATGAGGCGATTCATGAAACTTTTAGTAATACCAGGCCCTATATTGTCTGCCGTTCCGGACACTGTGGAATTCAGCGCTATGCACAGACCTGGGCAGGGGACAATCTGACTTGCTGGGAAGCATTGAAATATAATATTGCCACCATACTGGGTATGGGTCTGTCCGGCGTAGCAAATCAAGGTTGTGATATCGGCGGCTTCTATGGGCCGGCGCCAGAAGGAGAATTGTTCCTGCGCTGGATTCAAAACGGAATTTTCCAGCCGCGATTTTCCATACATTCTACCAATATTGATAATACGGTAACGGAACCCTGGATGTACAGTGATTTAAAAGAAGAGATCCGCAAAGCGATTGAATTTCGTTATCAGCTGACGCCATATCTGTATTCTCTGACCAGGCGCGCGCACGAGAGTGGATTGCCGATCATGGAGCCAATGTGTAGTGCATTCCAGGAGGATCCGAAGTGCTATGAGGAAGGGGTAGACTTTATGTTTGGGGATTCTCTGCTGGTTGCCAATGTGGTGGAGAAGGGAGCAAAGACCCGAAGCATCTATTTGCCGGAGGGAGCGAATTTTTATGATTATCATACCAGACAAGCATATGCGGGAGGGCAGACAATCGAGATTCCGGTAACCTTATCAAGCATTCCGCTGTATGTAAAAAGCGGTGCACTCATTCCTCTGGCAGGAAATGCGCTGAATAATTTGATGACCCAGCAGGCAGATTCCATTCATCTGCTGTGTGCCGCTGATGCGGATGGTAACTTTAATCTGTATGAGGATGATGGGATTACCATGGACTATGAAAATGGGAAATATCTGAAAACACAGATTACCATGACAGCAGGAGAGCGCACTTGGTTAGAATTTGTCCAGGAGGGAAACTATGAGACTGCGGTGGAATCCATGTATATCGATATGATTCATCGGGAGAAAGCTCCTTATTGGGTAACTGTGGACAACGAGCAACTTCCCCATTTCCTGCATCGGAAAAAGTTTGAGGAGGCTGAATGTGGCTGGTATTACAGCCAGCGATTGAAATCTGTGCAGATTAAGTATAGAAACCCAAAGAAAGACTATAAGGTACTGGTTTCCTTTGAACAATTTGACTTGATTGGAATGTAAGATTATGGGCCAAGGGAAAGATTGGGATCAGACTTATTACGAGACATTAACAGAAAGGGTATGAAATCATGAAAAAGATTGCAGCGATTATGATTGCATTGAGCATGGCGGCGATATCGTTGTCTGGCTGTTCACAGACTGGCGCCGGCTCAAGTGCATCGGCTACGCCAGAAAACCCGATGGTATTGACGCTGGCTCATGGACTCAGCGAAACACATACCGTACATATTGCTATGACCGAATTTGCAGAGCAGGTAGAGGAAAAGACTGGAGGACGTGTCCAAGTCAGGATACTTCCCAACGGTCAGCTGGGGTCTGAAAATGAAAATATGGAGCAGCTGATGGCAGGGGTGATTTCCATGACTAAGGTTTCCGCACCGGGACTTGCCACTTACAATGAGTCCTACCATGCTTTTGGATTGCCTTATGTCTTCGATGATACGGAGAATTTTTATCATGTGATGGATTCCTCCCAGATGCAGGATTTCTTTTTGTCATCTGAGGCGGACGGTTTTGTGACACTTACCTATTATACCTCTGGCGCTCGTTCCTTTTATACCAAAAACAAGGCGATACGTAAACCGGAGGATCTGAAGGGACTGAAAATTCGTGTACAGGATATGAAATCACAGACAGACATGATGCAGGCCCTGGGGGGAATTCCGGTAGCCATGTCGTATGGGGATGTTTACACTTCTCTGCAGACAGGCATTATCGACGGAACTGAAAATAATGAGACTGCGCTGACAACCGGAAAACATGGTGAGATTTGTAAGGTGTATTCCACAGATCAGCATGCTATGATTCCGGACGTTATGGTGATGAGTGCTAAAGTGTGGGCAAATATCAGTCCAGAGGATCAACGGATTATTCTGGAAGCGGCACATGCCTCCACAGAGAGCCATAAGATTGCCTGGGATGCTGCCATTGACGAAGCGATTGCCGAGGCATCTGCCCAGATGAACGTAGAGTTTGTCAATGATGTGGATAAGGAGGCATTTCGTGAGGCTACCAGCGGGATGATTGGAGAGTACTGTGAGCAATATCCCGGTGTTCAGAAATTACTTGATATTATTAATTCTGTAGAATAAGGGGGAGGTTTCTAATGAGAGAATTATTTACCGTGGTAAAAAAAGTGATGACGAAGCTTCTCGCAGCCATTGCAACTATTTTGCTTTCCATTATGACATTGTTGGTATTATATCAGGTGTTTACCAGATATGTCTTGAACAGTCCAGCAGCTTTTACGGAGGAACTGGTGCGTTACTTCCTGATCTGGACGGGATTTGTCGGTGCAGCATATGCATTTATCACTAGAGAGCATATGTGTCTGGTGCTGGTTCGTGACAGCTTAAAGCCAGAAAGCCGTAGGATTCTGATGACGGTGATCGATGTACTGATTCTGATTTTTGCGATTTTTGTTATCACTATTGGTGGGTTTAAGTTGGCCATGAGTGCGCAGAAGGTGTTTTCTGCTCTGTTGGGAATTCCCAGAAGTCTGGTATATGCGATGGCTCCTGTTTCCGGTTTGTTTATTATCGTGGCCCAGATCATCAATATCTATGAAGATGTAACAGGCATCACTATAGAAGGAGGGAATGAATCATGAGTATTGGAATGACAACTCTGATCCTGTTTGCAGTATTTGCAGTCCTGCTTTTTCTTGGCTGTCCGATTTCCGTGAGCATTGTGATCTCTTCGATCGTGACGGCGATATCTTCTCTGTCCTGGGATCAGATCACCTTCATTACTATGCAAAAGATGAATAGTGGAGTGGAGAGCTTCTCTCTGCTGGCAATTCCGCTGTTTATTCTGGCTGGCAATATCATGAATAATGGTGGTATCGCTAGGCGTTTGGTAAATTTTGCGAAATTGTTTGTGGGTTGGATTCCTGGTTCATTGGCGCAAGCCAATGTGGTGGGCAACATGTTGTTTGGCGCATTATCGGGATCCTCAGTGGCGGCAGCATCCGCAATGGGCGGTTGTATTTATCCAATTCAGAAAGATGAGGGCTATGATCCGGCTTTTGCGACAGCGGTTAATATTGCCTCGGCTCCGACTGGTCTTCTGATTCCGCCAACGAGTGCGTTTATTGTGTATTCAACGGTAGCAGGAGGCGTGTCGATCTCCACGTTGTTTATGGCGGGGTATATTCCTGGCATCTTAATGGGGGCAGGCTCTATGATTGTAGCTTTCTTTTATGCAAAAAAACATAAATACCCCACAACCGGTATTCCAGGAGCATCGGAATTCATTAAGGTTACTTTGGAGGCACTTCCCAGCCTGCTGCTGATCGTCATTGTCATCGGCGGTATCGTAGGCGGTATTTTTACGGCGACGGAGGGGGCAGGTATCTGCGTTCTGTACTGCTTGATTTTGTCACTTTGTTATAAGAGTCTGACGATGAAGTCTTTTATGAAGATTTTGGTGGGCAGCGCCTGCACCAGCGGCATTATCCTGTTCCTGATCTCAGCTTCTTCTGCGATGTCCTTTGTTATGGCTTATTCAGGAATTCCGGCAGCTATCAGTGCAGGAATTATGTCAATCTCTACGAATAAATATGTGGTATTTCTGCTGATGAATGTGATTTTGATGATAGTGGGTATGTTTATGGATATCACTCCGGCGATTCTGATTTTTACTCCCATTTTCTTGCCGATTGCCCAGAGTCTTGGCATGTCGGAGATACAATTTGGTGTGATGTTAATCTTCAATATGTGTCTGGGCAATATCACTCCGCCAGTAGGTTCGGTTTTGTTCGTAGGTTGTGGTATCAGTAAACTTCGAATTGAGGATGTAACGAAAATGCTGCTTCCGTATTTTGCGGTTCTGTTCCTACTTTTGCTGGCAGTGACTTATGTTCCTGCCCTTTCCCTGGGAATTCCGGAATTGATGGGATTGTTGTAAAGGCAAAAGGTTGAGATTGTTATAAAAAAGAAAAGGTCAGACGACAAATCTTTATGCCGTCTGGCCTTTTGGCTATCCGCTTTTCTTTTGCAAATCTTTCAGTCGCCGTCTTTTTTCCCGATTGCGCTGCATTCTTTTTTTTCGGATATCTTCTTTGCGATCCATGACCTTTCTGGCGCTGTCTTCATCGATCAATTTTAAAGTTTTGACCACATACACCTGAGAATCATCGATTCGCTTCATACGAACCTTTCCTTTTAAATAACCATGTTCTGGACAGAGAGCCAAACCATAATAGATTTTTTGATTGGGAGTAAACCACCGTACCTTTTTGCGAAGCATCCGTCCACATTTATAGCATTTCATCTCTGCTACGGAACGCTCTTTCATGGCATCCTCTTTGGAAGGAAACATTCGTGATACATATTTAGAATAATCAGGGAAAACCACCCGAATCTCCTCGGATTTATTGTCTGGAATCCGGTAGTAATCAATAGACCAGTAAGCAAGCAATAATTCTTCGCCTAATTCCTCCATCATTCGTCTAAATACTTTGCCAGTGTAGTATGCATCATCTAAAGCCCGGTGAAAAGGGCGATCCTCTAAAAGGCCCAACTCTTCCACTGCGGAATCCAAAGATGGCTTTATGCCATTTTTGTAAAAAAGAGCATATAATTTTTGAACATCATAGTAAAATAATGGTTTGGGAAAAGGATTTTCAATCATGAAATATTTCATATTCCGCTGCAGCTCCGTCAGATCCATCGAGCCCCAAGTACAATAAATACAATCCTCCTTACACCAGTTCAGAAAATCTCTGGCAGCGACTTTAAAATCCTCTCCATGGAATCTGAGCTCAGTCATATCCATATGTGTGACTTCGGAAATAGCATAATGCATCTGAGTATAGACTTGAGGCCGAATCAGACGGTGAAACTCCTCGGTCATAGAATAATCTTGTCCTAATCTTACAGCCCCGATCTCAATGATCTCAAAGGGAAAATCTTCTATGGAATCGGCCTTTCCATGAGCGCTTTGATTCCATTCTAAATCAAAAATAATATAGTTCCTCATAATATAGGGATTATATCATAAAGGAGAAAGTTTGCATAGGGTAATATGAAGCAGCTTTTGGATCTCATATTCGTAGATTAAAATTCATATAAAGAGCTATTTACGGAAAAATAGTCCATTACCTCTTGGCGGGAAGCGGTTACTGTACCCTGGACCATCTCGGGTTTACCACCACCTTTGCCAGGGAATTTCTCGTGAAAATCTTTCAGAAAGTCTCTTAGATTTTTATGCTGACTACCCAGGATATATTGATATCCCTGATGGTCATTGCCAAGGAAAATGCCGCAGATGCCGGCATAACGATGCATTCCTGTATCAACAAAACGTCTGGCGGCATTCTTGTCCAGATCCTCTTCAAATAACAGATAACTCTGTTCTTCCAGCTTCTGCTCTAAATAGCGGTTTTGTATCCGGAATAATTTGTCTTTTCCTTGTTGAATTTCCCGTTGCAGTCGCTTTACTGCTTCTGCCGTCTCATAAGGTTTTGCAGACAGTAGATGGGAGATTTCCATTATATTGTCTTCCTTCATCTGATAATCCGCCAAAGCGCGGAAACCGCATACCATCGTTACACGCGTGCCTCCTTTATGTCTGGCGGCATCGATCAGGCGAATCAGGCCAATCTCACCAGTATACTTTACATGTGGGGCGCAGCAGGCGCATACATCATATCCCGGTACTGTCACAATACGCACTTGTCCGGACAATTCTTTTTTACTGCGATAATCCATCTGTGCCAATTCTTCCTGAGAAGGATAATTTACATAGACCGCGATATTAGCAACTACGGCTTCATTGGCTTTTCGCTCTATCATTTGTAACTGTTCTCTGGTAAAACTGCCGTTAAAATCCATGGTTACCAGTTCTTTGCCTAAATGAAAGCCTACATTATCATAGCCAAAATGATGATAAATCAGCCCCGATAAGATATGCTCTCCCGTATGCTGCTGCATTTTAGAAAATCGTTCTTCAAAATTGATACAGCCAGTGACTTCGATGCCTTCCGTGAGCATTTTCTTTGTATAATGAATGATGGATCCCTCTTGTTCCTGGACATCTTCTACAGGGATCTCTTGAATGACTCCCGAATCCGCATATTGTCCACCTCCTTCTGGGAAAAAGCAGGTCCGATCCAGAACAATGCCATAGAATTTTCGTTTTTCGTCCCATTCGCAGGCAAGCACTCGTGCGGTGAATTCTTTCTGGTGGCTATCTTGATAATATAATTTTTCAGTCATATTGGGTACTCCTTTTTCATTTGTTGTTTTTTTTATTCCATTTATGGAACCATTTTTCCGGCAGCTCAAATACGAATACAATCCCCAATACAATGGCAACAGCTACTTTTACAGCGCCATAACCAGTTTCCAGAGCCATTTGTAGTTGGTTGCTGACGGTATAATAAGCGGCCCAGTAGATTCCGGCTCCCGGCACCAGCGGAAAAATTCCAGAAATTAGAAAAAGTGTGGCAGGACAGCGTTTGCGGACGGCGAACCAGCGGGATAGTAATATAACAACTACTGTGGCACAGAACGTGGCGATGGTGGCGGAACTACCAGGTAACAAGCATAAATAGACCAGCCAGCCAATACCGCCGATCAGCCCACAGTAGGGATAGTAGAGAGAAGGAACACCAAAAAGAAGAGAAAAACCTATCGTGCCAGCACCGGCAGCCAATACCTGCAAAATCAGTTTTATCATGATGATTGCTCCCTTTTCATTATGAATATATCAACACAGATCACAGAAATCCGCCTCTCATCATTCCACTATAAAGCGCCATCATAAATCCGACCCCCATGGCAATACAAAAAAAGACCAGTATGGCATCCAGCATCCGCACCGATCCGGAAATATAATCTCCGTCTGCCATATCTCGAATCGCATTGGTAAAGGCGACTCCTGGCACCATGATAATGATTCCGCCCACTAACATGGATTCCAGATGGGTACCCGGAAAAATACGGTGGCAAAAGATACTTAGAAAAGTCACCCATGCGCTTCCTAAAATATTGCAAACAATTTTAGAAAAATGCGGTTTTCCAATTTTAAGCAAGTACAAATAAAGCAGGATGCCAATTCCCACTGTACAAAGTGCATCCTGCCAGCCGCCGCCGAACAGATAACTGAAGCTTGCTCCAGAAAATCCGGCAGCAGCAATCTGCAAAGTTTCCGGAAAGTCCGGTAAATGTTGGATGCGTTTTAGTTCTTGCCTTACCTGTTCTAAGGTATACGCGCCATTTTCAATTTGGCGGGAGAGCTGATTGACCTCTGCCACTCGTCCTAAGTTGGCTCCATTGACAGGAATCAACAGCACTTTGGCAAATTGGGCTTCTTTTTCCTCTTCATCTCCAGAAGTGAGGAAAATACCATTGCTGAGTACAAAAGCACTGGCCGATGTAAGACCAAAATGCTTACAGATTCGATAAATGGTCTCTTCGACGCGGAAAATCTCTGCCCCGTTTTCCAACAGAAGCTTCCCTGCCTCTAAAGCGGCCAGCAAAACCTCCCGGTCATGTTTTGAGCGTTCCATAGACTGATAGCCTTTCTTCCTATATTAAAAAACTTTGTCCTTCCTGACGGATATCGGCAATCCTATCTCGATAAGCTTCTGAACAAGGCAACGCCTTCAAACGTTCAATGATGCCAAAATCTTCCCAGAAATGCATGGGAAATACCATCCGCGCGCCAACAATTTCCATAAATTCATGAAGCCCCAGATAAAACCATTCCTCCTGTCGCCCGTCCAGAGGTAACATGGCGACATCTGGAATAATTCCGCAATCGTGGATTTTTTCCAATTCCCGGCGGTAGTTGGCATTGATGTTATTGTTCCAGGCTTTTGACTCACCGCTCCATTTCCAGTTGTTCAAGTCACCGGCATGATAGAAGGAATGTCCGTTATTCTCCACCAGAAAGGCGACTCCCTCGTCTGTGGAGTGAAAGGCTGTGATGCGGGTACCGCCGCCTTCTGTCAATGTCAGTGTGGTATCTGGATCAATATATTCAGTGCGGCAGAAATGCTTTTCCGGAACCCGATTCTGCCAAATGTCATCAGACAGGATATATCGTACTTGTGGATATTGTCCGACCAAATCCCAGATAACCGGAGAGAAATGGTCCTGGTGCCGGTGGCTGACTAAAACTAGCAGATCTTTGTCCGGGGAGAGTGTGGGAAGAGATCCTCCAATATAGTCAAACAGCAAATATAAAGAGTTCAGCTCGGCAAGAAAGCAGCTGTGATGAATATAGGTTATTTTCATAAAATGCCTCCGTGACATAAATTTTTGTGACATCATTTTATCATAGATGGGGTAAAAAATACAGAGGGGAAACAAGATTCTTTGTGGCGGTTCTGTTGTTGACCAAAAACAAAAAGACAGCAATCTCTCGAAAAAAGAAGATCGCTGTCTTTACATCAATCGGTTTATTAAGATTGTGTGCGAACATCACCATTTTGCATATAAAAGCTGATCAGGTAAATTCCGCACAGACCTACCAGGCCGTAAATAATTCGGGAAAGCCAGCTCATACCGCCGAACAGGGAAGCTACTAGATTGAAATCGAAAAATCCGATCAGGCCCCAGTTTACGGCACCAATGATTGCAAGGGTCAGAGCTGTGTTGTCTAAAGCTTTATTTCTCATAATGCCACCTCCTGTGTAAGTAGTATGTGCAGGAGACAGAGATATAAAAGTGGGAAAGAATGGATAAAAATTTTAATTGGATTTAACCTCTTTCCAAAAATCGTTATACACACGATCTACGTCGTCTCCGAGATAACGGAAAACCTCGCAATTCACCAATGAGCCGGTATCTGGAAAAACGGATTTATTGTTCTGCAACTCTTCATCGAGCAGGTCAAAAGCGCCTTTGTTTGGCGTGGGATATGTGATATATTCAAAATTTGCTTTGGCGATTTCCGGACGGCAGAGGAAATCCATCCACTTTTCAGCATTTTCCTTGTTTTTAGCATTTTTCGGGATTACCCAGCAATCCAGCCATAGGTTTGTACCTTCTGTTGGAAGTACATATTCCAGCGTGTAATCCAGCCCCAGATTTGCAACCTCTTCCTGAATATAAAGCATTTCTCCAGAATAAATCACTCCGACAGCGGCTTCGCCGCCGATCATTTTATCTCGAACCTGATCAATGACATATGCCTGTACCAATGGTTTCTGATCAATCAGGGCTTGTTTTGCTTGTTCAAGCTCATTTGTAGCAGAAGTATTCATGGAAAAACCGTCTTTTTTCAGAGCTACCATAAAAGCGTCGCGTACACTGTCTTGCATAAGGATTTCACCACTTAGTCTTTCATCCCATAGATCGGCCCATTTGGTTGGTGGCGCTACGCCAAGCTCTTCCAGGCGTTTGGTATTATATAAAATCCCGACAGTTCCCCAGCAATAGGGAACCGAATATTTGTTTTCCGGATCAAAAGCGGTGGACATTTCCATGTAAGCGGGGTCAATCTGATCGATATTGGGAACATTGTCAAAATTAACCTCTGCCAGCATATCATTTTCTACCATTTTCTGAATCATATAATCAGAAGGGCAAACCACATCATAGGTGACGGCGCCAGCCTCAATGATGGGATACATTTCTTCATTGGTTTCAAACAGATCATAAATCACACGGATGCCAGTTTCTTCTTCAAACTGGGTGATAACACTTTCATCAATGTATTCGCCCCAGTTGTAGACATACAGCTCATCCGAGGACTCTGCGCTGTCCTTGCGATTACTGTCAACAGTGCTTTCCGTTCCGTTGGCAGCGCCACTGCCGCAGCCAGCCAGCAAGATGGCAGCCATGGCAGCGGCCAAGCCAGACATAAATACTCCTTTTTTCATAAATGATCTCCTCCTATTGTTTCTTTATAAGAATTTTTCCTTTTTCAGAAAAGTATTCCCATTATATATCGTTTAAACCGTATATTTATACGCCCATTTCCAGAGGTGCCAAATTTCAAAAAGGAAATTTAGTGCCTTTGAAAATGATATCATTTCTCTTCTTTTCTTCGTGGGACAAAGTTTGTAACAATCAAAAGCACCAGTACTGCCAGAAAAATCACAGTGGACAAGGCATACATGGAAGGACGGATACCCCGACGCACTTCGCTGTAAATAAGAGTGGACAAGGTGTTGATACCAGCTCCTTTGGTAAAATGAGTGATGATAAAATCGTCCAGAGACATGGTAAAGGCCAGCAAAAAACCGGAGAGCACTCCCGGCAAAATATCCGGAAATACGACTTTGAAAAAAGCGTAGACTGGGCCGGCTCCTAAGTCCATAGCAGCTTCGTAAGTGGAACGACTCGTCTGCTTTAACTTCGGCATTACACTTAAAATAACATAAGGAATATTAAAGGTAATGTGAGAAATCAATATTGTTTGAAAGCCCAGGGAGATCCCAAAAGCGATAAAAGCCAACATGAGGGAAATTCCGGTTACAATATCAGCGTTCAACATAGGAATGTTAGTAATACCCATAACAAAGGCCCTGGGTACGGATTTCATACTGTTGATGGCAATACAGGCGGTTACTCCGATCACAGTGGCGATGAGCGCTGACAAAAGAGCGATCAACAATGTGTTGTGCAGAGCCGCTATAATATTGCGACTGGAAAACATATCCATATACCAGCGCAAGGTGAATCCTCCCCACTGGGTGCGGGATTTGGAAGAGTTGAAGGATAAAACTATCATGGTGGCAATCGGTGCATACAAAAAAATCAGGATCAGCACCAGATAAAAATCCTGCCAGGTTCGTTTTAAAAAGCGTTGCAGCCGGCTCATCAAAATGCACTCCCCTCTCCATTTTTATCGTATTTGGCGATCACGGCCATACTGATCAGAATAAATATCATCAGTACCAATGAAAGTCCAGAACCTAAGTGCCAGTTGCTGCCCCGGGTGAATTCTTGCTCAATGACATTGCCAATTAACAGAATTTTGCTGCCACCCAACAGATTGGAGATGACAAATGTAGTCAGTGCCGGGACGAATACCATGGTAATTCCACTGATAACTCCGGGAACACTTAAAGGAAACCAAATTCGCAGAAGCGTTTGTACCGGATTCGCGCCTAAGTCGCGGGCAGCGTTGATGGTGTCATCATCAATTTTGCATAGCACATTGTAAATAGGCAGTACCATAAAAGGCAGAAAATTATAAACCATCCCCAGAATGATGGCGCCTGCCGTATTGATCAGGTTCTGATTTGGCAGATGAAGTAAGGATAAAATCCCATTGATTACACCATTCTTTTCTAGGAGAGTCTGCCAGGCCATCGTCCGTAGCAGGAAATTCATCCACATTGGCAAGATGAAAATAAATACGATGAAACTACCTCGTCCAATACCTCGATTCCGCAGAATCATGGCTAGGGGATAGGCAAGGATCAGGCAGACTACCGTGCTAACCAAAGATAACAGAAGGGATAACCACAGCGCCTTCACATGTTCTGGTTCTGCGACAGATGCCACATTGGCGATTGTAAAAATACCATTTCGGTCAGTCAACCCATAGTAGACAATCAAAGCCAGGGGAATGATGATAAAGCCAACCATCCAGACCAGATAAGGTCCGGCTAATAATTTTTTACTCATTGACTCCTACGGCCTCCTCATCCTCTGATGCCGGTTTGTTCATGATTTGAATATCAAAGGGATCGACATGAATGCCAACCTCTTTTCCCACCGGACACATATCTGTGCTGTGGACCAGCCATTCAAAACCGCCTGGGGTTGTTACCTCCATTTCATAATGAACGCCCTTAAAGATAAGGTGTGTGCATACTCCGGTGAGGGTTCCGTCGGAAGGAGCTACCAAGTCAATATCCTCTGGACGGATCACGACATCCACGGGTTGATTATTACCAAAGCCTTTGTCTACACAAGCAAAGCGCGCGCCAAAGATCTCTACTAATTCATCCCGAATCATGGTGCCGGAAACGATATTGCTCTCGCCGATAAAATCGGCTACAAAGGCATTTTCCGGTTCGTTATAAATCTGTTCAGGGGTGCCCATCTGCTGAATATAGCCTTGATTCATAACTACAATCGTGTCAGACATGGTCAGCGCCTCCTCCTGATCATGGGTCACATAGATAAAAGTAATTCCCAGTTCATTTTTTAAGCGGATCAGTTCATATTGCATGTCCTGCCGTAATTTTAAATCAAGGGCGCCTAACGGTTCATCCAAAAGCAATACCCGGGGCTCATTAACAATAGCGCGGGCGATGGCGATTCTTTGTTGTTGGCCGCCGCTTAAAGAGCTGACAGAACGATTCTCATAGCCATCTAAATTTACCAGCTTCAAAGCGTACTTAATCTTATCTTGAATATAAGCTTTGGACTTACCCTTGATTTTCAGTCCAAAGGCGATATTCTCGGCAATGTTCATATGAGAGAACAAGGCATACTTTTGAAATACGGTATTTAGCTGACGCTTGTTGGGCGGCAGTTTGCTGATCTCTTCTCCATCAAAGATCACATGACCTTTGTCAGCACTTTCAAAGCCGCCGATAATGCGCAGAGTTGTGGTTTTGCCACAGCCACTGGGACCGAGCAGGGTCACAAACGTGTTCTCTGCCACAGAAAGATTCAGATCATCTAGAACCACAGTTCCATCAAAACTTTTTGTTATATTTTTCAGATTAATTAAAGGCTGGCTCATAATAGCGTTCCTCCTGTGTATGGAAAACCTGTAAATTAAAAACTTGGCGGCGAACTGACCCACAAAAGGATGGCGCCGGCCTTGCTGGAAAGGTAATGCTTTTTATCTGAAACAAAATAGAACGACTCTCCTTTTTTTGCCCGAAAAACTTGACTGCCAATGTGAATGGCAACAGAACCCTGGAGCACATAACCGAATTCCTCGCCTTCATGGGGAGTGTCCGGATAAGTCTCTCCGCCGGCCTCAAGCGTGAGAAGGATAGGTTCCATCACATTTTTCTGGGCATTGGGAATGATCCATTTGACTTCATTTTTTAATTCCGGATCATATTTTTCAAAATAATCTGCCTTTCCAAAGACGATCTGCTGATCCGGACCTTCATAAAAGAACTCACCCAGGGTCGTGCCCAGGCATTGAAGAATGTCTGTCAGGGTCGCGATAGAGGGAGAGGTAAGGTTTCGTTCCAGCTGGGAAATGAACCCTTTGGAAAGTTCGGAGCGGTCGGCAAGTTCTTCCTGAGTAAGTCCCTTCAGGACTCGGAGTTCTCTTAATTTCAAACCGATATCCATATGTTTCCTCCCTTATAAAACTAACTTCAAAGTTTACAAATACTAACTGATTGTAAAAATAAATAAAAAGTTTAGTAATAATAAACCAAACGGCAAATACCATTATACAGAAAAATATTTCCATGTCAATACATTGTGAATGGATTTTTTCAGAAAAATGTGGTATGATGATTACAGTTCTGTTTGACCTTTGAGAGGCAGTCTAGATTGCGGATTGGCGCTGCTCAGGAAAGGCGGATGGGAAAAGGAAAATAACTGTGAAAGAACAAACAGTTATCCGGGAAGTAATGGCATGAGGAGGAGTGAATTATGGCAAAGTATATGGCGTATGTAGGGTCTTATTCCTACACAGGCAAGGCAAAGGGAATCACGGTTTATGATGTGGATGTGGAGAACGGAAAATTTGTGGAGCGCTGTGAGGTGGAAGTGGACAACTCCTCTTATGTGATTGCATCCAAGAACGGAGATACTTTGTACTCCATAGCAGATGAAGGCGTAGTGTCTTTCCGAATTCTGCAAAATGGAAGTCTGTCTCGTCTGAACAGCACAAAAATTAATGGTATGAGAGGTTGCCATTTATCTACAGATGCCGGAGACAAATACATTTTTGTTTCGGGCTATCATGACGGGAAAGCCACAGTCCTGCGGTTGCGCAAGGACGGCGGTGTAGGCGGAATTGTGGATGGTGTCTTCCATAAAGGAATGGGGAGCGTGGCAGAACGGAATTTCCGCCCTCATGTCACCTGTACGCGCAGGACGCCGGATCACAAATATGTGATGACTGCAGATTCTGGTATGGACCAGGTTCAGATTTACCGTTTTAACGAGAATGAGGAGAAGCTGGTGTTGGTCGATGCGATTCGCTGCGAGTTTGAGTCCTCGCCCAGACATTTCCGGTTTAGTGCGGATGGGAAATATATCTATCTGATGTATGAACAGAAAAATGTGATTGATGTGTTTACTTATGTAGGAAAAGATCGGGTTCCGGAGATTGAGAAGATACAGACGATTTCGACGATGGGACCCAAACATAAACAGATTGCGGCGGCATGCTGTATGAGATTCTCCCCGGATCAGCAGTATGTTTACTGCGGTAATGCCGGCGATGAGACGGTGTCCGTGTTCAAGCGGGATGCCGAGACCGGAATGCTGGAGCTATTGTGCAGCCTACCGGTTAGCGGAGAGTATCCCAAAGATATTGCTGTATTTCCGGATAATAAACATATTGCCGTGATGAATCATGAGAGCGGGAATATTACCTTTTTTGCAGTGGATTATGAAAAAGGTCTGTTGGTGATGTGTGCGAAGGAGTTGAAATGTAATCAGCCCAATAGTTGTGCGATTGTGCGGGTGGCGCCGTAAGGGATGAGGGGAGAGCTGCAAAAGTCATAACTCCTGGCTGACGGCCAATGTCATTAAGTTCATTTTCTCAGGAGGTACGCCATGGAAAAAGGAGCGGGAAGAGACGGGAAATCGTCTGCAGATTTTGACTTTGCAGGGATTTAGAAGTCCTTAAATTCCTGAGTTTTGCCTTGAAACGAAAATCCACTCTGTCTGAGCGAAGCGAGTTTGGGGATTTTCGTTTCGCTTTTCGCAAAAATCAGAGATTTTAGGACTTCTTGATCCCGAAACCGGAAAAAGCGGCAGACGATTTCCCGTCTCTTCCCGCTCCTTTTTCCATGGCTGAGTATTCTCAGAGCTAAACCTAAGGATATGATGTTGGGCTGACGGCAGGCTATTTTGCGCTTTCCTCTATGGTTAATTGTGAATGGAAGAGTGGATTTTGCGATAGCTTTAGGGGATGGGGGAGGATGCGCTGTGGGAGAAATTGGATATGGCGGGAGCTGGGATAAAATCTGAGGAGGGATTATGGCGGGATCAACTTTAGGAACTGTTTTTTGCATTATGACATGGGGAGAGTCTCATGGGAAGGGTGTTGGTGTGACGATCGACGGCTGTCCTGCGGGGCTTTCTTTATGTGAAGAAGATATTCAGAAGTATCTGAACCGGCGGAAACCGGGGCAGAGCCGCTTTACGACTGCCCGACAGGAAGGGGATCAGGTGGAGATTTTGTCCGGGGTATTTGAAGGGAGGACTACGGGAACTCCGATTGCTTTGATTGTGAGAAATCTTGATCAACGTTCAAGGGACTATCGTGATATTATGGAAGTGTACCGCCCGGGACATGCGGATTTTTGTTTTGATGCTAAGTACGGATTTCGGGATTACCGCGGCGGAGGCCGTTCTTCTGGCAGAGAAACGATTGGCAGGGTGGCGGCAGGGGCGGTGGCGTGCCGGCTGCTGGAACATTATGGCATTCGGGTGAATGCCTATACGAAGAGTATCGGAGATATTGCGATTGATCCACAACGGTTTGATCTGGCGCAAAGGGATAAGAATTTGTTGTATATGCCAGATGAAATGGCCGCGGCTGCGGCTGCGGAGTATCTGGAAAAGCTGATTCAGGAGCGGGATTCTTGCGGCGGTGTGGTGGAATGTGTCATTCATGGGATGCCTGCCGGAGTAGGTGAGCCGGTTTTTGATAAGCTGGATGCTTGCCTGGCCAAGGCTATTATGTCAATCGGGGCAGTGAAGGGGTTTGAGATTGGCGATGGTTTTGCGGCAGCAAGAAGTCGGGGGTCAGTCAATAATGATGCATTTTATATGGATGGAGATGGGGTGGTGAGAAAGAGCACCAATCATTCTGGTGGGATATTGGGGGGGATCAGTGATGGAAGCGATATTATCTTTCGTGCAGCGTTTAAGCCGACTCCTTCGATATCAAAAGAGCAGCAGACGGTGAATCGCAGCGGAGAGAATGTACAGATTCTTATCAAAGGGCGTCATGATCCGATCGTGGTGCCTCGGGCAGTAGTGGTAGTGGAGGCGATGGCTGCTCTGACCGTGGCAGATTTGCTGCTTTTGAAGCGTGGATCGCGACTCTGATGGGGATTGCCGTATGGGAATGGAGGAAAAAAATGAAAATCGCAATAGGAAATGATCACTCGGCCGTGGAAATGAAGAATATTATCCGAAAATATGTAGAAGAGAAGGGATATGAAGTGATCGATTTGGGAACAAATGCCAATGAAAGCTGTGATTATCCTATCTATGGAGAGATGGTGGGGCGTGCTGTGGCATCCAAAGAGGCAGACTATGGGATTACTATCTGTGGTACTGGCATTGGTATCGGTATTGCTGCCGGCAAGGTAAAAGGAGTGCGAGTTTGTACCTGCAGCGAGCCTTACAGCGCTCGACTATCACGGATGCATAATAATACAAACGTGTTGTCGTTTGGTGCCCGCGTTGTCGGTGTGGAGATGGCCAAAATGATTGTGGATGAATGGCTGGATAATACTTATGAGGGAGGGCGTCATGAGCGGCGGGTGGCACAGCTGATGGAGATCGAGGAAAGATGATCGAAAAACTGTGATACAAAGATAAAGGAGAATAGGATGCCACGGACAGAAGTCCGAAGGCATCCTATTTTCTGTGTAACGGATCGTGATGGTTCTATAGCAAGATAATTGTTATAATTTTAAAATGGTTGATTATCTCAAAAAAGCCTTGATTTACGGGCATACAAGCAGGATTTCAAGCTGAATTTACTACCAATTTACTACTTTTGAGGGAA
>JAAWNY010000099.1 GCA_022799175.1 Lachnospiraceae bacterium | reverse complement strand
GTAATAGCCAGTCCCAGTCCCGTACCTCCGATTTCTCTGGAATGGGATTTGTCCACTCTGTAAAATCTCTCATAGATATGGGACAGTTCTTCCTCCGGAATTCCCAGTCCCGAATCACTGACCCTGAATGTGAAAAATTGATGGTCGGCATCTAATTCTACCTTCACCCAGCCATGCTCTTTATTATATTTGATGGAATTTTCAACCAGATTGGTCATAATAAGCGTCATTTTAACTTCGTCCACCTCTGCCGTCACAGGGCGCATACTTTCAAAGACCACCTCCACATCCCGTTTCCGGGCGAGGGGGCGCAGACGCTTTAATATCAATTCTACCAAATCGTTGATGTTTAAAGAGGCAATATTGAGATCCAGTACCTTCTTATCCATTTTAACCAATGCCAGAAGATCGGTGATAATCCTGTTTTCCCTGTCGATTTCGGATACAATATCCTCCATAAACTCACGGTAAAGCTCTGCCGGCGCATTTTCCTGCGCCAGCAAGGAATCCGCCAGCACCTTGACGGAAGCCATTGGCGTCTTCAGCTCATGGGACACGTTTGCCACAAACTCCTGTCTGGAATCGTCCAAGGCTTTCATCCTCTTTAGCAGCTGATTAAAGGCCTCCACAATATGCTCCGTCTCCGTATAATCGGGCACGGATATGGTTCTGTCACTGTAGCCCGCCTGAATTTCGTTAATTGCTTCCGTGACACGGTCAAAGGGCTTTGTCAAAATGATGGACAAAATGAAAGCAAACGCCACAATGATAACAATCATCAGCTGCTCGATAACCATGGATTTACGATTCAGGATATCCATGGTTTCCACGATGGAATCGTTGGAAATACTGGTCAGCATAACACCCACTATCTTACCGCTTCCCTTTCCGTCTCCGTCCGTGGCAGTGGAATCCACAATGGGCGTGGTCATTTCTATATAACCGTGTTCCTTGTCATAATTTGAGGTATTTTCTCCTCTCAGACATTTTATTACTTCCTCGGAAATAATCGTCTTGTCGTCACTGATCCCATAGGTGTCTTTTACCACCCTTAAGCTGGAATCTATGATCATGACACGTCCCTCATAAAGATTGGATATCATCTCCAGTTCTGCATTTATAACCGCTCGGGAATTCCGATATACCGTTTCATCCGATTTATAGGTAACCAAATATTTATTGTTCAGAAGGTGGTTTCCCACGATTAACAGCTGGTTCTGTACCGTGGCAATCCTCTGCTCCACCGCCCGTTCCTCATAATTATCCACAATGGCGCCGCGCATAAATATGCTGGGAATGATTCCCACGATCAATATGATTACAAAGAATCGTACCTTTAGACTGCGCAAAGATAATAGAGTCTTTAACTCACCGAATATTTTTGCAAACATTTTCTCTCCCGACTCATGCATTTAGAAAGTAATAGCCCACACCCCATTTTGTATGTACATATCTGGGTTCGCTGGGATTTTGCTCCACCTTTTCACGCAGGCGGCGGATGTGCACGTCAACGGTGCGGACATCACCGGGATAGTCCACTCCCCAGACTATCTGAAGCAGGTTCTCCCGGCTGTATACTTTATTCGGATTCAGCATTAAAAGCTCCAGCACCTCGAATTCTTTTGCCGTCAAGCCGATTTCCTGTCCCGAAATATAAGCCCGCCTTCCCTCACAATCCAGACGCAATTCTCCGCTCTCAATCACTTTCGGCTGCTCTCCGGCAACGCGCTTGGGCTCTATACGGCGCATAATCGCTTTAATTCGTGCCTTTACCTCCAAAATGTTAAAAGGTTTTGTAATATAGTCATCTGCACCGTATTCCAGACCGAGAATCTTATCCATATCATCCCCTCTGGCCGTCAACATGATAATGGGTACATTGGAAAACTCTCTGATCTGCTGGCAGACTTCAAATCCTGTCAGCTTAGGCAGCATCACGTCTAACAAAATAATGTCATACTGGTTATTGCGTGCAAATTCCAATGCCTCCTCACCGTCATAAGCGCAGTCAACCTGTATTTCGTCCTGTTCCAGACTGAAACGGATTCCTTTCACAATCAGTTTCTCATCATCTATCCTTCGCTTCCGGAAATTACAAATACAAGGTGAGCAAGGTGGCGGACTCAGGGAAGGGAACTGTCACGCTGACGGGGCTGACCAAGAAGGGGAAGTCTGCAAAGAAGCTTTCCCTTGCCAGTTCCGTAAAGGCTTCGGACGGGGCATCATATGCAGTGAGCGCCATTGGCAAGAAGGCATTTTATGGTGCAAAGGCCGCTTCCATTACTCTGAATAAGAAAATCAAGGTGATTACCAGCGGGGCATTTGGGAAATGCAAGAAACTGAGCAGTCTGACTTGCAAGGCGAAATTATCCAAGGCGGCGAAGAATTCCTTCAAGGGATGCAAGAAGAAGATCAAGGTGAAGGGTGCGGCGAAAAAGGCCAATAAGAAATTGCTGAAAAAGACATCCTATAAGAAATTTAAATAAGGGAGACATTGTTTGGCTCTCAATAGAGGATGGTGGGTGGAAAACGCCCACCATCCTTAGCATTTAAGGAGTGTTTCGGCTTCATCAATATATTTCAAAGGAAAAGGAGAACACTTCAATGATGAACAGAAAATGGACAGCGTTATTATGCTGCATGGCACTGATGATACCATCTATGGGTCCATTCAGAATCTCTCAGGGGGCTGCCGGAAAGCAAAGCCAGAAGCAAGCGAAGGATGTGACAAAGACCTCAAGGAAAACAAGCAAAGCACTGAGAGCAGATGGAGCGGAGCAAGATAACCCATTATCGGGCATACCCTCCAAAAAGGAACAGGAATTAATCGAGAATACGGACTTTTCCCTGTCGGATGTTCCGGAAGAACTATTGGAAAATGCCAATGTAAAATCAGAAGAAGTAAAAGATATCGATGGCGTGGATAATCTGGACCTGCATTCCTTCACCACGGTTAACAAAGATCAAAGCAAAACATTGCATGTGTTTGAATCACCCGTAAAATATTATGACAAAGAAGAAAACGAAATAAAATTTATTGATAATGACTTCATGCAGTCAAACGAAATCATTTCTGGAAATGATTCATATGCCTATGAAAATAAGGATAATGCCATAAAGGTTTACCTTCCCGAAAACAGTCGGGAATACGTGACGATTATGAATCAAGAAGAATCTTCCCTATCCTTTTCTCCCATGGGGGAGAAGGAAGTTCCCGTCAGGAAAAAGACGGTGAAATTCCTCGGGGAGGAAGAGAAGGTGGCAGAATATGGAGATGCGTTCGGCCAGGGATATGACTTGCAGTATATTCCCCAGAGCGAGGGCGTGAAAGAAAATATCCTGATCCATGAAAATAAAGGGAAATACGAATTTTCCTTTCACGTCAAGGCACCGGGTTTGATGCCGGACCAGAGGGAGGGACAGCAGATTTCCTTTCTGGACGAAGGTGGCGAGGTCGTCTATACTTTGGGAAAATTGTTTATCAGGGATTCTTATGTGGGGGAGCCGGATGATGCGGATCATTTGTCCTTTGAAAACACGTACCGCATCCAGCAAGCCGACCGGGACTGTTACATTCTGACCTATGTCCTGGATCAAAAATTCCTAGAGAGCGAAACCACCCAGTATCCTGTATTGGTAGACCCATCCATCACTCCAAACAAGGATATCTATGATGCGCCCATATACAGTAAGAAGCCTTCCCAGAACTTCGGCGGAAATGCCTATGCCGAAATAGGCAAAGTGAGCGACAATTATGGCGTGGGTTTTGGGTATTTCCAGACAAAAAGCATGCATCGGTATATTTATATCAATCCAAGGAACATTACCCGAGCCGCCCTGCGGGTATACGAGGGCTCCGGCACCACCTACTCCTCTAAAATCCTCGCCTATGACACGGCGGATACCTGGGGGAGTTCCACCATTACATGGAACAATCGGCCAGGGAAATCAGGCGGCGCCTTGAGTTCCCATACAATGAAAAAATCTGGCTATTATGAATTTGCCATAACCTCCTGCGCTAAAAGCTGGCTGTCCGATATCTTAGGGGAAGGCGGCTTTTCACAGAGATATGGGATTACATTAATGCCCGATTCCAACACCCAGGGGCGAAAGGATATCTGTACCACGAACCATGGAACTGCCTCGAAGAGACCTTGCATCAAAATCGACTACACAGAGGATACATCTATTGGCGATGGGACTTATTATCTCCAAAACCTGCACAGCGACTTGCATCTGGCCGTCAATGACCAGAATGCCAATGTGATACAGCAGACTGCCGCCCATACCATGAAGCAGCAATGGACTGTGAGGGGGCTGGCAAATGGCTATTATTGCCTGGCCAACCGCTACTATGGCGGGACTGGTTATCTCAGGACTGTGAAATCCAGCGACGGATCCATGAATGCAAACATATGGGCTGGCGGCACGGGAGACCCCATTCGGTATAAAATAGTAAAGAACAATGACAGCACGGGAACATATCGCATTCTTTCTAAAATCTCTCAGGACCTGGATGCATTATCTATCGCCGGCGGCAGCAAGGCCAGTGGCGCAGATGCCCGCTTTTCCTCTTACACCAGAGAGGAGAAGAAGAAGTGGAGGCTTAAAAAAGTGCCTGCCGCCCAACTGCTGCCAGACATGCAGATCAGGGGAATGAAGCACTATACCGTCTCCACGGTAGCGGCAAACCCCTTTACCGTAAGCATTTTCAGTTCCTGCGGCAACGCCCTCGCCACGGATACTCTCTTCCAAATGTATGACAGCAACGGCACCTTAGCCTATGCCAAATATGTCTCCACACCGGCATTCAAAGGGGAGACTCCCAGCACGGTGAGGCTGGATTGGCAGCCCCAGAAGGCGGGAAGCTACACGATGAAGGTCACCTTGGATGCCAGAAATGTGTGCAATGAATCCAATGAGAGCAACAATACCTATTCCAAGACAGTCAACGTCATAAAGGGTTATAGGATGCAGGTGAAGAACTATTATGACGAGGGATTCTTGACCAGATATGGAAGTAGCGGCGTGACCAGGATGAAGGAAGCCACTAGGGCCGTCCAGGAATTTTACCGGGATGCCTTCGGGTTGTGGCTGACGATTCCGGAACCCATCCAGATTACCTCCCAGATGGATATCTGCAAGAAATGCTGCTACCATGGATTGACGAAATCCTCCATTGAGAAGCCATGTCTGCATGGAGCGGATGACCATACGGAACAGGATAAGGTTACGGCGGACTTTCGGTATAAATATTCCACCGGAAATACTGCAGCAAACAAGTTGATCGTGATGTGGACGGGACATGATACGCACAGGGACAAATCGAAGATCCATAACAACAGAAGTTTTACATATCCATCATATCATGTAATCATGATGCTAGATACGCCTTCAGAAAATGATTTTAGAGACCGAATGACGTATATCTATGAACATGAGATAGCGCATAATTTAAATGCGCCAGATCACTATTGTTATGAGGATTACGAAAATGGAAAATGTAAAAATAAAAATTGCGTGATATGCTATCTGCCTCATTTAAAAACAAAATATAAAAATTGCCTTATGCTGGAACAAGTCAAATATTTTTTTTCATATAATAAAACGAATTGGAATACCATATTTTGTCTGGACTGCAAGGCAGATATCAATGCATATATGCAAAAATGGTGTATGCCTTAAAAAGCAAATAGCACTTGCAACAGGAAGGAGTATGAATGAAAACAAAAATTAGTATATTTATTAGCTGCATGATGATAATAACATGTATCATTTCTAATCAAAAAGCATTAGCAAGACCACCATTGGATACTGCATTTAAACATGAGGTTCCACGGGATTTTGTCTGGTGGCTACATGATCAAAAAGAATCGGGATATGTACAGGATAGATTTATCAAGGCATATAAAGACGAACAAGGCTACCTTTTGGCGCCACAGATTAGCGATGCGGTATTGGATAATGTGTGTTGGGGATATGAAGACATTGCAGTAAATTATAAATTCATCAAAGGAAATCTCTCATTGAAAATGTATGTGTACCCTGTAAAGGACTGCAAGGAAGAGTCTTATTATTCAGAAGATATCGTAGAACTTGTCAAAAAAAGGGACTATATTAAAGAATTAAACAAAAAATATGAATATACCAGCACAAATGATTACCCAGAAGGGTCCTATAGCGGAAATGAACTTTATTTTAAAAGGAAACTGCAGTTAGGAAATCATATCACCGTAGATTGCGTACAGGGAAATACGTATATAAAATATTGGGATACGAATACAGAAACCGTATCCGTGTATTTGCATTTTTTTATAGACGGAATGTATGTGAGGGTGATTGGTTATGTGCCTGCTGTAGGACAAGAAAACAAGGTGCCCGATGCGTTAAAAACATTAACTTTTGAAAAACTGCCCACCAATCCCAAATTGACCCTTGAAAAAAAGAAAAACAAGGTGTCAAAAAAGAACGCCATATTGCATGCCACATTGCAAAACCCTACCAATCAGGATTTCACCTATATAGAATTATATTTATATGATAAGAAGCAGAAAAAATATCGAAGATTTCTGCGAAAGAAGGTGACGGAAAAGAGCAAGCGAAAAGAAAAAGTCGCCTTGAAGTTTAACGTGCAGAAAATCATCAAGGACTGGCGCAAGCGGTCTATCAGAAGGAACAAATCTTCCTTTCCGCTAAAGAGGAAGAAGAAATACAAATATATGGTACGCACAAAGGTGTATGGCAAATATCTGGAGGCAAAGGGGAGTTTTAAATTAAAGTGATTCGTTAGAATGGTTTAACTTTTGCATTTGGCTGGATACAAATGGAGAAAGACCTTACACATTTGTATGAGCAGACAGCGCCAGATGTAATTGTAAGTGAATTATGCGAACAAAGTGTTAATGTGTGAAGGCGATAGAGGAAATTGGTGAAAAAAACATAGAAAGTAAAGCCGAGCATGCCTATTTACTTTTTTAATATCTCATGTTAAAATAAAGGGCAATGAGTAGCACAGACAATCGCGGCTGCAAGTGCCGAAAGGCCGCAGGTGAGGAAAGTCCGGGCTTCACAGGGCAGGATGCCGGATAACGTCCGGTGGAGGCGACTCCCAGG
>JAAWNY010000098.1 GCA_022799175.1 Lachnospiraceae bacterium | reverse complement strand
CGAGGGCTTAACCTAATAAGGTCGGAGGGAGCAGTAGAGATACTGCGAAGAAGAAGAATGGATGATTTCAATATGTGGTTTTGAGGGTATATGCTGATTGTATTAGCTTTTATATGCGACAGTGGCTCAGTTGGTGGAGTACGACCTTGCCAAGGTCGGGGTCGCGGGTTCGAGTCCCGTCTGTCGCTTTTGAGAAGTCCAGTGTTTACTGGACTTTTTTGAGTATATTTTTGTCAGAATTTATAAAAGAATGGGTTTTGTTTTTCTGAAATATCGGTTATAATGTTTTATAGAACAGAATGCTGATAAAACAGATAGAGGAGGGCAGGCAATGGCAAAAGTATATGAGCGTTTGAAAAATTGTTATGAGAGTATTCGGGAACAGATTCCTCTTCAGCCAAAGGTAGCTTTGGTATTAGGTTCCGGATTAGGGGATTATGCAGATGGAATTCGGATTGTGTCAACCTTGGATTATCATGATATTGCAGGATTTCCGGTTTCAACAGTGAGTGGACATAAAGGACGTTTTGTTTTTGGCTATGTGGGCAATGTTCCGGTAGTGATTATGCAAGGGCGCGTTCATTTTTATGAAGGCTATCCAATGGAAGAGGTAGTGTTACCGATTCGTCTGATGAAGATGATGGGGGCAGAGATTCTGTTTTTGACAAATGCAGCAGGAGGAGTAAACTATAATTTTCATGCCGGAGATTTTATGATGATTACGGGACAGATTGCCAGTTTTGTGCCGTCGCCTTTAATCGGACCAAACGTTGAGGAATTAGGAGAAAGATTCCCGGATATGAGTCATATATATGATGAAAACTTGTCCCAAATTTTGCGGGAGGTTTCTCATGATTTGAAAATTCTGCTTCAGGAAGGAACATATCTGCAATTGACCGGACCAAATTTCGAATCTCCCCAGGAAGTGAAAATGTGCAGGATTTTGGGAGCGGATGCGGTTGGCATGAGTACGGCTTGTGAAGCAGTGGCGGCTAATCACATGAAGATGAGGATCTGTGGTATTTCTTGCATTTCCAATATGGCTTGTGGAATGACAGAGCAGCCTTTGAGCCATATTGAAGTAAAAGAAACTGCGGATCAGGTAGCTCCTAAATTTAAAAAGCTGATCACAGAGGCAATTATCCGAATGGGATAAGGAATAAACGAAAAGCCAAAAGAAGAGAACCAGCGCAATGGCGATACGGTTTTACAACCATGGCGCTGGTTTTTTTGTGTCATAGAGAAAGGGCTATTTAAAAAATTTGAAGACTGACTTAAAAACGTTAAGGAGGAAGTACAAATGAATCAAAGAGAAACATTTGGATCAAGAATGGGATTTTTATTATTGTCTGCCGGATGCGCCATCGGAATTGGCAATGTATGGAGATTTCCTTATGTGGTAGGACAGAATGGGGGAGGGGCCTTTGTGTTGTTTTATTTGCTGTTTCTGGCAATCATGGGGGTACCTGTGCTTTCTATGGAGTTCGCAGTTGGACGTGCAAGCAGGAAAAGCCCAGTGAAGGCGTATCGGGAATTAGAAAAACCAGGAACTTTCTGGCATCTTCACGGTTATGTAGCGATGGCCGGTAATTATATGTTGATGATGTTTTACACTACTGTGGCGGGATGGATGTTATATTATTTTTATTCTTTTTTTACTGGGAAGTTTGCTGACTTGCCTGTAGAACAAGTAGGAGAAGCTTTTGGAGAAATGCTAGCATCTCCGGGAATCAATGTATTTTGGATGATTGTAGTAGTGGTATTGGGAATTTTTATTTGCTCGATGGGACTTCAAAAAGGAGTGGAACGGATTACTAAGATAATGATGATGGGACTGCTTTCCCTGATGATTGTGATGGCAGTGCGTGGTCTGACTTTGGAGGGAGGCATCAATGGACTGAAGTTTTACCTCTACCCAGATTTCAAGAAAATGGCAGAAGTTGGCATAGGAAATGTGATCGTAGCAGCAATGAATCAGTCGTTTTTTACCTTGAGTTTGGGAATTGGTGCGATGGCAATTTTTGGTAGCTATCTGAAAAAAGAGAATACTTTGCTAGGTGAGGCTGTTAATGTGGCAGTATTGGATACATTTGTTGCCATTACAGCAGGATTGATCATTTTTCCGGCCTGTTTTGCGTTTGGAGTGAATCCAGACAGTGGGCCGAGTCTGATTTTTATTACACTACCAAATGTATTTGTTTCTATGACCGGAGGAAGAGTGTGGGGGAGCCTGTTTTTCTTGTTTATGTCTTTTGCAGCATTTTCTACGGTGATAGCAGTCTTTGAGAATATCATTGCATGTTGTATGGACTTGTTTAATCAGGAAAGAAAGCAGGCGGCTCTTTTAAACTTGATAGCATTGCTTTTGCTGTCACTTCCCTGTGCATTGGGATATAATATATTAAGCGGGTTTGAACCGTTGGGGGCGGGGAGTTCGGTATTAGATTTGGAAGATTTTATTGTCAGCAATTTACTTTTGCCTTTAGGCTCTTTGGTGTATCTTCTGTTTTGCACTTGGAAGTTTGGATGGGGGTTGGATAATTACCGTCGAGAGGCTAATGAGGGAAAAGGGCTGAAGCTTCCGGTCTGGGTGCATGCGTATCTGAAATTTGTGCTGCCATTGATGATTGTTGCAGTATTTTTGCAGGGAATTTTGTAGATTTGGCGATATTGGCATGGAGAATAGGAGAGGCACATTTTGGGGTACAATTATAAGATAATCCTGCAGTATGAAGGAACTCGGTATAACGGCTGGCAGAAACAGGGAAATACGACGAATACGATTCAGGGAAAACTGGAACTAGTACTAGAAAGAATGGCAGGATATCCGGTTGAAGTGCATGGTTCCGGAAGAACAGACGCCGGAGTACATGCATTGGGCCAGGTGGCAAATTTTCATTTACGCCAAGAATGGGAACCAGGAAAGATAATGAGCTATCTGAACCGATATTTGCCAGAGGATATTGCCATACTGCAAGCAGAACGCGTACCAGAACGATTTCACAGTCGCTTGCAGGCAATAGAAAAGGTATATAGATATCAGATTGAAACAAGAGAAAAAAGGGATGTATTTCAGAGAAGAATGCAATATAGATTGGGGGACGCTTTGGATATTCGGGTGATGCAAGAAGCGGCAGAATTGTTGTGTGGTACTCATGACTATAAAAGCTTTTGCGGAAATCCCAAAATGAAGAAATCCACCATCCGGACTATTCGAAGGATTGCCATTAATCAAGAGCCAGGGGACAGTCTGGTGATAATGACCTTTTGGGGGGATGGATTTTTGCAGCATATGGTCCGGATTCTGACCGGGACGCTGATTGAGGTAGGTCAGGGGAAACGTCTGCCTTGGCAGATGTCTTATATCTTAGAGGCAAGAGATCGGAAAATGGCTGGTTTTACAGCTCCAGCAGAAGGATTGTCTTTGATAAAGGTAGAGTATTCTTATCCACTGGGAGTAGGAATCGGACATTTAGACGTATCATAAGCTTTCGCATCAGAAAAATGGAGAATTTTAAAAGTTTATGACAGAGTTTTTAGTAAAAAAATTTATTAAGAATTATGATCAGACAGAACAGCCGGAAATTCGCACAGCATATGGACTTTTGGCAGGAGTAGTAGGAATTTGCTGCAATCTGCTGTTGTTTGCCGTAAAGACAGCTATCGGATTCATAACAGGAAGTATTTCGGTTATGGCAGATGCCTTTAATAATCTGTCTGATGCTGCTTCCTCCATTGTAGGATTTGTGGGAGTGAAGATGGCACAGAAGCCAGCAGATGGGAATCATCCCTTTGGTCATGGCCGGATCGAATATATTGCTGCTTTTATTGTAGCTTTTATTGTAATTGAAGTGGGGGTTTCGCTACTAAAGACATCTGTGGGAAAACTGTTGCACCCGCAAGAGCTGACATTTGGGATGGTGCCAGTGATAATCCTGGTTCTGTCAGTAGCTGTAAAGCTGTGGATGGCATTATTTAATGGAAAGCTGGGGAAAAGGGTTCACTCTAAAGTAATGACAGCCACAGCAGCAGATTCTTTGGGAGATGTAGCGGCCACATCTGCCACAATTTTATCTATGATTGTGTTTAGAATTTGGCATGTGAACATTGATGGATTGGTGGGAGTAGTTGTTTCCGTATTGGTTATGATTGCTGGATTTAATATAGCCAAAGATACGCTAAAGCCTCTTATCGGAGAACCCATTGATCCGGAAATGTATCAGAGAATTATGGATTTTGTCAATAACTATGAAGGAATTATGGGAAGTCACGATCTGATTGTCCATAATTATGGCCCAGGGCGGAGCATGGCTTCTATTCATGCAGAAGTACCCAGCGATGTAGACATTGAAGTATCTCATGAGATTGTAGATCGGATTGAGCGGGAAGCTGCGAAAGAGCTGGGGATTTTTTTGGTGATTCACATGGATCCGGTGGAAGTAAAGGACATACGAGTCCGCAGGCTGCGTCAGATGACGGAAGAGATTCTGATGAATCTGGATGAGAGATTGACGATGCACGATTTTCGGATAGCAGAAAGCGAGCATTGTGTGAATCTGATTTTTGATTTGGTAGTGCCCCGTGATTATACAGAACAGATGCAAAAAGACTGTAAAGAGGCGGTCTGCCAGCTTTTGAAGGAACGAGATGAGCGGTATTGTGGTATGATTACCGCAGAGTGTACCTATTGCATGGAGCGATAGATGGAAGAGATTGGTAATAAAAACTTTAGCAGATGGTGCAATAAGAATTGGTTTTGTTGCATTAAACTATCAGAAAGGGTATTCGATTGAGCGACGAGGAACTTTTAAATCGGGTTGGTATTGGTGATTCAGAGGCATTTCGCCAGCTATACCATAACACGGATCGAACCGTTTACAGCTTCATATTATCGATTCTTAAGAATCCCCAGGATGCAGAAGAGGTGATGCAGGAAACTTATCTGAAGATATGGACGTCTGCCGCTTCTTATCATTCCCAGGGCAAGCCGCTGGCGTGGATTTTTACAATTGCCCGGAACCTGTGTTATATGAAATTTCGAGATCAGAAGCGACAGGCAGATATGGGATTGGATGAGTTGAATGGAGAAGAGACGGGAGAAGTCTGCCTTCCGCTGGAGAATCTGGCGGACGCTATGGTGTTGAGGTCCGCTCTTGAGGTACTAAAAGAAGATGAGAGGCAAATTGTGCTACTTCATGCGTCAGCGGGACTGAAACATCGGGAAATTGCGGCGGATCTGCAAATGCCGTTGGCTACTGTGCTGTCAAAATATAATCGTGCGATTAAAAAACTGAAACAATATTTAAGAGAGGAGTGAGCAGGGTGAAGCAGGATGCGGATATCATACAATTAAATACCAGACAGATTGAACTGCATTTAAAATCAGCTGTGGATACTCTCACTCCGAATATACTGGATCGGCTTGATCTTTCCATGCCGCAGGATCCGGTGCCAAAGCAGCAGGATCAAACGACTATTTTGCGCCTTCAGAGACGGATGCGGGGGATGGGAGTAGCAGTGGCGGCCTGTATATGTCTGACGCTTATGGGAGGTGGGACATTTCATTATCATTTGGAGAACCGGAAGATAGAGTCCGTGATTGGCATTGATGTGAATCCCAGTATAGAGCTTTCCATTAACCGCAAGGAGCGGGTATTGGAAGCCAAAGCTTTGAATACAGAGGCGGAGAATATCATTCAGGATATGGATCTGAAAGGCGTGGAGTTGAATGTAGCAGTCAATGCCGTAGTAGGTTCCATGGTGACGCATGGTTATCTGGATGATTTGGAAAATGCGATTCTGGTGACAGTAAGCAATGATAGTGTGCGTAAAGCCCGGGAACTGCGTGCCAGTGTAGTGGGAGATATCGAGCAAACACTGAAGGAAAATCAGGTGGAAGCCGTGGTCTATGATCAACAAGTGATTGAAGATGAAGAGATGGAAGCGCTTGCCCGGCAGTATGATATTTCTTATGGCAAGGCATATTTTCTTAAGGAACTGATTGATCAGAATGAAAGCCTGAATATTGACGACATGGAAGAGTTAGCCTCTCTGTCTATGGAAGAAATAGCTCGAAAGATTGCAGAGAGCTCTTATGAGTTGGGAGAGTTGGCAGATCAGGTGAAGGAGACAGAGCTTGCGCCTCAGACTACAGCGATTGTGGAGACAGAGACTAGTACAGAGGTAATCTCTACAGATGAGAGCAGCACAGAGATAGAGACCACCGAGACGTCAACTACAGAAGTTGAGACGACTACAATACCGGAGACTACAAAAGAACCGATTACGGAACCAGAGACAGAAGAGGAAGAGCTAGTAGAAATCGATTATGTGGATTTTGAAGATGATATGGTTTACGTATATTTTATGGGTCGGGTAAAATGGAAGAATCCATCGGTTGTAGTGCGCGATGAAGAGGGAAATTCTTACGCCGCCATGATTGATGAGGCATCCCGCAATGAATGTTCCTTTGAGGTAAGCGGCTTAGAAGGCGGTAGAGGATATATTTTTGTTCTGGGAGGTTTGACTGCAGGAGATGGCAATGTATCTACCACGGTAAAGGGGTATTTTGAAAAGCCGGAAGTTGCGGATGGGGCGGAGAATGAGTTTATGGATGAGTTAGGGGAAACGGAGACAGCAGAAGATGAGATTACAGCGGGAGAGGAGACAGGTGAAATAGAATCCGTGACAGAATCTTCTACAGGAGAGTCCATGACGGAATCCATCACAGAAGAAGAGTCAGACATACAAGACACCACAGAGGTGCGGGAAGAATCAGGCAGTGAAGAAGAGCGTATAGAAGAGACTTCAGAATAAATAAGAGAATATGTAAAAAATATTTTAAAAATTAAAAAAAGTACTTGACGGAATAGACTCTTTTATGTATAATAGATTTCGTTGTAGCGATGGGCTATCGCCAAATGGTAAGGCAACGGACTCTGACTCCGTCATTTCAAGGTTCGAATCCTTGTAGCCCAGCTAGGAAAAGACAAAAAACACCGATTTTACGGTGTTTTTTGTCTTTTTTTGTTTCCAGAATAAAGAGTATGGAACAAAAAATATGGATGGAAGAAGCAATGTCATTTAGATAATAAAATGAGAAAATCAGCCAAGAAAGAGGGGAGAGAAGCAATCGAAAATGGTCTGTGGATTTTGACTTTACAGAGATTTAGAAGTCCTTAAATCCCTGAATTTAGCGTTGAAACGAAAATATACACTGTCTGAGCGGAGCGAGTTTGTATATTTTCGTTTCGATTTTAG